>JARKQG010000062.1 GCA_029974035.1 Eubacteriales bacterium | reverse complement strand
CATTGTAGCTTTCATAGCCACGATCAGCGGTAAAAATGACCTTTTCATCAGCGGGAAAGCGGTCGATCATTGTGACAAACGCTCCGATTTCGTCCGCGCATCTACGGGGCTGGATGATTGCGTCGACATACCGTTTACTGTATAGATCGTAGAGCGCGTTTAAGTGCAAGAGATTATAGCCGCGGGCATGTTCGTCCGCTTGGAAAAAGTTATCGGCATCCGAAGGATTGGCTGGATAGCGCAGGTCGCTGCCATCGCAGGCAATGAGTCGGTAGCCGTCCATATTTTTCCGGCAGGGAAATGCTTTGACAACCTCTGAAAATAAGAACGGCATCGCCTCCGGCAGTAATTTCGCTCGTTGCTGAATCAGTGCCGGTACGGACGGCGTGTCTGTGCTGAAATGGAAACAGTTCAGCATTTCATGAGATAAAGAATTCCCTTCCATCCCGATCAGCGCTTTGGCGAGGCGATGGAACGGCAGCTTCCTGTGCCGGGAAAAATCTCTTTCCGGCGATTTTGAGAACAGCCATGCCACACGGTCCGTTTCCTTTAGGATCGAATCCAACCTGCCGATCACCTCGTAGGGGTATTTGTCCATGGTGTTGCGCTCCCTTCGTGTATTTCTGCTTCGAAGGGCTTCGCCACATTTTTTCCGCCGTTTGTCAACCCCTTTTCTCTATTTTTGTAATAAAAATCAGCAACCTTCCTTACGATTGCTGATCTTTCCCTTCGCTTTGCTCTTATCGCTTTATCTTAGTGACATTGGGACCTAACCCCCTCCTCTTTTTTGCCGGTCATCGTCAGCCGCCGATTTTGTAAAGCGCCGAGGCGTTTAGGTTCAGGATGCGCGATACCAGGTCAAGGGCGCCGTCGAGATCCGTCAAACCCCGCTCCACCCGGGCGGCGAGGGTGTGGCTGAGCACCGCGCGCATCGCCAGCAGCGCGCCGTAGCTCTCCTGCGGCGTCCAGGTGTCGCAGCCCCAGCTCAGCTTGTCGGCGGTGGTCACATCCAGCATTTCGTTCAAAAACCGCTCCGCCGCGCTGGTGGACAGAAGCGGCAGCCAGCAAAGGTCCACATACACGTTGGGGAAGTTGTGCGCCAGCGCCGCGATGTCGGCCATCCACGGGTACCCGCCGTGGAACAGCACAAACCGGGTTTCCGGGTTCTGCCGGATGGCCGGCAGCAGCCCGAGGGCGTTGGTGCGGTCGATCTGCCCCAGCCCCGTGTGGCATTGGAAGGGCAGGTCCTCCTCCGCCGCGATCCGGCAGAGCTGGAAGAAAACCCAGTCCTGAAACGTTCGGATCTCGTCGTCGGTGGCGTCGGCGCCCGACCGCATCGCGCGGGCAGCCCCGTCCCGGGAGGCCGGCTGGAAGTTCAGCGCCCGGTCGTAGGCGGAGGCGCATTTGAGCGCCACGCAGCCCGCCGCCTTCTTCCGGCGGATGACTTCCCGCATGAAGTCAAGGTACTCGTCCGGCCCTTTCGGGGAAGCGCCGTACAGCTTCAGCGCGTTGCTGCCGTTGTGATCGACGGCCGCCGGGTTGTACCCGTAGAGAAAGGAATTGATCCGGAAGGTGGGTGTAAACAGGCTCATGCCGTGGTCCGCGCCGGGGTCCCAGTAGGCGTCCAGCACGACGGCGCGGTAGCGGCATACGTAGCGCAGGATGCGCTCGTCCGGCAGGCTGTCGCGCTCGATGGCGGCCGACCACGCGTCCCACTTTTCGGCCGTGAGCCCTTCGGAAAACCCGTACAGCGCCTGAAGCGCCTTTTCCAGCCACACAAAGTAGGTATTGTGCCGGACGCGAGCGAGAAAGTCCCGCCGTCCCGCCGCGTCCGTCCCAGGCGGCACCTTGAGCCAGCTCACGTAGCTGTTTTCAATCAGCCCGTTCAGCGTGCGCGGGGCCTCCGGCGGGCGGTAGTGACTGTGGGTGTTGACGATCTCCTGAGCGGAGGCCGCCTCCGCCAGCGCGTCAAAGGCGCTCATGGACATACACCTCCCGGCCCCGACGCTATGCCTGCGCCTGGGCGACTTTTATCATCAGTGCGCACTCCATGCGCTTTTTGAACAACCTGCATCCGTATTCGTACACGCCGGTGATCGAACCGGTGGCGTGAAAGGAATTGGCCGCGCAGCCGCCGGAGCAGTACAGCTTCGCCCAGCAGTCCCGGCATTCGGGGTGCGAATACACGTTGCAGCGGGCGAATTCGCCCGTCAGGTCCTGGTTGGTCACGCCGTCCCAGACATTGCCCACCTTCATCGCCGGATCGGACGCAAACTGGTGGCAGGGATACAAATCGCCCTGGGGCGTGACGGCGAAGTACTCCGTGCCCGAGCCGCAGCCCGTGAGCCGCTTGACGATGCAGGGGCCGTGGGCCAGGTCAATCATGTAGTGGTAGAAGGTGAAGCCCCGGCCCTCGCGCTGACGCTTCAGCATCTCCAGCGCCAACTGTTCGTACTGCTCAAAGAGCACGGGCAGGTCTTCCTCCGTCAGCGCGCTGGGGTCGCCGGGGGCGGTGACCACCGGCTCCATGCTGATCTCGGTGAAGCCCAGATCGGCGATGTGCAGGATATCCTTCAAAAAATCGGTGTTGTGGTGGGTGAAGGTGCCGCGCATGTAGTAGCTGCGCTTGCCGCGGCTCCTGGCAAACTTCTGGAACAGCGGCACGATGCGCTCGTAGCTGCCTTCCCCCGCGTAATCCCGGCGAAAGTGGTCGTGCACCGCCTTGCGGCCGTCCAGGCTCATCACCACGTTGTACATCTCGCGGTTGGAAAACTCGATCACGTCGTCGTCCACCAGCATGCCGTTGGAGGTCAGCGTAAAGCGGAAGCGCTTGCCGCTCTCGGCCTCGCGGCCCCGGGCATAGGCCACCAGGCGCTTGACCACGTTCCAGTTCATCAGCGGTTCACCGCCGAAAAAGTCCACGTCCAGCGTCTTGTGGGGGCCGGAGTTTTCGATCAGATAGTCGATGGCGCGCACACCCACCTCGTAGGGCATCAGCGCCCGCTGGCCCTGATAGCGCCCCTGGCTGGCAAAGCAGTACTCGCAATTGAGGTTGCAGGCATGGGCCACGTGCAGGCAAAGCGCCTTGACAAAGCGCTTGCGGGGCGCGAGCTTCACGCCTTCGTAAGGATCGGGCGCAAACAGCTTGCCGGAGGTCTCCAGCTGCGCCACGTCCGCGATGCACTCGCGGACCTCGGTTTCGGTGATCTCCTGGTCGGCGGCATACTTTTCCAGCATGCGCCGGACGATCTCCTCCGCCGGCGCCGCCTGCCCGTACAGCGAAATCACGTCGTAGGCCAGGGGATCGACGGAATGCACCGAACCGCTGTTTATGTCCAGCACGATGTTGAAGCCGTTGAGCTTGTATTGATGGATCATGGAACCTTCCTCTGTCATAAAAAATGCCGCCTTGCGCGCATGCGACAGGCGGCCAGGGTTGCCGGGGCGGGGTTCACTTCTCCTGCTCGCACTGCTGGTTGGCAATGCCGCAGGAAGTCTTGCAGGCCGACTGGCAGGAGGTCTGGCATTCGCCGCAGCCGCCGGTCTTGGCGCTTTCGGCCAGATCGCGCGTTTCGAGGGTGATGATTCGCTTCATATATTCCATTCCCTTCGCTGGTTTGCTACTTCCATTTATTATAATCCATGGGCGGCGGGCTGTCAACCCGCGCCTATGCGCCGCGGATCACCCGGAGCATGTCCCCGGCGGGCCCGCCGGTCAGCGGGATGCCCGCCCGGGCGTAGCGCCGCGCCTCGGCCAGAAAGCGGTCGTCCACCCGCTCGCCCGGCGCGATCAGCGGGATGCCCGGCGGGTAGGCCCAGGCGTACTGGGCGCTGACGCGGCCGGCGGCGTCCGAAAGGGGCAGGGCTTCCCACCCGCGCAGCAGGGCCTCGGAGGCAGGCAGCACCGCGTCCGGCAGGAAGGGGCCGCCCGCCGGATCAGGCGCCTTTGGGGACGTCAGGGTACCGTCAATCTCGTGGAGCGCCCGCGCCAGCGCGGGCAACGAATCCTCCGGCTCGATCAGCCCCGTCATCGCCAGCGCGTGGCCGCAGGCCGCCATCTCCAGCTCGATGCCGTATTCCTCCCGCAGAAGGCGCATCAGGTGCGGGCCGGTCAGGTTCGTGCCGCGGGTGGAGAGGATGATCTTGCCGGGGTCGAAGGCGTACATGGCGGGGCTTTGGAATGCGCCGTGCCCTGGCAGGCGGATGCGCCGAAGGCCCTCTGACGCGCGGTCAAAGGCGGCGAGAATCCCGGCCCAGCGGTCAAAGAGCGCCCCGCCCTCGGACTCGATCAGCCCCACGCAGCCGTCGATGGACGCCAGCAGCAGATAGGATGGGCTGGAGGTTTCAAAGATGTCCAGCTGCGCCTGAAATCGCGCCGCGTCCGCCAGGCCGCTCACGTGGGCGATGGCGGTCTGGGTAAGGCTGGGCAGCGTCTTGTGCAGGCTCTGGACCACGAAGTCCGCCCCCGCCGCCACCGCGCCGCCGGGGAAGGCGGGGGAAAACCCCAGGTGCGCGCCGTGGGCCTCGTCCACCATCAGCGGCACGCTCCGGGCGTGGGCGGCGCGAGCGATGGCCGCCACGTCCGACACCGCGCCCTCGTAGGTGGGGCTGGTGAGAACCACCAGCTTCGCGTCCGGGCAGGCGGCAAGCGCGTCCTCCACGGCCTTCGGGGACACGGAGCCGAGCAGGTCAAGCGCCGGGTCGTAGTCCGGCAGCAGGTAGGCGGCATCAAGCCCCGAAAGCTCCAGCGCGTGGTACACCGACTGGTGGCAGTTTCGGGCGGCGATCACCCGGTCCCCCGGGTGCGTCAGCGCGCGGACGCCGGCCAGGATGCCCACCGTGGCGCCGCCCACCAGAAAAAACGCCCTTCGGCTGCCCCAGAGGCGCGCCGCCCGCGCCATCGCGTCCTTCAGCACGCCCGACGGGCGGTGCAGGTTGTCGAATCCGTCAATCTCCGTGATGTCCAGGCCGGTGCCCAGCGCGGCCAGATAGCGCGCCGCGTCCGCGCGCCGCTTGTGGCCGGGCATGTGCATCGCGCGGATGCCCCGCGCCGCATAGGCTTCCAGCATCTCAAAAAGTCCGCCGTCCATGCCCTCGCCTCCTTCACGCCATGATACCAGAGCGCAGCCCTTCGCGCAAGCGTGTTCCGGTTGACAGCATGTGCTCCCGCGTGTATGATGGCGATGGAGATATCCGTTACCGTGAAATGGAAAGGATTGAATCGCATGCGCTACCCGAAGATCTATCTGGCGATCGACAACTGCTTCGCGTCCAAGCGCTTTACGGATCCGTCCGACTGGGCGCGGGTGATCCGCGACCTGGGGCTTACCTACGTGGAGGCCAGCGCCGACAACGAGTGTGATCCCATGTACATGGGCGAGGAATACCTGGCCTGGTGGGCCGGCGAGGTTCGCAAGGCCATGAAAACCCACGGCGTCGTGGTGGCCAATCTGTACTCCGGCCACGGCACCTACGCCACGCTGGGCCTGGCCCACACCCACCCAATCGTCCGGGACAGGTTCCTCAACAAATGGCTCAAACCCATGGCCCGGACCGCGGGCGCGGTGGGCGCGGGGCTGGGCTTTTTCTGCCATGCCTTCTCCGACGCCGTGCTGCAGGACCCCGCGCGGTACCGAGAATTTGAGGATACGCTGTACGAAAACCTGGCGGAGCTGGCCGCGTACGGCAAGGCGGAAAACCTGGGCGTACTGGGCGTGGAGCAGATGTATACCCCCCACCAGGTGCCCTGGACGGTGGCGGGCTCGGAAAAGCTGCTTCGCGAGGTGTACCGCCGGGGCGGCGCGCCCTTCTACCTGACGGTGGACGTGGGCCATATGAACGGTCAGCGCCGGTATACGCGGCCGGATGACGAGAAAATCCTCGAAATGCACAGGCGCTTCAGGGCGGGCGATCCGGTGCCGGAGCTTTGGCTCGGCCCGGAGAAGGCCGTAAAGCTGTTCGAACAGTCGGACGCGCTGCCCCTCGCCGAAATCAACGCCATCATGGACGAGTACCCCCACATGTTCGCGCCCTACGAGGATGGCGATCCCTACCGGTGGCTTGCCGCGCTGGGCGGCTATTCGCCCATCATCCACCTGCAGCAGGCGACCGCCACCTCGTCCCCCCATTGGGCGTTCACCCCGGAAAACAACGCCCGCGGCATTGTGGAACCGGCAAGGGTGCTCTCCGCCATCAAGGCCCATTACGACAGCGCGCCCGGCGAGGGCCTGCCGCCCATGCTGCCGGATCTGTACCTGACGCTGGAAATTTTTACCGGAACCGCGGACAAAAACCGCACCGTGCTCGAGGGCATCCGCGAGAGCGTCCGCTACTGGCGGCAGTACATCCCGGAGGACGGCCTGACGCTGGACAGGCTGGTGTGACGCCGCGGAGCCAATTGCTGTCCGGGGGGCGGCCCCGAAGGGCCGCCCCCCGGTTCTTGCGCCGCACCGATTGACGCCGCCGACCAGTTGTGCTATATTGATTCCGAATTCCGTCAACAGTCTGTTGCCGGGGCGGATTTTCGTCGCCCGACGGGGAGGATAAACGGGTGGACAGTCGATGAACATGCCCATGGTTTACTACACGCAGAACTGCGTGATTGGCTTTGCCGTCCTTATGATCGTCTATCTGAACTTCCGAAGGATCTTCGACAGGCGGCAGTTCAGCCATGTCATGTTTGTCGGCATGATGGCGGCGGTGGCCTTTTCTCTGACGGCGGAGTACGCCTTTTACATGCTCAACGGCAGGCCCGGCGCCGCCAGCGGCGCCGCGCTGCGGGCGGTGCTGGCGCTGCTCTTCGCGCTGGAGCCCGTGCCGGAGGCGCTTTGGGTGGGCTATGTGTTCGGCGTGGTGCATGGGGAGGATCGCCCCACCCGCGTCCACGCCCAGGCGATGCTGCTGCCGGCGGCGGTCAATTTCGTCTTTACGATCTTTAGCATTCCGGGCGGACAGCTCTTTTCCGTCAACGACCAAAACGTGTTTCGCCGCGGCCCGCTGTATCTGGTGACGCCGGCGCTTTGTTACAGCTACCTGCTTTTTTACCTGTACTACGCCTTCCGCAAGCGCAGGGCCATGCTCCGGCGCGAATTTTTGTCGATCTTTCTGGCCATGCTGCCGATGGCGCTGGCGGGGGGCGTGCAGGTGCTGATTCCGGGCATCTATCTGACGTGGCTGGCGGCGGCGTTTTCCATCCTGATTCTCTACATCGGCATCATCGTCAACCAGGCCAACACGGACCATCTGACGGGGCTGGCCAACCGGCGCCGCTTTGACGGCCGCCTGCAGAGCGCCCTCCGACAGGACGGCGCCGGAGCGCCGGTGGCGCTGGTGCTGGTGGATATCGACGACTTCAAGGACATCAACGACCGGTACGGCCACCTGACGGGCGACCGGGCGCTGGAGGCGGTGGGCGCGGCGCTTCGGCGCAGCGCGCGAAAGGGCGATCTGGTGGCCCGCATCGGCGGCGACGAATTTGCGCTGGTGGCCGCGGTGCATTTGCCGGAGGATGTGAACCGGATCGCCGGGCGCATCCGCGAAAGCATCGCGGCGCTCAACCAAAGGCGCGACTTTCCGTTTTCCATCGAGGCGTCCGTCGGCGCGGGGATGTGCACCGAACTGGAGCGCATGACGCCGGACGCTTTGATCGACCTGGTGGACAACCGCATGTACGGCGAAAAGCGGCGGAACCAGCGCCGGGATTGCCAGGGGATGCGGAGCCTTGATTATTAAAAAACGCGCACGCCCCCCAAAAACAGCCGATTTTGCGTTGACAGCCCGCAATCCAGCATTTATAATAAACCCAACTCAAACCGGAGGTCAGAATCATGCGGCAGTCCATGCGGTTTTTTGTGTATTACTTTGCCGGCTTTACGCGGCAAAGTCTTTTGCGCATGACTGCATGAACCGCATCCAACGGTTCGACGGGGCCCCGCAGCCACGCGCTGTGGGGCCCTTTTTCACACATTGAGCGGGAGGGATCAAGCATGGTCGTCATCCTCAAGGAAAAAACCGATCGGGCGCAGCTGGAAAACTTTCTCAATTGGCTGCACGGCATGGGGCTTGAAACGCACCTGTCCCAGGGCCATCAGCAGACGATCGTCGGCCTCGTCGGCGACACCACCCGGGTGGACATGGACCTGATCCGCGCGCTGGAGATCGTCGAGGACGTCCGGCGCATCCTCGAGCCCTTCAAAAGCGCCAACCGCAAGTTTCATCCCCAGGATACCGTGGTGGACGTGGGCGGCGTCAGGATCGGCGGCGGCAACTTCCAGATCATCGCGGGGCCCTGTTCGGTGGAGAACAAGACGCAGATCGTGGAGGTGGCAAGGCGCGTGCGGGATGCCGGCGCGGGGCTGCTTCGGGGCGGCGCCTTCAAGCCGCGCACGTCGCCCTACGCCTTCCAGGGGCTGCACAAGGAGGGCATCGACCTTCTGCTGGAGGCCAAGGCGGCCACCGGCCTTCCCATCGTGACGGAGCTGATGGACGCCGCCCATATCCCGCTTTTCAAGGATGTGGACGTGATCCAGGTGGGCGCCCGCAACATGCAGAATTTTGAGCTGCTCAAGGAGCTGGGCCAGCTTCGCAAGCCGATTCTTTTGAAGCGGGGTCTGGCCAACACCATTCAGGAGCTTCTGATGAGCGCCGAGTACATCATGGCCGGCGGCAATGAGCAGGTCATCCTGTGCGAGCGGGGCATCCGCACCTTTGAAACGGCCACCCGCAACACGCTGGACATCTCGGCGGTGCCGGTTTTGAAGCACCTGACCCACCTGCCCGTCGTGGTGGACCCCAGCCACGCCACCGGCATCTCCCGGTTTGTGGAGCCGCTGGCGCTGGCCAGCGCCGCCTGCGGCGCGGACGGCCTGATGATTGAGGTGCACAACGACCCGGAGCACGCGATGTCCGACGGTCCGCAGTCGCTGACGCCGGAGGCCTTTGAACGACTGGTCCCCAAGGTTCGGACGGTGCGCGCCGCCGTGGTCGGGGCGGGCGCATGAGGGCGCTGGTGGCGGGGCTGGGGCTGATCGGCGGATCGATGGCCAAGGCCCTGGCGCAAAACACCGACTGGGAGGTGCTGGGCTTTGACCGGGATGTGGAAACCCTGCGCCGCGCGCTCTCCGACGGCGCGATCCACGCCGCTTGCCTGCCGGAGGACATTCCCTGCGTGGACCTCCTGCTGGTGGCCCTCCGGCCGGGCGACGCCATCCGCTATCTGCGCTACGCGCTGCCCAGGATGCGCCCGGGCGCGCTGGCGGCGGACCTGTGCGGCGTGAAGCGCGCCGTGGTGGAGGCCGTGACCCCCGTCGCCCTTGAGGCGGGCGTCCGCTTTGTAGGCGCGCACCCCATGGCGGGGCGCGAAGTCAGCGGCTACCCAAACGCCGACGCGGCGCTCTTTCGCGGCGCGTCGCTGATCCTGACGCCGCCGGACGGACAGCCCTCCGAGGCCACCCGGGCGCTGGAGGAAATGGCGCTCCGCCTGGGCTTTGCCCGGGCGGTGGTCACCACGCCGGAGGAGCATGACCGCCTGATCGCCTACACGTCCCAGCTGGCCCACACAGCCTCCTCCGCCTATGTGATGAGCTCCGCCGCCAACCGGCATTTCGGCTTTTCCGCCGGCAGCTTCCGGGATATGACCCGCGTCGCCCGGCTGGACCCCGACATGTGGGCGGAGCTTTTTGACCTCAACCGCGACATGCTGTCGGCGGAGCTGACCGGGCTGATCGCGCGGCTGACCGAGCTGCGCGACGCGCTGGACGGCCGCGACGGGGCGCGCCTGAAGGCGCTGTTGGAGGCGGGCAACCGCCGGAAGCTGCGGCTGATCGAAAGGGAGGGGAACCCATGACGGAACTGACGGTGCGCGCCTCCGGAACCTACAGGGTCCGGATTGAGCGCGGCGCGCTGACCACCATTGCGGAGCATTGGTTAGACGCGCCCCGGGCCATGGCACTGGTGGCGGAGGAGCGGGTGGACCGCCTCTACGGCGACCGGGTGGCCGCCGGGCTTGAGGCGGCGGGCATCCGGGTCGAGCGGTGGACGTTCCCCGGCGGCGAGGCGGCAAAGAGCGGCCGCACGCTGTTTGAACTGCTGGAATTTCTGGCGGAGAAAAAACTCAGCCGCAGCGGTGCGCTGGCGGCCCTCGGCGGCGGCGTGACCGGGGATCTGACGGGCTTTGCCGCGGCGGTCTACCTTCGGGGCGTGCCCTTCGTGCAGGTGCCCACCACGCTGCTTGCGATGGTGGACGCCTCGGTGGGCGGCAAGACCGCCGTGAACCTTCGGGCGGGCAAGAACCTGGCCGGGGCGTTTCATCAGCCCGCCTACGTGGCGATTGACCCGGACGTGCTGGCCACGCTGCCGCCGGCGGTGCTGGCCGACGGCGTCAGCGAGGCCCTCAAGACCGGCGCCATTAGCGATCGGGCGCTCTTTGACCGCCTGGCGAAGGGCTACGATCCGGCGGAGGCGGAGGCGGTCGTCGCTCGGTGCGTGGCCATCAAGCGGGATCTGGTGGAGGCGGACGAGCGCGACACCGGCGCGCGGCAGCTTTTGAACTTCGGCCACACCGTTGGCCACGCCATTGAAAAGGCCAGCGGATACGCCGTTTCCCACGGGCAGGCGGTGGCGCTGGGCATGCTGCTCGAGGCCCGGGGCGCGGAGGCGGCGGGCTTTGCCGAGGCGCCGGTATCCGATCTCATCCGGCGCGCCCTCGTCGCCAACCACCTGCCCGTCGCCTGCCCGTTTTCCGCGGAGGCACTTCTCGATACCATGCTTCGGGACAAGAAGGTGCGCTCCGGCCGCATCGCGCTGGCGCTGCCCCGCGAAATCGGGCGCTGCGCGCTCTTGGAGATCGACGTGGACGCGCTGGGTGCCTTCCTCGGCGGCGCGATGGAGGGCGCGTGATCGCCCGGGTGTGGCCGGGTGCGCTTTCCGGGCGCGTTCCGGCGATCCCCTCCAAGTCCGCGGCCCACCGGCTGATGCTGCTGGCCGCGCTGGCGGACGGGCCCACCCTCCTTTCGCCCGAGGCCCATTCCGACGACATCGACGCCACGCTGGGCTGCCTTTCCGTTCTGGGCGCGGCGCACCGGATGCTGCCCGAAGGCGCGGAAATTCTCCCCGGGCGAGGGCGCCCCGGCGGCGCGGCCGACTGCCGCGAGAGCGGTTCCACGCTGCGTTTTCTGATGCCCCTGGCGGCGGCGCTGGGCGCGCCCGTCCGCTTTGACGGGCGGGGAAGGCTGCCCGAGCGGCCGCTGGGCGCGCTGATGGCGGCGCTCCTGGCCCACGGCTGCGCCTTTGACGGAGAAAGGCTGCCCTTTTCAATTTCCGGGCGTCTGACCGGCGGGGCGTTTTCTCTTCCGGGCGATGTCAGCTCCCAGTTCATCACCGGCCTCATGATGGCGCTGCCCCTCGCGGGCGGCGGGCGCATCTTCCTGACATCGCCCCTCGAATCCGCGGGCTACGTGCGCATGACCCAATCCGCCATGGCGCGCTTTGGCGTATCCGTTCAAGCGGAGGCGGACGGGTGGACCGTGTCCGGCGGGCGCTACGCATCGCCGGGCCGGGCGGCGATCGAGGGGGACTGGTCAAACGCCGCCTGTTTCCTGGCGGCGGGCGCGTCCGTGACGGGGCTGGACCCGCATTCCGCCCAGCCCGATCGGGCGGTGGGGGAGATGCTCCGCGCATTTTTGCGGCCCGAGCGGGTGCTGGACGTGCGGGAGACGCCGGATCTTCTGCCCATTCTGGCGGCGGTGGCCGCCACGACGCCGGGGGCCACCCGCTTTACCGGCGCGGCGCGGCTGCGCATCAAGGAGAGCGACCGGCTGCGCTCGATGGCGGAGGGCATCCGCGCCATCGGCGGCTCCGCCCGGGAGCTTCCGGACGGCCTTGCCGTCCGCTGCGACGGCGCGCCGCCAGGCGGGACGGTGGACGCGGCGGGGGACCACCGCATCGCGATGGCCTTTGCCATCGCGGCCACCCGCTGCCGGGGGCCCGTTTCGATCCGGGGCGCCGAGGCGGCGAACAAATCCTATCCGACATTTTTTGAAGATTTTCAGCGACTGGGGGGAAAGGTGGATGGCATCCAGCTTCGGGACGATCGTTAAGCTCAGCGTATTCGGCCAGTCCCACAGCGCCGCCATCGGCGCGGTGGTGGACGGGCTGCCGGCCGGGGAGGCCGTGGACATGGACCGGGTGCGCGCCTTCATGCGGCGCCGCGCGCCGGGAAACGCCGCCCATTCCACCAGGCGGAAGGAGCCCGACGAGCCCCAAGTGCTCTCCGGGCTGGTGGCGGGGCGGACTTGCGGCGCGCCGCTGATGGCGATGATCGAGAACACCAACCAGCATCCGGCGGACTATGACGCCCTCCGGGATACGCCCCGCCCCGGCCACGCGGACTTCACCGCCCGCGCGAAGTACGGCGAATGGGCGGACCTGTCCGGCGGCGGCCACTTTTCCGGACGGCTGACCGCGCCGGTGTGCTTTGCCGGCGCGGTGGCGCTGCAGGTGCTCGAGCGGCGCGGCGTCGGCGTGCACGCCCGCATCGCCGAAATCGCGGGGGTGCTGGACGCCTTCGAGGGCGACCGCGCCGCCGCCTCCGCCAAGGAATTTCCCGTGCTGGACGACGTGGCGGGGGCCAGGATGCGGGAGGCCGTCGAGCGCGCCCGGCTGGCGGGCGATTCCGTGGGCGGCGTGATTGAGTGCGTCATCGACGGCCTCCCGCCGGGGGTGGGCGAGCCCATGATGGACAGCGTGGAGAGCGTGCTGGCGCGGCTGATGTTTTCCATTCCCGCGGTGCGCGGCGTGGAATTCGGCGCGGGCTTTCAGGCGGCGCGGATGCGGGGCAGCGCCCACAACGACGCCTTCATCGTGAAGGAAGGCCGTGTGCGCACCGCCACCAACCGCCACGCCGGCGTTCTGGGGGGCATTGCCACCGGCATGCCGGTTTCCTTCCGGGTGGCCTTCAAGCCCACGGCGTCCATCGCGCGGCCGCAGCAGACGGTGCGCCTTTCCAGGATGCAGGCGGAGACCATCCAGGTGGGCGGCCGCCACGACCCCTGCGTGGTGCCCCGGGCGGTGCCGGTGGTGGAGGCCATGGCCGCGCTGGGCATTCTGGACCTGATGATGATCGCGCGCGGGCGCGCAATCTGAAGTGCAACGACAAGGAGGAATTCCCATGGACATGCAGGAGCTTCGCGCCCGGATCGACGCCATTGACGACGAGATTGCCGCGCTGTACGTGCGGCGGATGCGCACGGTCAAGGACATTGTGGAGGCCAAGCGGGCGGGCGGAATCGCGATTTCCGACCCCGGGCGGGAGCGCGCGATCCTTCAGCGCATCACCCAGGCCCACGACCCCCTCTATGAGGCCGACCTGAAGCTGATCTATTCGCTGCTTTCTGATCTCAGCCGCAGCGCCCAGGCCCGGCTGATGCGGCCCGACGCCGAACCCTTTGCCGACGCGCTGGACGCCGCGGTTGCCGGTACGCCGAAGCTGTTTCCCAAGAGCGCGCTGGTGGCCTGCCAGGGCGCGGAGGGCGCCTATTCCCAGCAGGCCTGCGACGTGATGTTCAACATGCCGGGCATATTGTACTTTTCCGGCTTCGAGGGCGTGTTCCAGGCGGTGGAAAAGGGCATGTGCCGCTACGGCGTGCTGCCGCTGGAAAACAGCCTTGCGGGCTCCGTCACCGACGTGTACGACCTCATGAAGGCCCACAAGTTCTTCATCGCGCGGTCGGTCAAGCTGCGCATCGAGCACCGGCTGCTCACCGTGCCGGGGGTGGCGCTGACCGAGATCCGGGAGATCGTGGCCCATGAGCAGGCGCTCCGGCAGTGCGCCCGGTTCCTGTCGGGCCTGAAGGATGTGAAGCTGACGCCCTTTGCCAACAACGCCACCGCGGCCCGGTACGTGGCGGATTCCGGACGGAGGGACATCGCGGCCATCGCCTCGGCCCGCAACGCGTCGCTCTACGGCCTGGAGCCGCTGGAGGCGCGCATCATGGACGACGGCAGCAACTACACCCGCTTCATCTGCATATCCCGGGATATGGAGATCTACCCGGGCGCCAACCGCATCAGCCTGATGGCGTCGCTGCCCCACACGCCGGGCTCGCTGTACCGCGCGGTGGCCCGGTTTGCCGTCGAGGGGCTGAACCTGCTCAAGCTGGAGAGCCGCCCCGTCCCCGGCCGCGACTTTGAATTCATGTTCTACTTCGACTTCGAGGGCTCGGTGGTGGATCAGGATGTGAAGACGCTGCTGTCCGAGCTCAGCCAATCCGGCGGGTTCACGTTTCTGGGCAACTACAGCGAGGTGTGACATGGCCGGCTTCTACGGGCTTCTGGGCGGCAGGCTGGGCCACAGCTATTCCAAGCTGATCCACGAGCGGATGTACGGATGCGAGTACCGCCTGATTGAGCTTCCGCCGGAGGAGCTGGAGGGCTTCCTCCGCGGCCGGGGCTTTCTCGGGCTCAATGTGACCATCCCCTTCAAGCAGGCGGTGATTCCCTTCTGCGACCGGCTGACGGACGAGGCCGCGCGGATCGGCGCGGTCAACACGCTCTATTTTGACGCGGACGGCGCGCTGACCGGCGATAACACCGACATCTACGGCGTGAAAAAGATGCTGGAGGGCTTCGATCTTAAAGGAAAGGACGCGCTCATCCTGGGCGCCACCGGCGGCACCGGCAAAACCGCCGCCTGTGCCCTTTCCGATCTCGGCGCGCGGGTGATCCCCGTTTCCCGGCGCGGCGCGGTGGACTATCGCGCGGTCTACGATCTCCGGGCGGATTTTCTCCTAAACGCCACGCCGGTGGGCATGCACCCCGCGCTGGCGGATTGCCCGGTAGAGCCGGAGCGGATTTCGGGCCTTACGGGCGTCGCCGACGTGATCTACAACCCCGCCCGCACGCGGCTTTTGCAGCGCGCCCAGGGCGCGGGGCTCCAAACGGCGGGGGGGCTGGGCATGCTGGTGCACCAGGCGGCGGGCAGCGCGCGGCGCTTTCTGGGGGCGCCGGTGGAGCCGGGCCGCGTGGCGGAAACCCTCGGCTGGCTGGCCCGCCAAACCCGCTCCATCGCCTTTGTCGGCATGCCGGGCTCCGGAAAGTCCACCGTCGCCCGCGTGGTGGCCCAAAGGCTGGGGCGCCCCCTTTTTGATCTGGATCAGATGATTGAGGCGCGCCACGGGCCGATTCCGGAGATCTTCCGGCGGTGGGGCGAGGCGCGCTTTCGGGAACTGGAGGCCCAAATGCTTGGCGAGGCGGCCCTTGAGCGCGCCGCGGTGATCGCCACCGGCGGCGGCGCGGTGCTCAGCGCGGAAAACCGCGCGCTGCTTCGGGCGAACGCCTTTGTCGTGCAGCTGGAGCGCCCGCTGGGGGAACTGGCCACCGGCGGCCGGCCCCTCTCCGTGGGGCCGGCGGCGCTGGAGCATATGCACCGGGTGCGCGCGCCCCTCTACCGCGCCGCCCGGGACACTTTGGTCCCGCTCCTTTCGCGGCCGGAGGAAACGGCCGATCAGGTCATCCGATTATTCCGGGAGGCGGTGCGTTCATGAGAATTCTGGTGATCAACGGGCCAAATCTCAACATGCTGGGCGTGCGGGAGAAGCACATCTACGGCGCGAAGACCTACGGCGACCTGGTGGCGGAGATCGAGGACGCCGCCCTGACCCTGGGCGTCGAGGTCAAGTGCTTTCAGTCCAACCACGAGGGCGCCATCGTGGACGAGATCCAGGCGGCGCTGGGCGCCTTCGACGCCATCGTCATCAATCCCGCCGCCTACACCCATACGTCCGTGGCCATTCTGGACGCGCTGAAGGCGGTAAACCTGCCCGCCGTCGAGGTGCACATCTCCGACGTGGACGCCCGGGAGGCGTTCCGCCGCCATTCCTACGTAACCGCCGCCTGCAAAGCCAGGATTGCCGGGCGCGGCTTTCAGGGGTATATCGACGCGATGAAGATTTTGAGCGCCGGGCGTGACATGCGCGCGTGAAAGGGCATTGCGCCACACATGATTTGCTGATATAATACCGTATAGGTTACATGGAGGAGTATCTGACAGGACGGAGGCCGCGCGCGGAATGAGAAGAGGTCAGAGAACCGCGTACCAGACCGTGGCGGCCATTACGCTGATCGTAGGGCTTCTCATTGTTTCCTTGTACGCATTTCTCGCAGATGTAACCAATGCGAATTTTCCGGAAGCGCCCGGAGCTACCGTTTACAAGGGCTCCGGCGTAGTCATAGATGCGAGCAATGCCTCGGATGGTTACTTGATGGTCAAGGCAAGCAACAAGAACAAGCTCAAGATGCGCATCGTCAAAGGCTCAGCAACCTACACATACGATCTGAATCAGGGCGATTATGAAACCTTTCCGCTGCAATCGGGCGGCGGAACCTACCAGGTGACGGTGTTCCGGCGGGTCAAGGGCAGCCAGTATGCGCAGCTCTACTCGAAGAAGATCAAGGCGGACATGTCCGACGAGTTTGGCTTTGCGCTGTACCCGAACCAGTACGTGCATTACAGCGCCACGAGCGCGGCGGTTCAAAAGTCCCAGGAACTGTGCGCCGCGCTGACGAGCGACGCGGACAAGGTCAAGGCGGTCATCGATTTTGTTTCCGGCACGGTGCTCTACGACCACATCAAGGCCAGGATCGTCGAGAGCGGCTATTTGCCCGACGTGGACGAAACCCTGTCCAGCAAAAAGGGCATTTGCTTTGATTACGCCGCGCTGGTGGCCTGCATGCTGCGGGTGCAGGGCGTTCAATGCACGCTGGTCATCGGGTATGCGGACACCTACTACCACGCCTGGAACAACGTCCTGGTGGACGGCAAATGGGTGCTGTACGATACGACCAGCATGGCGACCGGGCTCAAGGTTGTCACCTACACGGATGAGCGGGTCTACTGACGAGGGATGGGGGAAGGACGATGGCCAATCGTACCCGGTATCTGCCGGCGGACGAAACCGCGCTGTTCTGCGAGCAGGTGGCGCTGCTGCTCAAAAGCGGCATTCCGCTTTATGACGGCATTGCAGCACTCTGCCAGAACTATGCGGCCACGCGCTACGGCGACAGCTTTTCCCGGCTGAATGAGACGATGGAGCGGACCGGCTCACTGTACGAGGCCGTGCGCTCGTTGGATATTTTTCCGCCCTACATGGTGGAAATGGTGCAGATTGGCGAACGGGCGGGCACGCTGGAGCGCGTGATGCAGGGGCTTTCGGACTACTATCAGCGGGAGGCCCAGGTACGCGCCACCATGATCAGCGCGGTCACGTATCCGCTTTTGATGGTGGGGCTGATGGCCGTGGTGGTGGTGGTGCTGCTGGTGCAGGTGCTGCCGATGTTCTCCGAAGTGCTGAGAAACCTGGGCGGCGATCTTTCCGCCTCCGCCGCCGCGCGGATGAACGCGGGCATGGGGGCGGGCGCCTTTGTGCTGATTTTGACGGCGCTCGTCCTGCTGGCGGTGCTGGTGGTGGCGCTGCTTATCAAAACGGGCCGCCGCGAGGCGGTGATGCGCACGCTGAGGCGCCTGTTTCCGCCGCTTCGCACCATTGAGGACAAGCTCTCCGCCGGGCGCTTCGCGTCGGTGATGGCGATGCTCTTGGGCAGCGGCTTTCCGCTGGACGAGGCGATGGCGCTGCTGCCGGGCGTGATGGGCGACGAGGGCGCCCGCAGAAAGGTTGAGGACATTCGGACGCGGATGGGTTCCGGCGCGTCCTTTGCGGACGCCGTGGAGGGGGCGAAGATCTTCGAGCCCATTCACGGAAAGATGATCCGGGTGGGTTTTGTGGCCGGGCAGACCGAGACGGTGATGCAGCGGTTGGCGGAACAGTACCAAAGCGATGTGGACGACGGCATCCGCCGCCTGGTGTCGGCCATCGAGCCGACGCTGGTGGCGGTGCTCTCCATCGTCATCGGCGGCATTTTGCTGTCGGTCATGCTGCCGCTGGCCAGCCTGATGTCATCCATGGGGTAGCGCGATGCATCTTTATGAGAAGAAAAGGCTGGCGGGGTTTCGCGGCCTTATCGTGTCGCTGGCGGCGCTGATGGCGATTGCTGGCGTGTTCATGTGGCTGATCTCGGCGGCGGACGCGCGCACCGGGGTCGAGCAGGCGGCCCAGCTCCGGGAGGCCGTCCGGCGCGCCATGATCACCTGCTACGCCACGGAGGGGCAGTATCCTCCGTCGCTGGAATACCTGGAGGAGCACTATGCGCTGAGCTTTGACGACGAACGCTATATCGTATCCTACGACGCGTTTGCCTCCAACGTGATGCCGACGGTTTCGATCTTCAGAAGGGATGAGGGCGCATGAGCGGCGCGAGGCGCATCCACCACAGCATCAGCGGCCTGTTCACCTTTGTGCTGATCGGGCTGTTTGCGCTGTTTGCGCTGGCGATTGTCGTTTCCGGGGTTCAGTCCTACCGCGGGATGGCCACCTCCGCGCAGCTGTCCAGCGAGAAGCGGATCGCGCTGGGCTATGTCAGCGGGAAGCTGCGCGCTTCCGGCGACCGGAGCGCCGTGACCCTGCGGACGCAGGGGGGCGAAGCGCTGCTGGTAATTGCGGAGGACATCGACGGCGAGCGGTACGAAACCCGCATCTACTACTCGGACGGCAGCCTCCGGGAGCAGTTCTGCGAGGCCGGCCTGCCCTTCAGCCCCGAGGATGGCGAGGCCATCACGGCGCTGCCGGGCTTTCGCTTTGAGCGCTCGGGCGACCTGATCACCCTTCGGGCCGCGCTGTCCGACGGCACCGAGGCCGTGACCTCGGTGGCGCTTCGCGCCGGGGAAGGGGGCGGGCGGGATGCGCTATAAGGGCAATCTGGTGCTGCTGGAGCTTCTGATCACGCTGGCATTTTTTGCGGTGTCGGCGGTCATTGGCACGGGCGTGCTGGCGCGGGCCTACAAAACCAGCGTCGACAGCCGCCGCACCACGGACGCGCTGTTCATCGCCCAGAGCTGGGCGGAGCGCATCGCCGACGCGGAGGACCCGGTGGCGCTGCTTGACGAAAGCGCCCGGAAGGACGTGGACGGCTACGCGATGGAGCAGGACGGTTATAGCCTCCGGGTCCGCGTGGCGCCGGAGGAAACCGGCGCGGGCACGCTGTACGATATCCGCCTCAGCGTCTCCCTTGGAGACGATCCGCTGGTGGAACTGCCGGCCAGCCGGTATGTGCCGGGGGAGGTGTCCCCTTGAAAGGGCCCAAGCAGGAATACCGGGTCGGCATTGGCGCTTCGACGATGCTCGCCATCTTCGTGGTGCTTTGCGTGGCGACGCTGGCGCTTCTGGCGCTCTCCGGCGCCCGGGGTGACGCCGCGCTGACGGGCCGCACCGTGGAGATGACCGCGGACTACTACGGCGCCTCGGACGAGGCGCAGCGGGTGCTCGCGCGGCTGGATGCCGCCGTGGCGAAAGCCGCGGCCTCCGCCCCGGATGACGGGGCGTTTCAGGCGCAGATCGCAGGCATCGCGCTGGACGGCGTTTCGCTGGCCTACGACGGAGGAACCCTCTCCTTTGAGCTGGACGCCGGCGGCGGGCGCATACTGTCGGTGGCCGTGCGCCCGTCGATGACGGGCGAGCGCTGCCCGGTGATCCGCTATCAGCTGACGGGCGGGGAGCTGTGGTCGGGCGAAAGCGGCCCGATGAACCTGTTCAATTGACGCATGGGGGAACGATTGTGGATTTAATGGCCTTGCTCAGGACGGCGGTCGACCAGGGCGGATCGGATGTGTACATCGTGCCGGGTGCGCCCGCGACGGTCAAGGTTGGCACGCAGCTCTTGCCGCTGATGGACGGGAAGCTGAGCATGGATGAGACGGACGCCCTGATTCAGATCGCCTACGCGCTGGCCGGCAAGCGGCCGATCATCCGGCTGGCGGAAAAGGGCGACGACGATTTTTCGTTCTCCGTCCGGGATGTGGGCCGCTTTCGCTGCAGCGCCTACAAGCAGCGCGGCTCCTATGCGGCGGTATTGCGGGCGGTGCCCTTCGGCCTGCCCGACTATCGGGCGCTGGGCATTCCGGAGGTCGTGCTGGATCTGTGCGAAAAGCGGCGCGGCATGATCCTGGTCACCGGTCCCGCCGGCAGCGGAAAGTCCACCACGCTTGCCTGCATGATCGACCGGATCAACCGGGAAACGCCCAGCCACATCATCACGCTGGAGGACCCGATCGAATACCTGCATCCCCACCGGAAATCCATCGTCAGCCAGCGGGAAATCGCGCTGGATACGACGGACTTTGCGGGCGCGCTGCGCGCCTCGCTCCGCCAGGCGCCGGACGTGATCCTGCTGGGCGAGATGCGGGATTTTGAAACCATCCAAACCGCGCTGACCGCGGCGGAAACGGGGCACCTGCTGCTGTCATCGCTGCATACGCTGGGCGCCGCCAAGACCATCGACCGCATTGTGGATGTGTTTCCCGCCGCGCAGCAGACGCAGGTGCGGGTACAGCTTTCAATGGTGCTGCTGGCGGTCGTTTCACAGCAGTTGATTCCCACGGTGGACGGTGCCCTCGCCCCGGCGATGGAGGTCATGCTGGTCAACCCGGCAATTTCCAACATGATCCGCGAGGGCAGGGGACACCAGATCGACAACGCCATCTACGCCGGCGGCGCCCAGGGCATGATCGCGATGGATGAGGACATCCTGCGGCTCTACCGGCAAAAAAAGATTACGCGCGAGTACGCGCTTTCCTATGCGGTCAATCCCGATCTTATGGCCAAGAAGATCTAGCGCGGCATCGATGAAGGGGGGGCTCCCGATGGAGAGCAAAAACCAGATTGCCATCAGAATGCTGGGGAAATTCGACGTGCTGGTGAACGAGCGAAGCGTCGAAAAGCAGCTGGCAAAAACCAAAAAAGGCACGCGGCTCATGCAGTATCTGGTGCTGCGGGGCGGGGAGTCCGCGCCGAATTTCAAGTTGTACGAGGTGCTGTGGGAGGACGAGCAGTCCTCCAACCCGGAAGGCGCGCTCAAAACGCTGGTCAGCCGGACGCGCACCATCCTGAACGAGATTTCGCCGGATTTCGGCACGGCCATCGTCACCGAGCGGGGCTCCTACCGCTTCAACACCCATATGGGCATTTCGGTGGACACGCTGGAGTTTGAAAAGCTCATCGCCGAGCTGACGGACGTGACGGCGCTGGACGACGAGGTGCACCAGAAGTTCAACCGCATGCTGTCGCTGTTTCAGGGCGATCTGCTGCCCGGCCTTGAGCAGGAGGACTGGGTGGTCTCCCGCAGCGTGTACCTGCACAGCCAGTACCTGAAGATGGTCTACCGGTATCTGGACCTTCTCAAGGAGGCCAAGGACTTCGAGCGGATGATCCACGTGTGCCGCCTGGCGCTGGACGTGGACGTATTCGACGAGCGGCTGCACCTGTCGCTGATGAACGCGCTGATCCGCACCAACCGCAACAACGAGGCGCTGATCCAGTACAAGCACGCCACCAACCTGCACTTGAGATATCTGGGCATGCAGCCGCCGGAGGCCATCCAGGAATTCTACAAGCAGATTCTGAAGGCGGGCAAGACGCTGGACATGGACATCGACGCCATCCGCAAGGAGCTGACCGAATACGGCACGCAGCGCGGCGCCTTCGTCTGCGAATATGCGGTGTTCAAGGAGATCTACAACCTCCAGATGCGCAACCTTGAGCGCATGGGCTCCACCATGTTCATCGCGCTGATCATGATCACCTCCATCGGCAGCAACCCCATGGAGCCGATGCGGCTGAACGACATCATGCAGACGCTTCAAAAGACGCTGGTCACCAACCTCCGCAAGGGCGACACCATCACCCACTTCAGCGCGTCCCAGTATGCGCTTTTGCTGCCGCTGGTCAACCACGATACCGGCAAGATGGTGCTGGAGCGCATCAAGCGGGCGTTTTACAAGGCCTGCCCCAATTCGGCCATCATGTTCTCCTACCGCCTGGGGCCTATCAGCCTGCCGGGGCAGCAGAAGGCGGCCTTCGCGCCCCGCGGTCCGCAGCTGCCGGGCGCAGGAAATTGAGGGCTATCTGCAAAACGACGGGCCCCGCGGCTGTCCGCGGGGCCCTTCGCGTCTCCCTGCTCAGTAGATGACGATCTTGCAGCCGGACTTCATGTTCTTCAGAATCTTGACCATCACGCTCTCCGGCACGGCCACGCAGCCGGCGGTATACTTCTTGGAGCCGGTGCAGTGCAGGAAAATGCAGGAGCCCTTGCCTGCCTCGCCGGAGGCGTTGTAGTCGATGAAGGCGCAGTAGTTGTACACGCCCTTGTAATTGATCAGGTACTCGTCGGAGGCGGTGCGCTTGAGGTCCGTGACCCGGGTGTCAATCAGCTGGTTATAGTATTTGGAACCGGACTGCCCGCACCAGAAGTGGTATTTGGTCACCTTGAGATAGCTGAGGCTCGTGCCGGGGTTGGACTTGATGCCAAAGGGCGCCTTGAGGTTGAATGTGCCCGTGGGCGTCTTTTTGTCGCCCTCGCGGGTTTTGCCAATGCCGTTTTTGCCCACGTAGGCGGTGGAGGACAGAATCTGCTTCCACACGCCGTCCGTCTTTTCATGCATGGTCAGCGTGGCGCTGGAGCCGCTTTTGTACTTGACCACCACCATCTGGTCGCAGGAGGACGCGGCGGGGAGATCCGCCGCAAAACTGTTTTTCTGGGAAGCGCCCCCGCCGGACGAATCTGCGGCGAGCGTGGGGAAGGTAACCGCCGTGTCCGCCATGCTGACGGACACCGCCGCGCCGGGATAGCCCCGCTTGGACAGCGCCGACTTCGACGCCGTCTTGTAGCGCGCACCGATCCACCGCAACACGGAAAGATCCGCCATCAGAAGGCCCCCCTTGACGTAGGCCCGGGTGCGCAGCGCCTTCTTCTTGCCGTTCACCTTGGCGTAGGCGTAGCCCGCGCTCACCGCCACGCGGGTGCTGCCCGGTCCTTCCATGAACATCTGCTTGCCGTTTTTGGACTGGCTGTAGGACACCGAAAGCGCGTCGCACACCGCCTTCAGCGGAAGCATCACGCGGCCGTTGGATTTTTGGACGTACCCGGTGGAGGACGAAAGCGGCACGCGCTTCCCCTCCACGATCAGCGTCACCTTGCTCAAGGTGGTGGCGGCCGAGGACGGAATGGCCAGCACCAGCATCAGCGCCACCGCCGTCAGGATTGCCTTGCGCATTGTATCCCCTCCCGCGTCATTATACCACGGGAGGGGATGGTTGTAAATAGAGTATGACAAAAGTATTGCAAACCGTAATAAACAATGGACAAAGATGCGCGCGCCGCGCTAGAATCCCGCGTACAGAAACCCGGTAAAGAGATCGTCGCCCAGCGCGCCGGCGATCAGCACCGCGTACAGAAGCGCCAAACTCACGGCGTACTTCATCGGCAGCCGCATCGCGTCAAAGCGGTCGAGCAGGGCCTTTGGACTGCCCTGCCGCTCGACGAGCAGCATCGGAACGGTCAGAAGCGCGGCGATCAGCGCGTAGACCTGGGAGAAGCCGTCCATCTCCGGAAAGAGGGCAAAGCCCCTTGAAAGGCCGGGCGCCAGCGCATAGCGCAGCGCCGCCAGCGCCTCGGGCAGTGTGTCCGTTCTGGAGAAGGCGCGGATCAGCGTCAGCAGCAAAAACGTGCGCGCAATCTGAAAGGCGCGGAAGGCCCGGCTCTCCGGCCGGATGCCGAGCCTTTTCAGCGCGCGCTGCTGCCAGGGTTCGGTGATCAGCGAAACCGCAATCGCGGCGCCGTTTAAAAGTCCCCATAGGAGAAAATTCCAGGTGGCCCCGTGCCACAGGCCCGTCAGCGGCCACACCAGCGCCAGGCCCATCAGCGCCGGGGCGATCTTCGCAAAGCGGATCTTCCCGGCCTTGCGCAGCGCGCGGCTCCAGCGGGTGGCGATGTGGGAGACCGAAACGGGGTAAAACACGTAATCCTTGAACCACGCGCCCAGCGTGATGTGCCAGCGCCGCCAGAAATCCGCCACCGACCGGGCGGCCAGCGGGTTTTCAAAATTTTCCGGCAATTCGAGGCCCAGGATGTTGCCCGCGCCCAGCATCATGTCCATGTAGCCGGAAAAATCGGCGTAGATCTGCACCGAATAGAGGCAAAGCGCGATCAGCACCACCGGCGCGCCCTGGGCGGAAGGATCGGCCAGCGCCGCCTGCACATAGGCGCCCAGCCGGTCGGCGATGACCGCTTTTTTCATCAGGCCCCACAGCATGCGCACGAGGCCCCGGCGCAGGCGGTCGTAGTCAAACCGGAGCGGCGCGCGCAGTTTGGGGCCCGTGTCGTCGTAGCGCAGAAACGGGCCCTGTACGATCTGCAAAAACAGCGTCAGAAACAGCGCCAGGCGCAGCGGATTGCGCTCCGCCGCGTACTTGCCCCGGTACATGTCCACCGCGTAGCCGACGGCGGTCATCGTGTAAAAGGAGATGCCCAGCGGCGCGACGATGCTACCGCCGGAAAAAAGCCCCCGATATTTGAGCGCCGCCAGCAGCCCCACATCCACCGCCACCACCGCGGCGAGGCACAGCTTTTTTGCGCGGGTCTGCCCTTCGCGTTCCGGGCTGCCCTTCGGGGCCGCCTTGGCGCGCGCGTTCAGCTTTTCCAGCGCCAGCGCGCCGCCCCAGGTGGCGAGGATGGTGATGGCCAGCCACAGGGGCGCCCGGGTGGCGAAGGTGGAATAGCAATAGAGGCTGGCGGCCAGGAGCACCAGCCACTGCCAGCGCTTGGGCGCGGCAAAACACGCGGCGACGGTGACCGCGAGAAAGGCAAAGAAGGAAAATGTGCCGGGCTGCATCTTACGCTTCGGCCTTCAGCCGACGGATCATGCGCAGCATGGCCTCGGGTGAATTGAAGTTCTCGCCGGTGATTTCCTCCACCGGCACGTCCACCTGGAACCGCTCGCCGATCTCTCCGACGATCGCCACCACGTCGAAGGAGTCGATGATCCCGTCGTCCATCAGCTTTTTACCGTCGCCAAAATCCACATCCGGGCGGATCTCCTTGAGGAGCGCCATCAGTTCGTCCATACCCGTCATCCTTTCTATCGGAGAAGTTTGCGCTGCAGCTTGCCGTTTTCGGCCCTGGGCAGCGCCTCCCGCTGAAACATGCGGCGCGGCAGCATGTAGTCCTCCAGCCTTTGGGTCAGCGCGGCGCGCAGGGCTGCCGGGTCAAAGGGGCGGCCGGGCTTCATCACCACATAGAGCACGGGCGCCTCGCCGGTCAGCGGATCGGCGGCGCGGGCACAGCCGCAGTCCGCCACGTCGTCCAGCTGCAGCGCCGCCTGCTCCACGGCGTCCGGCGCCACCTTGCGGCCCGCCACGTTGATCACGTCGCCCTGCCGCGCCACCACGTACACCATGCCGTCCGCGCCAAAGTAGCCGATGTCGCTGGTGTAGAGGCGGCCGTCCGCCAGCGTTTCGGCGGTGAGGGCCGGGTCGCGCCAGTAACCGATCATGGTCATGTCGCCGGAGATGGCGATGAGGCCCGTGCGCTCCGGCGAAGAATCAATGGGCCGGCGCGCCTCGTCCACGATCTCAAAGCGGGCGTTGACCGCCGGAAAGCCAATGGCCCCGGCGCCGCCCGGCGTGTGGTTATAGTCGTACATGCAGCAGGAGCCCGCCTCGCTGGTGCCGTAGCTGTTGTAGAGCCGGGAATGGGGCAGGAGGCGCCGCATGCGGCCCTTGTCCGCCTCGGTCAGCGGCGCGGTGCCGGACTCCACAAAGTCGATCCGGTCCGCGTAGCGCGCCAGCCGCTTGCCCGACAGCGCCAGCAGCATCCGGATGGCCGAGGGCGGCAGGCACAGCGCGGTGACGGGATGCTCGTCCAGGGCGCGGAAGAAGGCGGCCAGGTCGTTCATGCCGTCCAGAAGCAGGATGGCGCTGCCGGCGAGAAAGGTGCTGGAAAGCTTCCGGATGGCGTTGGCGTGGCTCACCGGGCCGGGCACCGCGATCAGCGTGTCGGGTCTGTAGCCCATGCCCTGCACCAGGTTTTCGGCCACCGCCGCCACGCTGCGGTGGCCGCACAGAACGCCCTTGGCCGCGCCGGTGGTGCCGGTGGTGAAGAGGAGCTCCGCGGGGTCGCCGGGCTGCGGCAGCGGGAAATCCTCCGGGGCGATGGGGGAGAGCGCCAGGCGGGAATCAATCCGCCCGGGGTGGTCCGCGTCGGCGGTGCTGACCAGGATGCGCGCGCCGGTCTGACGAAGGATCGACCGGAGGCGCTCCGCAGGCGCGCGCTTTTCCACCGGGGTAAAGATGCCGCCGGCCAGGTGCGTCGCCATGTGGCACACGGCGAAGGCGCGGGTCTGCTCGGCGCGCATTACGCATGCGTCGCCCTTTTTCAGCCCTGCGCGCTTCAAATGCGCCGCAAAGCCCCGCGCCGCGGCCCAGAGCTCGCCGTAGGTGAGCCGCCCGGCCCCGTCGATCACGCAGGTCCGGTCCGGTTGCTCCGCCGCGTGCCGCGCGAGGGCTTCGACAATCGAGTGGTTCATCGCGTCTCCTTTGATCTAGTCAATTTGGATGTCCTGCTCACGGTAGGCGTCGCAGGGGCTGTCGGAATCGCTGAAGGCCTCGACGCGCACCGTGTAGGCGCCCGGTTCCAGCGCCGCCACGAGGCAGGTGTCGCCGGAGGATTCCAGCGCCCGGGATTCGTCCTCCGGCGCGCCCAGGGGCCGTATGGAAAAGCGGTACGCGGGCGTCACCCCCGTCCCTTCAAGGCTGTAGGCCCGGAGGGCCGCGCCGCCATCGATCTCCGTCACATCAAGCTCCACCGACGAGACCCGCCCAACGGCGGCGGCGGCCTCCGCCCAGGAGGCGTAAAACCGGTCCGACACGTCCTCGCCCGCCAGGGCTTTTGCAAGGACCTCCGCCAGGTAGGGCGTAAAGCGCTCCGCGCCGGAGGCGTTCATGTGCCGCTCGTCAAGAAAATCCGCGTCGGTCAGCGTATTGCGAAACCTGGACAGGTTGAAATCCAGATACAGCGCGCCCTCGCGCTCGGCCAGCGCGCGCACCGGCGCCTGAAGCGCATCGTACCCGTCAAAGTACAGAAGGCAGGTGTCGGTGGTGGGCATGGACAGAAGCACCGGGGTGATGCCCCGCTGTTTGCAAAAGGCGATGATGCGCGCGAGGCTTGCGAGGTTTTCCTCCGATACGCGCTCCGTTTCGCCGTCGGGCTCGCTAAAGGGGACGCCTCCCTCGGGATTCGTCCCGGTATCGGGCGTATAGCCCATGGAGCCCGCGGGGTAGAGCGGGTCGGGCACGTAGCCGTGGCGCAGGTAGGCCTTGATGTACCCGGGGTTGAGCCGGTCGGACAGCGTGCCCCAGAAAAAGTGCAGCTGATCCCGCGCGCTGGTGAGGACCGTCATGGGCAGCTCGTCCAGCGTGAAGGCGTTTTTCAGCAGGTTCAGCCGCGCGCGCCACGAGAGCATCTGGCTGAGCGCCGCGTACTTTGCGATGCGGCCGCCCTCGTCCGACTCCTTGATCAGCCGGTTGACGGATACGTCCACCACGAGGAGTTTCAGCGGGTTGGCTTCGGCGATGTCACCAAGCGCGTACTCCGTCAGCGCGATGGTCTGGCCGGAGGTGGAATCGTTGAAGGATTGCCCGCCCGCCACTTCGTCAAAGGCGGCGGGAATGATGCCGTTGCGAAACAGCGACGCGCCGACAAAGGCCGTGGTGATGGTACCCTCTACGGCCTTCCGGTCCTCGACGACGGAGGGCCAGGCCTGTTCAAGCGGATTGGTGAAAAAGCGCGCGGCGTGTTCGACCAGCGCCCACAGGAGAAAAAAGGTCAGAACGGCGGCAAAGCGCCGCGCCCGGATTCGCTTCATCGACGGTCTCACTTTCGTATGGCTTTGGAGAGCATGCCCCAGCACTCGGCGTAGCCGGGGCTCTCGGGCGTCTTGAGCGCCTCGCGGGGGCCCTCCACGGGATTGTCCATAAACAGCTTGACGCTGGGCGCCTGGCCCATCGCCATCAGCTTCGTCGAAAGCGAGATGGACTCGATGATCGAGTGGGTGACGAACAGCACCGTGATGCCCGATTCGCGCCAGATGCGCTTGAGCTCCTTTTGCAGCGTGGTGCGGCTTTCGGCGTCAAGGCTGGCGAAGGGCTCGTCCATCAGGATCAGCTCCGGCCGCATGGCCAGCGCCCGGGCGATGGCCACGCGCTGCTTCATGCCGCCGGAGAGCTGGTGCGGGTAGTAGCGGGCAAACTGCGTGAGCCCCACCATCTCCAGGTATTCGCCGGAGCGGGCGCGGGCCTCGCGCCGGCCCCGCGCCTGCCCACCCGCCGTGAGGGGGTAGGCGATGTTGTCCTCCACGGTCTTCCAGGGCAGCAGCTGGTCAAAGGTCTGAAATACCATCGCGCAGCGGGGCCCGGGCGCGGTGACGGGGCGGCCTTCCAGCAGCACTTCGCCGCCGGTGGCCCTTTCAAACCCGCCCACGACCCGGAGCAGCGTGGTCTTGCCGCAGCCGGACGAGCCGACGATGCACAGAAACTCGCCCTTCTCCAGCGTCAGGCTGACGTCGGAAAACACCTCGTAGCGCGCCTGCCCGGCGTCAAAGGACTTGGTCAGGCCCTTCAGCTCCAGAAACGCGCTCATCGCACCATCCCCCAGCGGCGCACGGTGACGCGCTCAAGATTTTGAAACAGAAGATCTTCCACCAAAATGCCCACCGCCATGATCGCAATCAGCGAGGCAAACATGCCGGGCATGTCCAGGTAGCTGCGCTTGATGTAGATGTCCCAGCCCAGCCCCCCCGCGACACCGGTGGCGCCAAACACCATCTCCGCGCTGATCAGCGCGCGCCACGCGCGGGCCCAGCCGGTCTTGACGCCGGCCAGGATGCTGGGGAAGGAGGCGGGGGCGAGGATGCCGGTCATCATCCTGAGCCGGTTCAGGCCGATCAGCCGGCCCACGTCCTCGTAAATGCGGGGCACGGATTCAAAGCCCGTGATTACGTTGAGCAGCATCGGCCACAGGATGGAGTGCACCATCACAAAAAGAAGCGCACCCTCGCCGATGCCGATCCACAGAATCGCCAGCGGCAGCAGCGCGATGCCCGGCAGCGGGTCCATCACGGAAATCAGCGTGCGGATCAGGTCCCGGACGGTGGGGAAGAACATGGAAAGCGTGGTCAGCACCAGCGTCAGCACCGCCGAAATGCCCAGCCCCTGCAGGATCAGGCACAACGAATAGCCCGTCTTGGCGGGAAGGCTGCCGTCGGCCAGTTCCTGAAAGAAGGTGACGGCGATCTCCGCCACGGAGGGAAAGAGAATCTGCGGAAACAGGCGAAGGGCCCAAAGAAGCTGCCAAAGCAGCGCAAAGGCGGCAAAGTACGCCACGCGGCGCACCCAGGCGCGGGCCCAAAGGCGCTTAAAAGTCATCGTGCTGCGATCATCCTTTTTTGCGCGGCGCGGCGCGTCAGTCGATGGTGTTGACGCCGCTCCAGCAGGCGTCATCCGCGGAGATCGGGTTTTCAATATAGCCGTTGCGGGTCATGAACTCGGCAAGGGTATCCACGCCGTAGACGTCCGCGGCGTAGAGGGTGCCCGGCCACACGGCGTATTCCGCCGCCTGTTCGGGGGTGATCTGCTCGGTGGCGGCGATGATGGCGATCGCCTCCGGATCGCCGGAATTGATGCGCTCAATCGCTTCGGCCAGCGCGCCGGTGATCGCCGCTTCGACCGCCGCGTTCTCGTGCAGCGCCCGGGTGGTCACGCAGACGATGCTGGCCTTGACCGGCGCGGTGAGGATGGACTTCATGCCCTCGTCGGTCTCCAGATCAATGTAGGGCATGCTGGCAAAGTGGCCCGCGATGTCCGTGCCGCTGATGAGCGCGGCGTAGGCGTCGGGGTTTGCCATGGCGACGATGGCGTTGTCAAAGGCGTTGGCGTCGCCCAGTTCCCGCTCGGCGGCAATGGACAGCATGATGTGCTGGATCGAGCCGACGCCCGGCACCGCGATCCTGTCCTCCGGGCCCATCTCGGAAAGGGAGCCGGCCGCGTCTTGCCGCACCATCAGTTCCGCCGGGGGCACACAGATACCCGAGGCGATCCGGTAGTCCACGCCCTTGTCGATGGCGATCAGCGCGGGCGGGATGCCCATAAACGCCGCGTCCAGCTTGCCGGCGATCAGCGCCTCGTTGATGGCGGAGCCGCCGCCCAGCTTCGTCCACTCCAGCGTAACGCCGGGCAGCCGTTTTTCGATCAGATTGAGCGCCTGCGCTACGTAAACCGGCGCGTACTGCATGCCGTACTGTTGCGCCAAGCGCACCGTCTGCCCGGAAGCCATCGCGCCGGGAGCGGTCACCATGAGGACCATCAGGATGGAAAGAAGGAAAAATACCGCTCGATTGCGCCGCATGAGGAAACATACCTCCCAGCATTGGATGCTCCGAGAGTAGTATAGCATCATTGATTGAATGCGTCAATTTTATGAACCCGAAGAAGAAAAAATTTCGAAAATGTTATTAATTGGGTACATCGGACATGACATCCGGATCAGATCAGCCGGGCGTTGAGCTTTTCGTAGATTGGGCGCATCCACGGTTCGGAGCAGGCTTCGACCGCCCCGTGCAGCGTGTACCAGCCCACGGCCTTGTTTTCGTCCGGTTTAACTGGGAGCGGCGCGTCCTCGTCGGCTTAGAGAAGATAGGTGAGGTTGAGGTGGAGGGGGGCGG
>JARKQG010000061.1 GCA_029974035.1 Eubacteriales bacterium | reverse complement strand
CCGCGATGCCCTTGCAGCCGCAGCGGCGCATGGTCCGGACGCCCTTTCGCTCCGACATCCAGCGGATCGTCCGCTCGGACGGCTCCCGCGCGGGCCGCACGATCAGCAGCGCCCGCACCGGATTGTATTCCATCCGGACATGCTCCGTTTCGCGCCCTGCGGCGGTGAACTTGTCCAGGCAGTACTTGCCGAACCGGATCCCCCGGCTGTCCATCGTGAAGCACACCTTTTCCCGCGTGCTGAAGTACTGCGGGCGCGCAACCTCGCAGCCGGTGAGGTCGTACCGTCCGTATGCTTCCTTGCGGATCTCCCGCTTCGTATCTTCCCGAACCGTATGCGTAAGGCGCGCGAAGCTCTCCCGGGGCTTTTCCTCGGGCGGCGCCTCCTGCGCGTCGTCCCCGTCGGGAAACAAGTCGTAATTGTCCGAGTCAATGCTCACCCGGTGCTCAAACCCCGCGACGGGCGCGGCGGTTTCCATCTTTTGGTTCTGCTGCGCCTCGATGCGCGCCTGCAATGCCTGAAGTTCTTCCTCCCGCACGCCGCAGGCCCTGAGCGCCGCGCGGTTGTAATCCTCCGCGCCAAAGCCGAACCAGCCCGGCACCGTGGAGACAAACCCGCCCAATACGCCCGAGCGGTAGACCTCCATCCGCGGAAGGCCGCCGGCCCATCCGCCCCGGTTGGCGCGGAGGATCCGCTGCGTCAGCAGGAAGTCGTCCTGGGCCACAATGGCCGGGTGCTGATCCACCGCGTAGTACTGCGGAAGCGCGTTGTCATTTTTCTTGGATTTGTGGGTCAGAAAGTTGGGGGTGTAGGTCTTTTGCGCCAGCACGTCGCCGCAGTGGCGCTCGTTGCGCAAAACGGCCAGCACCGTCCCGGCCGACCACCGCGCGACGCCCTCCCGGATCCGCCCGTCCCGCAGCTTGCGGGTGTGCGTCTTTCTGCCCAGCATCGTCAGCACCTCGGCGATCATGTCGGGGCGCGTTCCCGCCAGGTACATCATGCAGATCAGCTGGACGGTTTTCGCCTCTTCCTCGTTGACGGCGATTTCGTTGACGCCCACGCGGTCAAAGCCCAGCAGGTCCGGCTTCATATACATCCCCTGCTGGAACCGCTGCTGGTAGGATGCCAGCATGGCCTCGGACTTTTTGTGGCTCTCCTCCTGCGCCACCAGGGAGAGCACCTGCAGCGTGAAGTCCACGTTCTTGTCCAGCGTGAACATGTTCTCAGTCTCAAACAGGATGCCGACCTTATATTCCAGCTCCCGCAGCTCGTAGATGATGTTCATGCAGTCCATGAGGTTGCGGCTCAGCCGGGACAGGTTCTTGACCACGATGATGTCAAACTTCCCCGCCCGGGCGTCCTCCAGCATGGTCTGAAGCCCCACGCGC
>JARKQG010000097.1 GCA_029974035.1 Eubacteriales bacterium | reverse complement strand
GCACGTTTTTGATGATGGCCACACAGCAGTCCAGTTGGTCCAGCTTCAGGTAGCGGTAGATGTCCATGCTCCGCCCGGCGGAGATGTGGTCCAGCACCACGCCGTTTTCAATCGCGTCGATGTTCATGCGGTCACCTCCATGAGCTTCATCATCAGCGCCATGCGCACGAATTTGCCGTTTTCCACCTGTTCAAAGTAGCGGGCGCGGGGGTCGTCGTCCACACGGTGGGAGATTTCGTTGACGCGGGGCAGGGGGTGCAGCACGATCATGTCCTGCTTGGCGGTCGCCAGCTTGTCCGGCGTTAGGATGTAGCTGTCCTTGAGGCGCACGTAGTCCGCCTCGTTGAAGAAGCGCTCCTTCTGTACGCGGGTCATGTAGAGAACGTCCAGGTCCGCCATCACGTCCTCGAGCGACTGCACTTCGCGCCAGGCCGCGCCGCGCTGGGCCAACGTGCGCTTCAGGTAGTCCGGGATCACCAGCTCCGGCGGCGAGATCAGCACGAACTCCACGCCCTCGTAGCGGCTCATGGCGGTGATCAGGGAATGCACCGTGCGGCCGAACTTGAGGTCGCCGCAAAGCCCCACCACCATGTGATCCAGGCGGCCCATGTCCCGCCGGATGGTGGCCAGGTCCGTCAGGGTCTGGGTGGGGTGGTTGTGGCCGCCGTCGCCCGCGTTGATGATGGGTACCTTTGACCGCGCGATGGCCGCCGCCGGCGCGCCCTCCTTGGGGTGGCGCATGCCGATGATGTCCGCGTAGCAAGCCACGGTGCGCACCGTGTCCGATACGCTCTCGCCCTTGGCGGCGCTGGAGGAATCCGCGGTGGCGAAGCCCAGCACGCTGCCGCCGAGCTCCAGCATCGCCGCCTCGAAGCTCAGGCGCGTGCGGGTGGAGGGCTCGAAGAACAGGGTGGCGAGCTTTTTGCCGCGCATCGCCTCGGCGTACCGTTGACGGTCCAGGATGATGCCGTCGGTCAGATCCAAAATGTCATCGATCTCCGAGAGGGACATATCCTCGATATCGATCAAATGGCGCATCAGGGTTTCTCCTTTCGATCCATCCAGCGCTCGTCCGACGGGTTGTCGCGGAACGCGGCGAGGCGCGGCGCGTCGCCGGGGGCGATATAACCCTCCCGGACGGCCGTCTCCACCAGCTGGTCAAGGTCGGTGAGGGAGGCGTTTTCAACCCCCGCCGCCCGGAGGCGCTCCAGGCCCTTTTTCATGCCGTAGGTGAAGATGCTGACAATGCCCAGTACGACCGCGCCCGCCTCGCGGAGGGCTTCCACGGTCTCGACCACGCTGCCGGCGGTGGAGATCAGGTCCTCCACCACCACCACCTTCGTGCCGGGGTCGCACCGGTCTTCGATGCGGTTTCCGCGGCCGTGATCCTTGGCGCCGGAGCGCACGTAGCCCATCGGGAGGCCCAGCAGGTGGGCGGCGATGGCCGCGTGGGGAACGCCGGCGGTGGAGGTGCCCATCAGCGCCTGGCAGTCCGGGTAGCGCTCGCGGACAAGCCCTGCGAGGCCGGTCTCGATCCGGGTGCGCACTTCGGGGTCGGAAAGGGTCAGCCGGTTGTCGCAGTAGATGGGGGACTTGATGCCGCTGGCCCAGGTGAAGGGCTCCTCCGGGCGCAGAAAAACGGCCTTGATGGCGAGAAGATCCCTGGCGGTATCGTACTTCATGCGTTCCCTCCGAATTCGCGCACACAGCGCCTGTAGGCTTCCGCCGGGTCGGCGGCGGCGGTGATGGGCCGGCCCACCACGATCAGGTCGCTCCCGCCGAGGCGCGCCTTTCCGGGCGTCATCACCCGCGCCTGGTCGTCGGCGGCGCTGCCGGAAAAGCGCACGCCGGGGGTGACCGTCAGAAAATCAGGCCCGCAGGCGCGCTTCACCAGCGCGGCTTCGAGGGGCGAGCACACCACGCCGTCGAGCCCCGCTTCCTTCGCGTTTTGCGCGTACCGCGCCACGGTTTCCTCCATGGTGGCGGAGATCAGAAGCTCCTTTTGCATCCGCTCCTCCGAGGTGGAGGTGAGCTGGGTGACGGCCAGGAGCTTCGCCCGCGTGCCGTCCGGCCGGGTCAGCCCCGAAAGCGCCTCGCGCATCATGTCGATGGTGCCGGCGGCGTGGAGGTTGGTCATGTCCACGTCGAGGCCGGAAAGCACGCGCATCGCGCGCTTCACGGTGGTGGGGATATCGTGCAGCTTGAGGTCGAGAAACACTGGGTGACCCGCCGCCTTGACCCGCCGCACGATGTCCGGCCCCTCGGCGTAGAAAAGCTCCATCCCGATCTTGACGAAGGGCTTGTCCCCCTGAAACAGGTCCAGAAAGTCGAACACCTCGTTTGCGCCGGGGAAGTCCAATGCGATGATAACCCTGTTATCCATGTGCGCCTCCTATGATGTCGGTCAGCGTGTCGATTCCGTACTTCTCCATTTCACCGGGCAGATCCCGCACGATATCGCGGCATGCGTAGGGGTTGACGAGGTTCGCCGCGCCCACCTCCACCGCAGTCGCGCCCGCGAGCATCATCTCGAGCGCATCCCGGGCGCAGGAGATCCCGCCCATGCCGATGATGGGGATCTTCACCGCCTCGTAGACCCGGTAGACCATCGAAACCGCCACCGGCAGGATTGCCGGGCCGGAGAGGCCGCCGGTTTTGTTGGCGAGGACGGGTTTGCGGCTTTTCAGGTCGACCCGCATGCCCAGGAGCGTATTGATGAGCGCAAGCCCGTCCGCCCCCGCGCCCGCGCAGGCCCGGGCGATTTCGGCGATGTCGGTCACATTGGGCGACAGCTTCATGTAGACCGGCTTTTTCGTGACCGCCTTCACCGCCGCCGTGACCGCGGCGGCGCTCTTCGCGTCCGCGCCGAAGCTCATGCCGCCGCCGTGGACGTTGGGGCAGGAGATGTTGACCTCGATCAGCCCCACCGCGTCCGATGAATCGATCCGCTCGCAGGCCCTCCGGTACTCGTCGATGGAGAACCCGGAGATGTTGGCGATCACCTTTTTGTGGAAAAAGGCGGTCAGCTCCGGCAGTTCGTGCGCCAGCACATGCGCCACGCCCGGGTTCTGAAGGCCTACCGCGTTGAGCATCCCCGACGGGCACTCCGCGATGCGCGGCAGCGGGTTTCCGTCGCGGGCCTCGAGGGTGGTGCCCTTAAAGGAGAAGCTGCCCAGGCAGTTGATGTCGTACCAGTCGCGGTACTCCCTGCCGTAGCCGAAGGTCCCGCTGGCGGCGATGACGGGGTTTTCGAGGGTCCACCCGCTCAGGTTCACCCGCGTGTCCACAAAATCTCCTCCCTTCGGAACACCGGCCCGTCGGCGCACACGCGCTTCATGCCGAAATTCGTTTCGCAGCTGCAGCCCATGCACGCGCCCGTGCCGCAGGCCATCCGGGCCTCGAAGCTGAACTGGCCGGGCACGTCTGCCGCCCGGTACACGGCCCGGAGCATCGGCTCCGGGCCGCAGGCGGCCACGGAGTCAAACGCAAGGCCGCCAAGCGCCTCCGTCACATAGCCGCCCACCGCCACCCGGGTTTCGCACAGGGCCTCGAAGTCCGCCCGCATGAACACCTCCTCCGGCGCGGCGAAGCCCAGCGCCGCCACCGGCCGCCTGCCCAGGGCGACGAGGGCCTTGGCCAGCGCGTAGAGCGGCGGTACGCCGGAGCCGCCCCCCACGAGGACCGGCCGCGCCCCGAGGGCGGAAAGGTCGTAGCCGTTTCCAAGGCCCACCATCGCGTCGGTTTCAAAGCCCGGCTTCCAGGCGGCCATGGCCGCCGTGCCTTCGCCCACCACCTTGTACACCAGCGCGTAGCCGCCCTCGTCCCAGTCGCAAAGGGAGATGGGCCTTCTCAGGTAAAACCCGGGCACCTGAAGGTGGACAAACCGTCCGGGCGCGCACCGGCGCGTATCGCCCGAAAGGCGCATGCGCATCACGCCGCGGGCAATGGGCTCGTTTTCCAGCACGCGGCTCACCATGGCAGCCCCTCCTCTTTCCACACCGTCCGGCCCGCCACCGCCGTCATCACGCACGCGCCGAAAAGGCGCATGCCCTCAAAGGGCGTGGCGCGGCCCATCGAAAGGAATTTCGCCGGGTCCACCGCCCATTCGGCCGAAAGGTCGATCACCGCGAAGTCCGCTTCGTCGCCGGGGCTAAGCCCGCCAGCAATGCCAAAGCGCGCCCGGGGCGCAAGGCACATGGCGTCCAGAAGCCGGGCAAGGGGCAGGCGCCCCGGCCGCACCAGGTGCGTATACAGGGCGGGGAAGGCCGTTTCCAGCCCCACCACGCCGTTCAGGCTGCCGTAAAAGCCCTTGGATTTTTCTTCCAAAGAATGGGGCGCGTGGTCGGTGGCCACCATGTCGACGGTGCCGTCGGCCAGCCCCTCGATCAGCGCCTCCCGGTCGGCGCGGGTGCGGATGGGCGGATTCATGCGGAAGCGGCCCTCGTCCCGCACATCCTCCTGGGAAAACACCAGGTAGTGGGGCGCGGTTTCGCAGGTAACGAACGCGCCGCGGGCCTTGGCCTCGCGCACCAGCGCCACGGACCGCGCCGTGGACAGGTGGCAGGCGTGGTAGCGGCAGCCGGTCTTTTCCGCAAGGCGCAGATCCCGCGCGAGCTGGCGCCACTCGGCTTCCGGGGAATCCTTGGGGCAGGCGGTGTCCTCGCAGTGGGCCACGATGATCTTTCCCAGCCGTTTTGCCTCCCGCATGGCGCGCTCCATGAGCGCCTCGTCCGAAACGCCGAAGCCATCGTCGGAATACCCCGCCACAAAGTCGGCAATGGCCGCCATGTCGGCGAGGCCGTCCCCCCGGGTGATCCGCCCGCAGGGGATCACCCGCACGCGGGCATCCCGCCGGATGATGGCCAGCTGCGCCTCGAGCCCTTCTCGCGAATCCGGCGCGGGGCTCACGTTGGGCATGGAAACCACCGCCGTCACCCCCGCCCGGGCCGCCGCCGCCGTGCCGCTGGCGATGGTTTCCTTATAAGAAAAACCCGGTTCTCGAAGATGCACATGAACATCAACGAAACCGGGAACGAACAGATATCTTTCGGAAGGAATGGCCTGGCCGGTGGAAACACGATCCCCGGCGCCTGCGATCCGGCCTCCTTCAAACGTCAGATCCAGAGGATGGAACGCGCCGCCCGCGTACATGCACGCGCCGCCGGAGAACCTCAAGCCCGTCACCGCCTTTTGTGTTATCCTGTTTATTATACGCCGGGCGGGCCGCCCCGTCAAGGGAGAACGCGTAAATTGTGCGCCGAAAAAAGCGGGTTTTCCCGCGCAATGTTCAAAGTCCGTTCATAAATTATCGGAAATTGTCTGGTATCATAAGACCAGAACCGAAAGAGGAGGTTTCCACGATGAAGAACAAAGCGATCCGCGTCGCCGCGCTGGCGCTGGCGCTGTCCCTGGCGATGGTCGCCGGCATGATGGTAAGCGGCGTCATGGCCGAGAGCAACGTAACCGCCACCCAGACCGCGGCCCCCGTCACCGTACAGGACACCAACCCCGCCATCTACGTGGCGCAGAAGACGGCCAATTCCGTCGTCGGCGTCATCACCAACAACGAAAACTGGGATCCGCAGACCCGAAAGGCCAGCGAGGACATGATTGCCCAGGGCTCCGGCGTGGTCATCCAGGAGGGCGGCTACATCCTGACCAACAACCACGTGATCGAGCAGGGCTCCAGCTTCCAGATCCTGATGCCCTCCGGCGACAAGGCGGAGGCCACGCTGGTGGGCACGGACAGCTCCACGGACCTGGCGGTCCTGAAGGTGACCGACGAGGCGCTGGCCGCCAAGCTGGTGCCGGTTGACCTGGGCAGCTCGACCGAGCTGGTGGTGGGCGAAACCGCCATCGCCATCGGCAACCCCGGCGGCGAAGTGCTGGCCAATACCGTGACCAGCGGCATCGTCTCCGCCCTGGCGCGCGAGGTGGACGGCGACAACACCACCCGTGACATCAAGTACATCCAGCACGACGCCCCCATCAACTCCGGCAATTCCGGCGGCGGCCTGTTTGACGCCAGCGGCCGGCTGATCGGCATCAACACCCTCAAGTACGCCGGCAGCCAGTTCTCCAGCGTGTCCTTCGAGGGCCTGGGCTTCGCGATTCCGGTGGACACCGCCTACCCGATCGCCATGGCGCTGATCAAGGACGGCAAGGTGATCCGCCCGCAGATGGGCATCACCGTCACCGACTTCACCGGCCCGGACGATCCGATGAACAACTACCCCCCGTCCAGCGTGGTGGTCTACTCCGTTTCGAAGGACAGCCCCGCCGAGAAGGCCGGCATGATGCAGTACGACTTCATCACCGAAATTGACGGCGTCCGGGTCACGAGCCTGCGGGAACTGACGGGCGAGATGGATAAGCATCAGGCCGGCGACACCGTGGAAGTGACCGTGGTGCGCTACGCCAACCCGACCCAGTTTGTCAGCGCCAACCAGTACAGCCAGGACCAGAGCGGCAGCGACGATTCCAACGACTACTTCGGCAATTTCGGCGGCTTCGGCGGCTTTGGCGGCTACGGCGGGCGCTACAACCAGAATAACACCACCGCCAACAGCTACGAAACGGTCAAGCTGAACGTGACGCTGGAGATTCTGGACAACTGATCCGGCAAATTCCCCGCTCCGGGAGGGCCCAAAATGGGCCCTCCCGCTTTATGCGCCGCGCGCCGCGCATTCGCGCCGCGTTTTTTTCGGCGCATTCTACATAAGATAAAAAACAGAAACTGCCTTGACGCGGCCAAACCGCGTTCGTATAATATTTTGCAATTACGCTGTTGGGGGAATGCTGGATGGGCATCAAGGTGGCAAAATTCGGCGGCACTTCGCTGGCCGACGCGGGCGCGTTCCTGCGGGTGCGGGACATCCTGCGCTCCGATCCCGACCGGCGGTACGTGGTGCCCTCCGCGCCGGGCAAGCGCTCCCCCGAGGATGTCAAGATCACCGACATGCTCTACCAGTGCTACCGCCTGGCGCAGCGCAAGGAGCCCTACGCCGACGTGTTTGACAAAATCGCCGCGCGCTTTTGCGGCATCGCGCAGGATCTGGGCCTCGATTTCAACCTGACCCCGATGCTGGACGAAGCCTGCCAGGCCATCGCCGGCGGCAGCCCCGATTACGCCGCCAGCCGCGGCGAGTACTTTTCCGGGCTGATTCTGGCGAAGCTGATGGGCTGGGACTTCATCGACCCGGCGGAGGTGTTCAAGTTTGACCGCCAGGGCCACTTCGCCAGCGAGTGGACCAACCAGCTCCTGGCCGAACGGCTGGAAAGGCACGAGCGCGCGGTGATTCCCGGCTTTTTCGGTTCGCTGCCCAACGGCGAGATCCGCACCTTTTCCCGCGGCGGCTCGGACATCTCCGGCGCGGTGGTGGCCCGGGCGGCCTCCGCGGACCTGTACGAGAACTGGACGGACGTATCCGGCTTTTTGATGGCCGATCCGCGCATCGTCGAAAACCCGCGCCCCATCGCCCGGCTCACCTACCGGGAGCTCCGGGAGCTCTCCTACATGGGCGCCACGGTGCTCCACGAGGACAGCATCTTCCCGGTGCGCAAGGCCGGCATCCCCACCAACATCCGCAACACCTTCCACCCCGAGCATCCCGGCACCATGATCGTCGTCCGGGGCGAGGAGTGCCCCGCGGACACCATCATCACCGGCATCGCGGGCCACAAAAACTTTACGCTGCTCACCATCGAAAAGGCGATGATGAACAGCGAGATCGGCTTCGGCCGGCGGGTGCTGCAATCCATTGAGGATTTTGGCATGTCCTTTGAGCACCTGCCCACCGGCATCGACACCATGTGCGTAATCCTGGCCGACGGTGAGCTCATGGGCCGGCGCGACCAGGTGCTACAGCGCATCGAGGAAACCTGCCACCCGGATTCCATCGAGCTGAGCGGCGGCCTGGCGCTGATCGCCACCGTAGGCCGCGGCATGGTGCGCCAGAAGGGCACCGCCGCGCGGCTCTTCGGCGCGCTGGCCAAGGCCGAGGTCAACGTGCGCATGATCGACCAGGGCTCCAGCGAGCTCAACATCATCGTGGGCGTCGATATCGAAGAATTCGAGAAGGCCGTTCGCGCAATTTACAACGAATTTGTCTGATTTTAGGGTTTCCTGTTGCGGCACGCGGCGTAATTTTTGAATTTTATGTGAAATAACAACGCCCTTCTTGTGGATATTACATCCCCCCGCTATCATGAGTGCGGAGAGCACGCCATGAAGCGGGGTGTTTCGATGCGCTCAAGGGTCTACTACATGAGCCAGAAGGGCTGGGCCGAGGCCGTGGCGGAGGCCGTGGCGGGCGCGGTGGGCTGCCCGATGGAATCGCTGCTGCCGGCATACATGCCCGAGAACCTGGAATTGATGTTTCTGGGCTGCGAGGGGCTGCGCGCCGACCGGGTGACGCTGTCCTTCATCGAGTCGCTGAACCCGTCCCGCGCGAAGCGCGCCGCGCTGTTTCACTGCGGCGCGGGCCGCGGCGAGGCCCTGGCGCAGATGCGCGGGGCGCTTACGATCCGGGGGATCGCGGTACTGGAGGACGCCTTTTCCGCGCCGATGCGCGGCATTTTGGGGCGCGGGCCGACGCCCGCGCAGCTCGAGGACGCCCGCGCCTTCGCCAGGGCCGCGCTGAAGGCGGCCGGGCGGGCGTAGGGAGGCGGAGCATGCGCATCGTCGTGGGCATGTCGGGGGGCGTGGATTCGTCGGTGGCGGCGCTTCTTTTGAAGCGCGAGGGCCACGAGGTCATCGGCGTATTCATGAACAACTGGGACGAAAAGGACGACACGGGCGTTTGCACCGCCGAGCGGGATTGGGCGGACGTGCGCCGCGTGTGCGACCAGATCGGCATCCCCTACTACGCCGTCAACTTTCAAAGGGAGTACATGGACCGGGTGTTTTCCCACTTTCTGGAGGAATACCGCCGCGGCCGCACCCCCAACCCGGACGTATTGTGCAACCGCGAAATCAAGTTCAGCGCGCTGAAGGACTTTGCCCAAAAGCTGGGCGCGGAGAAGCTGGCCACCGGCCACTTCGCGCGCACCGACGCGGCGGAGGGCCGGGCGCGGCTCCTTCTCAGCGCCGACCCGGACAAGGACCAGACCTACTTTCTCTACATGCTCAGCCAGCCGCAGCTGAAGATGGCCCGCTTTCCCGTGGGCGATATGACCAAGGCCGAGGTGCGCGCCGTGGCCCGGGAAGCGGGGCTGCGCACGTCGGAAAAGAAGGATTCCACCGGCGTCTGCTTCATCGGCGAGCGCAACTTCCGCGCGTTTCTGAAAACCTACCTGCCCGCCCAGCCCGGCGAGATCCGGGACGTGGACGGCCGCGTGGTGGGCCGCCATGAGGGGCTGATGTACTACACCCCCGGCCAGCGCCGGGGCCTGGGCATCGGCGGCGAGGGCGGGCGCTGGTACGTGGTGGACAAGGACCTCGCCCGCAACGTGCTGGTGGTGGACCAGCGGGCGGATTCGCCGCGCCTCTATTCCGCTGAATCGCGCCTGGAGGCCGCCACCTGGATTGCCGGCGCGCCGCCGGTTTCGCCCGGGCAGTGGCTTTGCGTCCGCGCGCGGCTGCGCCATCGCCAGGCGCTCCAGGGCGCGCGCATTCTGGTGGACGGGGGCGATGTCCTCGTCCGGTTCGATCGGCCCCAGCGCGCCGTCACCCCCGGCCAGTCCACGGTGTTTTACCGGGCGGACGAGTGCCTCGGCGGCGGCATTGTGACGCGGTAAACCCCCGGTCCCTTCTGGGCCGGGGGCGTTTTTTGGGCGGCTGCGCCCCGTATTGGCCGTGCAGGTGGCACGCGCAGAAGTGGCCGGGGGCGATTTCCCGCATCTGGGGCGCGGCCTCCTTGCACACGGGCATCGCGTGGGAGCAGCGGCGGCGGAATCGGCAGCCGGAGGGGGGCGATATGGGGCTGGGCACGTCGCCCTTCAAAAGGATCCTGTGGCGCTCGCGCTCATAGTCCGGGTCCGCCACGGGGATGGCGGAAAAAAGCGCCTTCGTATACGGATGCTGAGGGTTTTTGTACAGCTCCAGGCTGTCGGCCAGCTCCACCGCGCGGCCCAGGTACATGACCATCACGCGGTCGGAGATGTTCTTCACCATCGAAAGATCGTGGGCGATGAAAAGGTACGTCAGGCCCATCTCCCGCTGCAGTTCCTGCAGAAGGTTGACCACCTGGGCCTGGATGGACACGTCCAGCGCGGAGATCGGCTCGTCGCACACGATGAAGCGGGGCCGGATCACCAGCGAGCGCGCGATGCCGATGCGCTGGCGCTGGCCGCCGGAAAACTCATGGGGGAAGCGGCTGGCGTGCTCCCGCGACAGACCCACCTTGGCCAGCGCCTCGTGGATGGCCTGCTGCCGCTCGGCGGCGGACAGGCGAAAGTGGGTGTCCAGCCCCTCGCCGATGATGTCGCCCACGGTCATGCGGCCGTCCAGCGACGCGTAGGGGTCCTGGAAGATCATCTGCACTTCCCGGGTGTAGGCCTTGCGGCCCGCCTTGTCCAGGTGCGTGATGTCCCGGCCGTCGAAGCGGATCTCCCCTTCGGTGGGCTCGTACAGCCGGACCAGCGTGCGCCCGATGGTGGACTTGCCGCAGCCCGATTCGCCCACCAGGCCGAAGGTCTCCTGCGGGCGGATGGCGAAGCTGACGTCGTCCACCGCCTTCAGGCGCAGTTTCCCCACCGGAAAGTACTTTTTCAGGTGCCGTACCTCCACCAGCGCGCGGGCGCTTTCGGCTGCCATACCGGCCTTCCTCCCCCCGCCCGTCCGGCGGCGCGGCCGCACTCGGGCTTTTTCAGAAATTCTATCACAGGCGTTTTTCAAAGTAAAGCGCGTTTTCCGAAATTCGCCGGTACTTTCACCCCGGCGAAACGCGCGGACGCCGCCGCCGCGCACATTTTTGGGCACCAATCCTGCAAAATTTGCGCTCCTCGTCAAAATACGCAGCCGATGCCCGTTTGACCCTGCAAAATGTTTGTGACATTTTGCCATTTGGCTTGAATTCCGACCTTTTTGTGATATAATGATTCAAACGCATATTTCAACATTTCAAAGCTGCAATTCATCCCCATGGAATCCGGCGGATTGGCGGCCATACGCGCGGCACGCCCGGACGGCGTATCGCTGGAATATGGAAAGTCCATGAGAAAAGGGAGGAATCGGACCCATGCGAAAGACCCTATGTCTCCTTCTGACGCTCCTTTTGACGCTGGCGGCGCCCGCCGCCTTCGCGGAGGCGCAGTCCGCCGAAACCCTCAGCGCGGATCAGGACCTGACCTTCTCCCTGCCCTCCGTTCCGACGATTGATCCGCAGCAGTTCAACGCCGCCCCGTCCTACGTGGTGATGAAGGGCATCGGCGAGGGCCTGGTGCGCACCCACGAGGGCCAGGTGACCCCCGGCGTCGCGGAGAGCTGGGAAGTGGCCGAGGACAACCTCAAGATGACCTTCCACCTTCGCCCGGGCGCCTGCTGGTCCGACGGTACGCCGCTGACGGCCAGCGACTTCGTCTACGCCTTCCGCCGCCTGGCCGATCCCTCCAAGGGCTACAGCTACAGCTGGGTGCTCTACGAGATCAAGAACGCCGCCGACGTCATGGACGGCAAGCTCCCGCTGGATCAGCTGGGCGTGTCCGCGCCGGACGACGCCACCTTCGTGATCGAGTTCGCCACGCCGGCCCCCTACTACCTGGGCTTTCTGGACATGCCCTGCTTCTACCCGGTCAAGCAGGAGCTGGTGGAAAAGTACGGCGACCAGTACGCGATGGACGCCAATTCCATGCTCACCAACGGCCCCTTCACCGTGACCGAGTACCAGGTGGACCAGTCCATCAAGATGGTGCCCAACGAAAACTACTGGAACCGCGCCGCCATCAAGCTCAGCTCCGTGAACATTCTGATCATGGAAGCCGAGGCCGCCTTCTCCATGTTTGAAACGGGCGAGCTGGACCTGGCGGACATCCCCGTGGCCATCGCGCCCAACTACCTGGCCGACCCGAGCCAGCTGCCCGGCGCCGTGGTGACCTCCTACGCCTCGGGCGCGGTGGACTGGTACTGCATCAACATCGCCTCCGCAACCAACCCCATCCTGGGCAACCAGGACTTCCGCCTGGCGCTCAACTACGCGCTGGACCGCGAGGAGTACGTGGCCATCGCCACCAACGGGCTCTACGCCCCGGCGACCCGCTTCGTGCTGCCGCTGGTGGCCGGCGCGGACGGCGGCTACTACACCGAGCAGTACCCCATTGACGTGTACAAGACCACCGCGGAGCCGGACAAGGCCGCCGAGCACCTGAAAAAGGCCATGGACGCGCTGGGCATCACCGATCCGTCCCAGATTTCCATCAAGCTGAAGATCTCCGACACCGCTTCCAACAAGCTCATCGGCGAAAACTGCCAGGATCAGTGGCAGCGCACGCTGGGCATCAAGGTGGAAGTCGAGCCCGTCACCTACAAGGCGATGCTGGCCGACCGCGTGTCCGGCGACTTTGACCTGGTCTACGCCGGCTGGATGCCCGATTACAACGATCCCTACACCTACCTCTCCTACTTCGTGTCCACCAACTCCCAGAACGGCGGCAAGTTCTCGAACGCGCGGTATGACGAACTGGTCAACACCGCCAACACCTTCGCCGACGAAAAGACGCGCCTTGCCATGTACGCTGAGGCGGAGCAGATTCTGATGGATGAGGCCGGCATCGTGCCGCTGCAGGTGCGCCAGGTGCCCTATGCCATCAGCGAGAAGCTCAAGGGCGTGGTGCGCTTCTACCTGGGCAGCGACCTGGACTTCTCCTACGCTTACTTCGTGGAATAAGATTAAAACCGCAACGCGGGCTTTGCGAGCCGGAGGCTCAGCCTCCGGCTCCGGAGCTTTGGGAAAACCCTTCCGGGATTTTTCAAAGCTCCGGAGGAAAAGCCGCCCGCCTGAAAGAAATGCCCGCGGTTGACGCCGTCAGGAGGTTGAACCGATGCTCCGATACATTCTGAAGCGAACCGTGATCGCGCTCGTCACCGTGGTGGTGCTGATCACGATCATCTTCGCGCTGGTTCGCATGCTACCGGGGGATCCGTTCATCAGCGAAAAGACGAATCAGGCGATCCGCGACAAGATGATGACCTATTACGGCCTGGACAAGCCCCTCTGGCAGCAGTGGCTGACCTACGTGGGGAACCTCCTGCACGGCGATCTGGGGGTGTCCCTCAAATACCCGGGCAGAACCGTCAATTCCACCATCGCGCAGACATTCCCCTATTCCGCGGGCCTGGGCGTCCGGGCGCTTTTGTTGGCGCTGTCGGTAGGCCTCTTTCTCGGCACCATGGCGGCCCAGAAGGCGGGCAAGGCGCTGGATATCATCTGCGTACTGATCGCCATCATCGGCATCTCCATGCCCGACTTCATCATCGGCACCATATTGCAGCTGGTGTTTTCCATCAAGCTCAAATGGCTGCCCGCGGCCCAGTGGGAAAGTTGGCGGCACATGATCCTGCCGGTGATCGCGCTGAGCCTGTACACGCTGGCGCTGATCACCCGCCTGATGCGCTCCAGCATGCTGGAGGTCACCCATCAGGACTACATCCTCACCGCCCGCGCCAAGGGGCTTTCGCCCCGGCAGATCATCTGGCGGCACGAGCTCCGCAACGCCATCCTGCCCATCGTGACCATCATGGGGCCGACCACCGCCGCGGTGCTGACCGGCACGTTCGTGCTGGAGCGTATTTACGCCATCCCCGGCATGGGCAAGTTCTACGTGCAGTCCATCAATGACCTGGACTACACGATGGTTCTGGGCATGACCGCCTTCTACGGCGTTTTCCTGGTGGCGGCAAACCTGATCGTCGACATCCTCTACGGCGTCATCGACCCGCGCATCAAACTGGCCGAAGCCCGCGGCGGCGCCTACCGGATGGACGAGGACGAGGAGGACTGAACATGCTGGAAGATAGCGGCGAGGCGATCCTCTCCGGCGCGCTGGACGAGGCGCTGCTCATTCCCCTGCCCAAGGACGAAGCGGACCTCAACCGCATCGTCCGCCCCAGCCTGACCTACTGGCAGGACGCGTGGATTAAGCTGAAAAAAAACAAGGTGGCGATGCTGGGGCTTGCCATCGTTACGCTGTATGTGTTGCTGGCAATCTTCGCGCCCATCCTCTCGCCCTACGACTTCGCGTCGCAGAACGCCAAGGCCATGAACCAGTGGCCCAGCGCCCAGCACATCTTTGGCACCGACCAGGCCGGGCGCGATTTGTGGGTGCGGAACTGGATGGGTGCGCGGGTGTCCCTCTTTATCGGCCTGATCGTGGTCCTGATCAACACCTTCATCGGCTGCGTGGTGGGCGGCGTGTCCGGCTACTTCGGCGGCAAGGTAGATATGCTGGTGATGCGCGTGATCGACGTGCTCTACGGCATTCCGATGATCATCCTCGCGATTTTGATGCGCACGGTGATGAGCTCTGGCGTGGTCCCGCTGGTGCTGGCGATGGTGGCGCTGGGCTGGATCGGCAGCGCGCGGCTGGTGCGCGGCCAGGTGCTGCAGCTGAAAAATCAGGAGTTCGTGATGGCTGCGCGCACGCTGGGCGTGTCCGACGGGAAAATCATCCTCCGGCACATGATCCCCAACATCGGCGGCATCCTGGTCACCAGCATGACCATGGCCATTCCCCAGGCGATCTTTACCGAGGCGTTTCTGTCCTTCATCGGCATCGGCATCCAGTCGCCCAGCTGCTCCTGGGGCTCGCTGGCGCAGACCGCCATCCAGGTCTACCGCATGCAACCCTACCAGCTTCTGATCCCGGCGTTTTTCATCTGCACCACGATGCTCTCCCTCAACATGCTGGGGGACGGCCTCCGGGATGCGTTGGACCCGAGAATGAGGCGTTGAAAAGCCGAAAGCGGCTTTCCGCCGCAAAGGAGAAACCTGCGCACGCCTGAAACGCGCGCGCATTTCCGGCGGTGCGCCGACGAAAGCAGCATGCCGGAGGCCGACTGCGATGCGCCCGAATCCCAACGAACGGATTTCCCTTTTGGAAGGAGATCTCGAAATGCCCGAAACGAGCCCTCTGCTCACGGTGGAAAACCTGCGCGTATCCTTCAAGACCTACGGCGGCCGCGTGCAGGCGGTGCGGGACGTCAGCTTCCATGTGGAAGCGGGCGAGTGCGTTGCCGTGGTCGGCGAGAGCGGCTGCGGGAAGTCCGTCACCGCCAAGGCGCTGATGGGGCTGATCGAAAGCCCCCAGGGTTCCATCGACGGCGGCCGGGTGGTCTTTCAGGGGGAGGACCTGACCCGCTACACCGAGCGGCAGATGCTGGACGTGCGCGGCAAGTCCATCTCCATGATCTTTCAGGATCCGATGACCAGCCTTAACCCCACCATGACCGTCGGCAAGCAGATCGCCGAGGTCATGATGAAGCACCGGAAGATTTCCCGCCGCGAGGCGGCGGAAAAGACCATCGAATACCTGAAGCTGGTGGGCATCGCCAACCCGCAGAAGCGCTCCCGCGAATACCCGGACAGCCTGTCCGGCGGCATGCGGCAACGGGTGGTGATCGCCATCGCCATGTGCATGAACCCGCGGCTTCTGATCGCCGACGAGCCCACCACCGCGCTGGACGTGACCATTCAGGCCCAGATTCTGGAGCTCATGCAGTCGCTGCAGCAAAGCTTTGGCACGGCCATCGTGCTCATCACCCACGATCTGGGCGTGGTGGCGAACATGGCCAGGCGCGTGCTCGTATTTTATGCGGGCAAGGTTGTGGAGGAGGGGAACGTGCGGGACATCTTTTACCGCCCGGGCCACCCCTACACCCACGCGCTGCTCGGCTCCATGCCCAAGCTCAACAATCAGGCGCGGGAGACGGTGGCGAGCATCGAGGGCGCGCCGCCGGATCTCTTCGCGCCGCCCGAGGGCTGCGCCTTCGCCGCCAGGTGCCCTTACGCGATGGCGCTGTGCCGGAAGCAGCCGCCCGAATTTCCGCTGGGCGACAGCCATCGGGCTGCCTGCTGGCTGAACCACCTCGGCATGCCCGCCGTCAATAAGCCCGAATGGATGCGGCCGGAGGGCGCTTGAGAAAGCGCTGAGGGCTCCGGCGGGCGCGGACGACGGAAGAAAACCCGGTGCCCGCCTTCCAGGATTGGGGAAACAGGCGTTCAGGGGAAACGCTGCGTGAGCCGGAAATCCTAAGAAATTTCCGGGCGGTTCACGGACCTGTGAAACGCGTTTCCGGCGATCAGGTTACCGAAGGGACGAAAGCGGCGCCTGGGTTGCCCGCAGTTTGAGCGCCCGCCCCTCCGGTCTGGAGGGGCGGGCGCTTTTTTATCACCGGAAAGGGCCTTTGTGCGGGGTCATTCCCCGATCAGCCGTTCGAAGGCGATGCAGTCGCCGTAGAAGAAGTTCACCTTTTTCAGCTCCCGGTAGCCCAGCTTGCGGTACAGTTTCAGCGCGGCGGGGTTATCCACCGACGCCAGGTGGCGCGTGGCGCGATAGCCCTGGCGCGCGGCCTCCTCGGTGATGCGCCGCATCATCTCCGCGCCGACGCCCCGGCCCTGGAGCATTGGGTCCACGCACAGCCGGGCCAGCGCGCAGGCGTGCGCGTCCGTCCAGCCGGCTTCCACTTCCGTTAGATCCTCCGAGAGCATGGAAATGGTGGCGACCAGCGCCCCGTCCTCGCGGAGCGACCAGAGCGCCCCCTGGGCGATGTCCTCATCAATGAAATCCCGGGTTGGGTAGGTTTCGTCCCAGTCCGTGGTGCCGCGGCCGCGGCCCACCCGCTTGGCCTCCTCGAACAAACGGAAGACAGCCTCCGCGTGCTCCGGACGCGCGCGTTCAAAGGTCCTCATTATATTCGCCTCGCTTGAAAAAGACGGCCGATCCCGCAAGGACCGGCCGCCGTGATTTATTTTCCTTTATTCCTGATAAATGAACTTGTACAGCCGGGTCGCGTTGGCCTCGAAATCGGTATCGTAGAGCGCCTGGCCGGCGCCCTTCCGGTTCTCGCTCTTGTAGGTGTTGGTGATGGGCATCAGGCCCGTGGACACCTCGCCGATGCCGCTTTTCAGCACCGTGGTGGCGAGGCCGATGGCGCTCATCATGTCGATGTTGGTCTGCACGTACTGCCAGGAGGAGGTAAACAGGCTCACCACCTGCTTGACCGATACCGAGCCGCGCAGCTTCTTGATGGCGGCGTCGATGACCATGCGCTGGCGCTCGGTGCGCTGCCAATCGCTGTCGATGTGGCGGATCCGGGCGTAGGCCAGCGCCTGCAGACCGTCCAGATGGGTGTCCGGGCCGTAGGATTTGAGATCATACTCGCCGGCCAGGTATTTTTCCTTGCTCAGGCCCAGAATGCGCGCCTGTTCCTTGATGCTGCCGTTGACCTGCTCCATTTCCTTCTGGGTCACGTCCATGTCGACGCCGCCCAGAATGTCCACCACTTCCTTGAAGCTGCCGAAGTTGACCAGCACATACTCCGAGATGTTCATCTTGAAGCACTCGTTGACCACCTTCATGGTCAGCTCCGGCCCGCCGTAGTAGCTGGCGGAGTTGATCTTCTGGTTGCCGTGGCCGGGGATGGGCACGACGGTGTCACGCATGATGGAGATCAGCTTGATGCGCCCGTCGCTGGTGTTGATGGACGCGATGATGATCGTATCCGTGCGGGACTCCTTTTTGATGTTGCGGGTGTCGGAGCCCAAGAGCAGGATATTATGCCACTCCGAAGGCAGGCCCTCGGTGACGGACAGGTCGCTCACCTGCACCTTCTCGCTGCCCTCCAGCGGCGCCAGATCCGGATCGTTCTGGATCAGGTCCTGAATGCTGCTGGTCCCGCCGGTCGCGCCGGGCTCGGGGGTTTCGGTATCCTCGGCGGTCCAATCGTCAGCCGCAGGGGCGGTCTGGACCGGACTCTGCGTCTGATCCTGGGTTACCACGCGGGAACCACCGCCGCGGTTGCCGAGCAGAAACACGCCGAACATGACCACCAGCACCACCAGGACTGTCAGAAACGCATAGAAGCGGCCGGTAATGCGCTTTTTCGGTTTGCGGCGGTTATTGGAAGAGTACCCCCTGTTGCTCACGGAAACAGCTCCTCGCTCTTGGGTTGATGCGCATGGACGGCTCTTCAGGGCGGGCGGCGCAAAGAAAGGCATGCACCCGCTTGGGCACACCCGCGCCAGTATGCATGATTATATCGTATTGCATTACAAAAAGCAAATCAGAATGGGTAAAATAATTATGGCAAAGGAAGCGGGCGGCGCATGCGCCGCCCGCCGCGCTTTCAGCCGTCCGCCTTCTCGGCGGCGCGGGCCATGAACATGAGCCACACGTAGGCGACGGTTTTGGGGATCATCAGCATGCCGACGAGGGGCACGGCGTCCGCGAAGAGCACCACCGGGATGTAGAAGAGAAAACTGAAGAGGATCGCCAGCCAGGCCCGCTGCATTGGCGGGTCTCCACGCGCGGAGGAAGCCATCAGCACCATCAGAATCGCACCCAGCGGCACGAACGGCAGGTTGCGGTAGACGCCCCAGAGGAGCGGCGGGTTCGCGCCCAGCCAGTCGTTCTGCGGGAAAAGGCACAGCGCGACGCGGATCAGCGTAAGAAGCCACACCCAGACCGTGAGGGAATGCCGCCCTTCCACCCGGTAGCGCGCGCGCCACGCATGGTAGAAGAGCGCGTAGAACACCGTTGCCGTGACGGAGGTGATCAGCTTGCCCAGCCCAAGCTGCCTCGTGAACGCCTCGAGTCCCGCGGTATTCAGCGCCACCATCCGGGGCACCAGGTGGAACGCGTCGCCAAACACCAGCAGCAGCGCCATCCAGCCGAAGAGGCGGTACTGCCCGCGTCCCTTCGCATCCTTTAAAATCGCCACGCCCAGCCAGAGCGCGCACGCAAAGTAGCCAATGTCAAACGCGGTTTCCATGATCGCCTGCACGGTACACCCCTCCCCGATCGAAAACGCTCGAAGTTTTTATACCCGCCTCCGTGCCGCTGGAATCGTCCGGCGCGCAAAAACGCGGCCGGTTGATTTTGTCTGAAAGTGGGGATATAATGGAAAAACCGCCTTCATCCGGCGGGCTACGGAGGCGATGGTGTGGACAACTTCTGCATCATGCAGTACTTTGAATGGAATGTTCCGGACGACGGCGGGCACTGGGCGCGGTTGGAAGCGGCCGCACCGGCGCTCCGGTCGATGGGTGTGGGCGCGGTGTGGATCCCGCCGGCGACGAAGGCGGCCGGGCCGGGCAGCGTGGGCTACGACGTGTATGATCTGTACGATCTGGGCGAATTTGGCCAGAAGGGTCAGGTGCGCACCAAGTACGGCGACCGCCGCGCGCTGGAGAAGGCGATCGCCGCGCTGCACCGGGAAGGCATCCGGGTGCTGGCCGACGTGGTTTTGAACCACAAGGCCGGGGCGGACGCCACGGAGGCGTTTCTGGCCGTGGAGGTGGACCCGAATGACCGCAACCGGGCGCTGTCGGAGCCTTTCGAAATCGAAGGCTGGACGCGGTTTGACTTCCCCAGCCGCGGCGGCCGGTACTCCGCCTTCAAGTGGAACCACACCCACTTCAGCGCCGTAGATCGGGACGAGCGCCAAAAGCGCAGCGCCATCTTCCGCATCACCGGCGAGGACAAGGGCTGGGCCTGGGACGTGGACGGCGAAAAGGGCAATTACGACTACCTGATGAACGCGGATATCGACTACGGCAACGAGACCGTCGCGGTGGAAGTGGAGAATTGGGCGGTGTGGCTGGTTAAGTCGCTGGGGCTGGACGGCTTTCGCATGGACGCGGTCAAGCACATCGATCGGGTGTTTGTCAAGCGTCTGGTGGACCATGTGCGCCAAAGCGCCGGCGAGCGATTCTTCGTGGTGGGGGAATACTGGAACGCCGATGAGGCGGTCCTGGGCCGCTTCATCGACGAGTCCGACCAGGCGCTGCAGCTTTTTGACGTGGCACTGCACTACCGCTTCGCGGAGGCCTCCCGCAAGGGACGGGATTACGACCTGACGCGCCTTTTCGAGGGCACGCTGGTGGCCCAAAACCCCTTCCGGGCCGTCACCTTTGTGGACAACCATGACTCCCAGCCCGGCCAGGCGCTTGAAAGCTGGGTGGAGGACTGGTTCAAGCCCATCGCCTACGCGATGATTCTGCTTCGGCGGGACGGCCTTCCCTGCCTTTTTTACGGGGATTACTACGGCGTCTCCGGCGGGCCGGAGGGGAAGCGCGCGCTCTTGGACCCGCTGCTCGATGCCCGCAGGCGCTTGGCCTACGGTGAGGAGATCGGCTTTTTCGACCACCCCAACGTGGTGGGCTTCGCACGGCTGGGCGACGCGGAGCACCCGGGCTCGGGCCTCGCGGTGGTCGCGTCCGGCGGCGAGGACGGCGTAAAGCGCATGGCCTTGGGGCCCGGGCGCGCCGGGCAGGTGTTTTACGACCTGACCGGCAACCGGCCGGAGCGCCTGACGCTGGACGAGGGTGGCGCGGCGGATTTTCTGTGCCGGGGCGGGTCGGTTTCGGTGTGGGCGCAGGACGGACGCGCGGAATAAGCATGACTTGGAGGAACGGGATGGAAATCAAAACGGCGGCCATCGTGGGCCTGGGCGCGCTGGGCGTGCTGTTCGGACATCAGATTGCCAAGAACGCGCCGGAAGGCACGCTGAGAATCCTCGCGGACGAGGCGCGCATCGCGCGCTACCGACGGGAGGGCGTGTTTGCAAATGGCGAAGCCTGCCGCTTCCGCTATGTAACGCCCGGAGCGCCGGGCGGCCCCGCCGACCTTCTGATCTTTTCGGTGAAGTTCGGCGGCCTGGAGGCCGCCGTGGAGGCCGCGCGGGGACTCGTCGGGCCGGACACGGTGATCCTCTCCCTTCTCAACGGCATCATCAGCGAAGAGGTCATCGGAGGAAAGCTGGGGGCGGAAAAGGTGCTGCCCGCCGTGGCGCAGGGCATGGACGCGGTCAAGGTGGGAAACCGCCTCACATTCCACCACATGGGGATGATCTGCTTTGGCGAGCGGCCCGGCGGCGGCGCGGCCGCGGCCGCGGCGGTGGCACG
>JARKQG010000090.1 GCA_029974035.1 Eubacteriales bacterium | reverse complement strand
CATGCTCGTCACCTCGTTGAACACCGCCCGGCCGCCCTCGTCGCAGCCGCCGATGATCACCGCCGCGTTGGTGCCGCCGGGGAGGTCCGTCAGGTCCCAGCGAGCGTCGGTCATCGCCAGGAAGCAGGCGATCAGCTCCTTGGCTTCCTCGCGATCGATGCGGCCCGCGGCAAGGTCCCTCTCGTAGTAGGGGATCAACAGCCGGTCCACGTGTCCCAGCACCGCAAAGCCGAAACCCTCCAGCGCATTGCACAGCTCCCGCACGAACCAGATCACGCACAGTGCCTCATGGAAGTTCTCCGCGGGGTGCCGCGGCACGCGCCGCGCCGCCCGCGCAACCATGGAGAGGTTGTGCCGGAACGCCTCGTCGGGTTCTTCCTTCAGCATCTCCTCCGCGCGTTCCACAAATCTGTCGGCGATCCGGCACGCGCATTCGCAGGCCGCGGCAACGCTTGCAAGAAAGCTCCGCGCCCGGGGAGTTTCCGCTTCGCCCTCAAGCGCCGAAGCGCGAATCGCCTCAAAACCCAGCTTCATCACGCGCTCGCAATCGGCATAGTGGTGCGCAGCGTCGGTAAACATCACGCCATCGAACACGCCGGAGGCGTTGTAAGGCTCCCGCCAGGCGCGAAACGCCCGCTCAAAGTCCGGATTTTTGCGCATCAGCCAGCTGCCCAGCCCCGGCTGCGGCGGAAAACCGCCCGTCACGCTGTTGCGCTCCCGCCCGGTGACCACTTCGCCAAAGAGCGGGCACGCGGGAAACAGCCGGACATCACAGTATTCGGCGGCGACCCGGTAGATCATGGCCTTGCACGCGAAGGCGTCCGCGCCCGGCTGCGCGCGGTCCATCTCATCCAGAATCGCCTCCTGGCGCGAAACATCGGCCGGATAGGCGGCGTACAGCGCCCCGCACTGGCGCATCAGCGCCTCCCTGTCAAAGTGATACTTCATGATGATTCCTCCGTCAGAATACCAGCGCAGCCTTGAGCGCCTCACGCCGCTCCACCAAGCGAAACCCCTCAGCAAAGTCGCCGATGGGCAGCCTGTGGGTCACGTAGTCCTTGAGGTCGATACGGCCTTCCAGTGCGAGATTCACGACCGGGTCGTGGGCCGCGTACTCCCGCGAAGGGATTGGCCACTGCACCGAATGCAGGCGCCAGTTGTAAGGCCCGGCATACCAGTCGAGGCCAACGTCGCGCTCGAGGCCAATGCCGTACAGCGCGATCAGGCCGTCCTCCCGGATCAGCCTCAAAGCCTCGCCCAAGTTTCCCATCCGCCCCACGGCATCCACATAGGCATCCAGCGGCGCCTCGCCCCTGGCGGCCAGTTCCGCCGCGAAATCCTGCTGCGCGCTGTTGAGCGCGAGGTCCGCGCCCAGCCTGCGCGCAATTTCCAGCCGCACGTCGTGATGGCCCGACAACGCCACGAAACGCGCACCGCGCAGCTTGAGAAGCTGCATCAGCGCCAGCCCCACCGGCCCGTCGCCCACGACGGCGGCGCGCGCGCCTTCGCCCAACCCCAGCCGGTCCAGCGCAGAATACGTCTCCTTCAGCGTGATCAGCATCACCGCGTCCACCGGGTCGATGCCCTTGGGCACCACTTGCTGGGTGATCATGCCCTCGTCATATGGAATGCCGTCCTCCCGCATGGCGCGGCAGTCCATCACCCGGCCGTACTCGGCAAAGGCGCCCCACAGACTGAATAGGCCCGGCATATCGTCCAGTCCGCTGCGAAGCACCAGATCACCCGGCTGGTAGTAGCGCACCTTGCACCCCGCCTCCACCACGACGCCGGTGGATTCATGCCCGATCACCGCAGGGTAGCTGCCAAAGTGACGCAGCTTTCCATCCCTCAGCTTGAGGTCGGTACCGTTGCAGATGCCGCAGGCAACGTTTTTGACCAGGCAACCGTAGTCGCCCGGCCGCGGCAGCGGCACGTCGTCCCGCAGTTCCAGCTTTCCGTTTCCCAGCGCCACCAGCGTCTTCATGACGCATCCCCGCCTTCCGGCATGAGTTGAACAGTGTGCCGCCCTTTGAGGCCAATGCCAATCGGGCTCCGGACAGCCTCCCCGTCGAGCAATACCTGGTACGCGCTCCCGCGCCCGCAAAGCTCCACATCCAGCACACTTTCCCGGTATCGAAGGCCTTTCAGCGCCATGCGCTCCATCTGCGGCGGTGGGGCGGGCAGGAAGCTCAGGCCCTCCTCGCCATAATCGATCCCGAACGCGCCGTACACTAAAAATCCCAAAAACGCCGCCGCGTGCCACGGCAATCCCGGCCAGCGCCACGCGCGGCCCGTGTCGTTGTCGATGACCTCGTGGAAGGTCTTGTTGAGCAGCACATTCCGGACCTGCTGCCAGATCAGCCTGCCCGTCAGGTCGCTTCGACCGGCGCGGGCGGCGGCCACAGCCACCCCCAGGCTCCAGGACACCCAGCAGGCGCGCCAGAAGTGGTTCTTGCCTTCCGCGAACGGATACCAGTCCAGTCCAAAGTCGGACAGCGCCCGGGGATTGGCCTCGATGGTTTCGAGGAAAGCTCTTGTCTGCGCCGCGTCAGCGACGCCGAAGCGGGGCCAAAGCGCGGCTTCCGCGCCGGTGGCCTCCCAATGGCCGTCCCGGAAGGCGTCGCTGCCCGCCGGCCCGCTGCAGTAGCAGCGCCGGTCCGCGTTCCAATAGCGCGCTCGGACGGCTTCCAGCATCGCATTCCCGCGCCGCCGCCACATATCCCGCCTGTCCTCCGCGCGCCCGATGGCCTCGCAGATGTCGGCGGCGCACCGGTACATGTGCGCGTAATATACCTGAGGGCTCAGGCAGAAACCGCCGTTTTCCGGCTCGGGGAAGGCGTCCTGCGCCGCCGAGTGCACCGCCCGCACTAGCCCTGCGCGCTCGTCGAACAGCGAATCGGCGAAGTCGGCGTTGCGCTCGACGGCGGCGGCTGTTTCAGCCAGAATCGCCCGGTCGCCGGTGGCGACGTAGAGATCCCAGGCGGCGATGGCCAGCATCGCGGCGGCGACGGAGCCGTTGTCAAAGCCATACTTTGTGATGTAGCGCAGCGATTTCCGGATGTCCTCCGGCGCCAGCAGGTTCTGAATGCGCAGCGCGCTGTGGCAGGCGTCCCGCTTCCAGATGCCAAAGCCC
>JARKQG010000089.1 GCA_029974035.1 Eubacteriales bacterium | reverse complement strand
TCCTCCGCGCCCCCATCGGGATCTCCCGGCCAAGGCCGGTGAGCCATAACAAAACCAGCGGGAGGTAATACCATGAGGAAACTCGTCGCGCTGATCCTGTCCCTTATGCTGCTTCTGTCCTTCACCAACGCCTACGCCCTGAAGGTGGGCATCGTGACCCCAGACGCTGACCACGGCTTCCTGGGCGAGAGCATCGCCCACGCCCGCGCCGAGATCGAGGCGCAGGTGGCCGCGCTGGGCGCGGACAAGCTGGAGTACAAGTACGAGGTGGGCGGCGAGGCCGCCAAGCAGATCGCGGCCATCGAGAACATCCTCACCTGGGGCCCGGACGTCATCATGCTGTGGCCGCTGGAAGGCGAGCAGCTGCGCTCCGCCGCCCAGTCCATCGTGGACGCGGGCGTGAAGCTGGTCATCTACGACCGCCTGATCCCCGATTTCACCGGCATGACCGCCGAGATCATGGGCGACAACGAAACCATCGGCAAGTGGATGGGCGAATACCTGCTCAAGTACTTCAAGGACCGCCTGGACGCCGGCGAGAAGCTGCAGTACCTGACCTTCATCGGCGACAGCTCCACCGTATCCATCCAGCGCACCCAGGGCATGGTGGACGTTTTGAACGCCTCGCCCTATGCCGCCCAGTTTGAGCAGGTGCACGAGCCCTTCCAGACCGACTGGTCCAACGCCAAGAGCCAGGAGTTCATGGAGAACTGGCTCAACACCACCGACCCCGCCCAGATCGCGGACCTAGACTTCATCTGCACCCATGACGACGAAATCGTGGACGGCCTGACCATCGCCATCGACAACTTCACCGGCGAACAGTCGATCAAGCTGATCACCTCCGTGGGCGGCCGCCGCGAGACGCTGGACACCTACGATCATCAGAAGATCGACCTGGTCACCTACTTCTTCAGCCCCTCCTTCATCCGCGAGGCCATCCGCCTGGCCATCGCCGCCGGCGAGGGCCAGCAGTACCAGGACCAGGACATCCACGGCCAGCTGTTTTTGATCCCCTCCATCGAGATCGACAAGAACACCGTGGCCGACTTCCGCGCCAGCAAGGAATACGAGGAGCGCTACTCCATCGGCTGACAAGGCCCCTGGACGACCAACCCGGCGGGCCGGCCCTTCGGCCGGCCCGCATTCCTGAAAAGCGCACAGGAGGGGACGGATATTGCTGGTTGAAATGAAGGATATCGTGATGGACTTCGGGCCCGTCCGCGCGGTGGACCACGTGAGCTTCACCGTGCAGCCCGGGGAAATTGTGGGGCTGATGGGCGAAAACGGCGCGGGCAAGAGTACGCTGATGAACGTGCTGGCCGGGACGTTTCCCCCCGCCTCGGGCGCAATCTTCCTGGACGGCAAAAGGGTGGAAATCGGAAGCGCGATCCACGCCATGCGGCTGGGCATCCGCTTCATCCATCAGGAGCTGAACCTGTGCGACGACCTGACGGTGTTTGAAAACATGTACCTGGCCGAGGAGATCACCCGCGGCCCGCTGCTCGACAAAAAGGCCATGGCCGCGCGCTGCGCCGAGGTGTTTTCCCGCATGCAGGTATCCATCGACCCCCGGGCCACCGTGGGGGATCTGCAGCCCGCGGAAAAGCAGATGGTGGAAATCGCCCGGGCGCTCCTTTTCAAAAGCAGCGTCATCATCATGGACGAGCCCACCACCGCCCTTGCCACCCACGAAATCGAAACCCTGTTTGAGATCATGCGGCAGCTGAAGCGCGAGGGCGTCAGCTTCATCTATATTTCCCACAAGATGCCGGAGCTGTTCGAGATCTGCGAAACCTACTACGTGCTGCGGGACGGAAGGCTCGTGGCCCGGGGCCGCTTTGACGAAATTGACGAATCCCGCGCGACCGAGATGATGATCGGCCGCCAGTTGCTGGACGATGACTTTGCCCACAAGCCCTGCCACGCGCGGCAGGAGGTGGCGCTGTCCGTCCGGGGCCTGACGGGCGCCTCCTTCCGCAACATCAGCTTTGACCTGCACCGGGGCGAAGTCGTCGCCATCACGGGCCTGCAGGGCTCCGGACGCGACGGCCTGGCGGATGCCCTGTTCGGCGTGGAGGACGCCACCGGCGAAATATCCGTAAGCGGCGCGCCCGTCAAAAGCGGCAGCACGGTGCTTCAGCACATGCGCCGCGGCATCGCGATGGTGCCGCGCGCCCGCAAGGAGCGGGGCATCCTCAACGACCTTTCGATCTACGACAACACCTCCATGGCCTTTTTCAACACCAAGTTCCGCGGCCTGCTGATCAACCCCGCCCGGGAGGCGGAGCGCTACGAGCGCGAGAAAAAGGCGCTGTCCATCAAGGCGGACAACCCCAAAAACCCCATCACGTCGCTGTCGGGCGGCAACCAGCAGAAGGTGATCCTGGGGCGCTGGCTGGAAACCGACGCCGACATCCTGATCTTTGACAACCCCACCCAGGGCATCGACGTGGGCACCAAGTTTGAAATTTACCACCTGATCCTGCGGCTGGCCGAGAGCGGCAAGGCCATTTTGGTGTTCAGCCAGGAGTTTTCCGAGATCTTCAAGGTGGCGGACCGCTGCGTCGTGATGTACCTGGGCGAGATCAACGAAACGCTGGGCCGCGACGCGCTCACCGAAAAGAACGTGATGTATTACGCCACCGGCGCAAATTTGGAGGGAATCCGGCATGCATAACACGGCGCAGGCAAAGTCCCCCCGGTATTACCTGAAGCGGCTTTTGTCCGATTACAGCTACTGGCTCTCCTTTTTCCTGCTGGTGGTCGTGGGCCGCGTCACCAACCCCAATTTCTTCCGCTGGACCAACATCTCCAACATCTTCGTGCAGAGCGCCCCCATCGGCATCATCGCGCTGGGGATGACCATGGTCATCTGCGCCGGGCAGATCGACATCTCCGTGGGCGCGCAGGTGGCGATCATCTCCGGCCTTTCGATTCTGGTGCTGAACTTCACGTCCAACATCTGGCTCACGCTCCTTTTCTGCCTGGTGCTGGGCCTTTTCATCGGCACGTTCACGGGGCTATTGGTATCCAAGGGCCGCATGCCCGCCATGATCGCCACCCTGGCGGTGCAGACGGCCTGCCGGTCCATCATCAACCAGATCGGCCAGGGCGGCCCCTTCACCGTGGCCGACCGGGCCAACTATGACGTATTCCGCATGGTGGCCGCCGGCAACATCCCGCTCTTCGGCCTCAAGATCCCCTACCCGATGATCATGCTGATCGCCTTCGCGCTCTTGTTCGGCCTCATCATGCAGCGCACCAAGCTGGGCAAGCACGTGTACGCGCTGGGCTCCAACGAAACCTCGGCGCGGCTGGCCGGCGTCAGCGTAGACAGGGTGAAGACGCTGGTGTTCACCATCACGGGGCTTCTGTGCGGCTTTGCGGGGTGGCTGTACGCCTCCCGCGTGATGGCGGTGGCCGCCGCCAGCGCGGGCAACCTGTTTGAGATGGACGCCATCGCCGCGGTGGCCATCGGCGGCACGTCCATGAGCGGCGGGCGCGGCAAGATCATCGGCACGTTCCTGGGCGTACTGATGTTCAAGATCATCAACAACATCCTGACGATGCTCAATGTGCCCACCTTCCTCAACGGCGCCATCTCCGGCGGCATCATCATCATCGCGGTGCTCCTGCAGAACATGCAGGGCAGAAGAAAATAAGCGCACATCCAAAAGGAGGTACGCCCATGCTGAAAATTGGCATTCTGGGCTGCGGCAAAATCACCGAATTCCGCCACGCCCCCGAGTACGCGGAAAACCCCGCCTGCCGGATCGACGCCTGGTACGACGCGCTGCCCGAGCGCGCCCGCGCCATGGCGGAAAAGTACGGCGGAAAAGTGTTCGAAAGCGCGGAGGCGCTGATCGCCGGCGATCTGGACGCGGTCAGCGTGTGCGTGGCCAACGTCTACCACGCCGACCTCACCGTGAAGGCGCTGAAGGCCGGAAAGCACGTATTGTGCGAAAAGCCCATGGCCACCACCCTCGAAGAGTGCGAGGCGATGGTCAAGGCCGCCCGGGAAAGCGGCAGGCGTCTGATGATCGGCCACAACCAGCGCTACGCCCCCGCCCACCAGAAGGCGAAAGCGCTGATCGAATCCGGCGAGATCGGCCGGGTGCTCACCTTTATGACCACCTTCGGCCACTCGGGCCCGGAGATCTGGACGGGCACCGCCAACAGCTGGTTTTTTGACAAAAACCGCGCGGCCTTCGGCGCGCTGGCGGACCTGGGCATCCACAAGGCGGATCTGATCCACTACCTGACGGGCGACGAGATCGTGGAATCCTTCGCGATGCTGGGCACGCTGGACAAGAAAACCCCGGACGGCGCGCCCGTCTCCGTGGACGACAACGCGCTTTGCCTCATGCGGCTGAAAAGCGGCGGCATGGGCGTACTGCGCGCCAGCTGGACCAACTACGGCCGGGAGGACAATTCCACCCGCATCTACGGCACGAAGGGCGTGCTCCGGGTGTACGACGATCCGCACCAGTCGCTGATTTTGGAAAAGCGGGACGGCACGGTGGAAAAATTCGCGCTGGACCCCATCACCACCAACGAGGAGCAGACCGCCGGCAAGCGCCGCTCCACCGGCGTCATCGACGCCTTTGTGGAGAGCATCCTCACCGGCAGGCCTTCGCTGGCCGAGGGCACGGAGGCCGTCAAGGCCATGCGCGCCGTGTTCGCCGCCGCCCGGTCGGCCGAAACGGGGTGCGCGGTGCGGGTGGACGCCTGACGGCGAAAAGCCCCCGGCACAGCCGGGGGCTTCGGATGGCACCTCCAAGGGGACTCGAACCCCTGTTTTCGCCGTGAGAGGGCGACGTCTTAACCGCTTGACCATGGAGGCATGCTGGCTGCCGAACTAGGATTCGAACCTAGACAATACGAGTCAGAGTCGTAGGTGCTACCGTTACACCATTCGGCAAGGTGTCAACCGAACGAAGCTATGCAGCCGCATCCGACCGACGAGTGGTATTATAACAAAACGAACCCCGCGTGTCAACGGTTTTTTTCGACGCCGTTCCGCTCAAATGCCGCCCGGCAAATTAAAAGTTAGTAAATGACGCAATCCCGCTTGAAAAAGCGAATACGGGGGTTGTATATTGTGCGTAGCGAGCTCAATGAGGATGTAAGTGAGGGATCAGTATGCGCGCTGTCAACATCAAGCTGAGTCTGGCCGAGAACGTCAAGACCTTTGTCAACATCGTCAACCGTCACCCCTATGACATCGATCTTCGCGCCGGCCGTCATGTCGTGGACGCCAAATCCATCCTGGGCATCTTCAGTCTGGACCTGTCCCGTCCCATCACGCTGGAAGTATACAACGACGATTGCGACGACCTGATGGAGGAGATCAAGTCCTTCATCATCAACTGACGCGAATGCGAGCGCGGGCGGGCGGCGATGGCCGCCCGCCTTTTGTCGTGCCCCCAATCGCGGCGGAAAACGTACAATTTTCCGGCACACGTCAAATCGCCGCGTTTTTTTAAAGGCGCCCCTGTTCAAGCGTTTACGCTTGTGTTATAATTTGTGGCGTGTTCTTTTGCAACAATTGAACGGAGGGGTTCGCCCATGAAAGCGTGGAAACTGGTGTCCCTTTTGCTGGCCATCGCGCTCATTGTCGCCGTCATCTTCTGCGTCAATCTGAGCAACACCCAGAAAGCGGCGAACGCCGCGCTGGCCGAAATCAAGGGCAACCTCGACGCGGCGCAGACCACCATCGCCGAAAAGGAACAGGCGCTGACCGACGCCGCTTCCGGCGGCAAGGAAGCGCTGGAAAAGGCCGCGGCCGACGGCGAAGCCAAGCTGAAGGAAGCGCTGGAAAAAGCCGAAGCCGACAAGAAGGCCACCCTGGAAAAGGCCGCGGCCGACGGCGAGGCCAAGCTGAAGGAAGCGCTGGAAAAAGCCGAGGCCGACAAGAAAAAGGCCGTTGACAAGGCCAAGGCCGGGATGCAGGCGGTCATCGACGAAAAGGATGATCTGCTGACCCAGGCCCAGGCCACCATTGACGATCTCAAGCGGCAGCTGGCGGAAATGCCCACGCCCACGCCCGAACCCACACCGACGCCGACGCCGGAACCGACCCCCACGCCCGCCGTCACCCCCGCGCCGTAGCGGACGCATCCAATCGGGCCATTTCACCGTCTATACATGGACGACCGTCGCGCGCTTGACGCCGTGGCAGGTTCCGCCCCGGCGGAACGGCGGCGGCGGGCGCGCGGCGGCTTGAAACCCGAAAAACGGAGGGCCACGCGCCGTCTGTTCGCATTAAACATGGAGGCATCGCATCATGAAAAAAATTCTGACCCTGGTTCTCGCGCTGCTCATCACAGTGCTGCCGCTGACCGCGCTGGCCGAGGCCACCCCCGTCCCCGACGCCGAGGCCACCGCCGAGGCCGCCGAGCCGACGCCCGCCCCCGATGCCGAGGCCACCGCCGAGGCCACCGAGGCCGCCGAGCCGACGCCCGCCCCCGATCCCAACAAGGTCGTGGCCTCCGTGGACGGCGATGACATCCTCTACAGCGAGGTGGACAACTACTTTCAGATCTTCGCCAGCCAGTACACGGCCTATCAGATCGACGTGACGGAGGAGAACATCCACGCCTATCTGATGGACCAGGCGCTGAACTACGCGATTCAGATCAAAGTCATGCAGCACAAGGCCGCGGAATTGGGGCTGGATAAGCTGAGCGACGAGGATCTGGCCGACATCGAAAAGCAGGCCGCGGACACCTACGACGGCTACGTCTCCACCTACGCCAGCTACTTCACCCAGGCCGGCGCCTCCGAGGAGGACGCCAAGAAGCAGGCGGAGGACTACCTCTCCACCATGGGCTATCCGCTGGAGAAGTTCAAGGAGCAGTTCACCCTGTCCACGATCCTCACCCGCGTGCAGGAGAGCGTCACCGACCCCGTCACCGTCACGGACGACGATGTGAAGGCCGCCTTTGACGCCGAAGTCGCCGCCCAGAAGGAGCTCTACGACGCCACCCCCGCCGCCTACTGCTCCGCCAAGCTCAGCGGCGGCAGCGTGTACTACACGCCCGAGGGCATCCGCACCGTCAAGCACATCCTGATCGCGCCCGAGAAGATCAGCGAGATCAACGAGCTGAAGGAAAAGATCGCCGCCGAGGACACCGCCGAGGCCGACAAGGCCGACGCCCAGACCCAGCTGGACGCGCTGATCGCCGAGGCGCAGCCCAAGGTGGACGAGGTGGAGGCCAAGATCGCGGCCGGCGAGGACTTCCAGAGCCTCATTGACGCCTACGGCGAGGACCCGGGCATGCAGGCCGGCACGGAAACCGCCGAGACCGGCTACTACGTTTGCGAAGGCGCGTCCTATGACGCGGCGTTCCTTGCCGCCGCGCTGGCGCTCAAAAACGTGGGCGACGTGTCCGAGCCGGTGCTGGGCAGCTACGGCTACCACATCATCCGCTACGAGGCGGACGTGCCCTCCGGCACGGCGGACTTTGAATCCGTCAAGGAGGCGCTGACCAGCCAGGCCCTTTCCACCGCCCAGAGCGAGGCCTTCTCCAAGGCGCTGGACGAATGGACCACCGCCGCGACCGTCGAAAAGTTTGACATGTAACCCCCGGGCAATCCGCAAAGGGCCCGCGGCTTTTCGCCGCGGGCCCTTCATTCGTCCCGGCCGAAGGCGTCTACCGCTTCCGCTCGGCGTCGCAGTAGGCGCACTTGTAGGTGCAGCTCTCCCGGTCGGACAGCTTGAACACCTGGTCGATCTCCTGCTCCACGGTGGTGATGCAGCGGGGGTTTTTGCAGGTGATGATGTTCACCAGCCTTTCCGGCAGCTCCAGCTTGCGCTTTTCCACGTTGCGGCCGTTGCGGATGATGTTCACGGTGATGCCGGGATCGATGTAGCCCAGGGTGTCCAGGTTGACGGGAAAGTTGGCGTCGATCTTGATGATGTCCTTTCTGCCCATGCGGTTTGAGCGCACGTTCTTGATGATGGCCACGCAGCAGTCCAGCCGGTCCAACTCCAGGTAGCGGTAGATGTCCATGCTCCGCCCGGCGGAGATGTGGTCCAGCACCACGCCGTTTTCAATCGCGTCGATGTTCATGCGGTCGCCTCCATCAGCTTCATCATCAGCGCCATGCGCACGAATTTTCCGTTTTCCACCTGCTCAAAGTAGCGGGCGCGGGGGTCGTCGTCCACCCGGTGGGAGATTTCGTTGACCCGGGGCAGCGGGTGCAGCACGATCATGTCGCGCCTGGCGGGCTCCAGCTTTTCCGGCGTCAAAATGTAGCTGTCCTTGAGGCGTACGTAGTCCGCCTCGTTGAAGAAGCGCTCCTTCTGCACGCGGGTCATGTAAAGGACGTCCAGATCGCCCATCACGTCCTCCAGCGCCTGCACCTCGCGCCAGGCGGCGCCCCGCTGGGCCAGCGTGCGCTTCAGGTAGTCCGGGATCACCAGTTCCGGCGGCGAGATCAGCACAAACTCCACGCCCTCATAGCGGCTCATGGCGGTGATCAGCGAGTGTACCGTGCGGCCAAACTTGAGATCGCCGCACAGCCCCACCACCAGATGGTCCAGCCGGCCCATGTCGCGGCGGATGGTGGCCAGGTCCGTCAGCGTCTGGGTGGGGTGGTTGTGGCCGCCGTCGCCGGCGTTGATGATGGGCACCTTCGACCGGGCAACGGCCGCCATGGGCGCGCCCTCCTTGGGGTGGCGCATGGCGATGATGTCGGCGTAGCAGGCCACGGTGCGCACGGTGTCGGACACGCTCTCGCCCTTGGCGGCGCTGGAGGAGTCCGCCGTAGCGAAGCCCAGCACGCTGCCGCCCAGCTCCAGCATCGCCGCCTCAAAGCTGAGGCGCGTGCGGGTGGAAGGCTCGAAAAACAGGGTGGCCAGCTTCTTGCCGCGCATCGCCTCGGCGTATTCTTTCCGGTGGCGGATGATGTCGTCGGTCAGGTCCAAAATGCCGTCGATCTCCGCAAGGGACAGGTCCTCGATATCGATCAGGTGGCGCATCAGGCGTTCTCCTTTCGGGCCATCCAGCCCTCGTCCGAGGGGTTGTCGCGGAAGGCGGCGAGGCGCGGCGCGTCCCCGGGGGCGATGTAGCCCTCGCGGACGGCGGTCTCCACCAGCTGATCAAAGTCGGTGAGGGAGGCGTTTTCCACGCCCGCGGCCCGGAGGCGTTCGAGGCCCTTTTTCATGCCGTAGGTGAAGATGCTGACGATGCCCAGCACCACGGCCCCCGCTTCGCGGAGGGCCTCCACCGTCTCGACCGCGCTGCCGGCGGTGGAGATCAGGTCCTCCACCACCACCACCTTGGTGCCCGGGTCGCACCGGCCCTCGATGCGGTTTCCGCGGCCGTGGTCCTTGGCGCCGGAGCGCACGTAGCCCATGGGCAGGCCCAGGATGTGCGCCGCGATGGCCGCGTGGGGGATGCCCGCGGTGGCGGTGCCCATCAGCGCCTGGCACTCGGGGTATCGCGTCCGCACCAGATCCGCCAGGCCCGTTTCGATCCGGGTGCGCACTTCGGGGTCGGACAGGGTGAGCCGGTTGTCGCAGTAGATGGGGGACTTGATGCCGCTGGCCCAGGTAAAGGGCTGCTCCGGCCGCAAAAAGACGGCCCGGACGGCGAGAAGATCCCTGGCGGTTTCATGCTTCATGCGTTGCTTCCTCCAAATTCGCGCACGCAGCGCCGGTAGGCCGCCACCGGGTCGGCGGCGGCGGTGATGGGCCGGCCCACCACGATGAAGTCGCTGCCGCCGAGGCGCGCTTTTTCGGGCGTCATCACCCGGGCCTGGTCGTCGGCGGCGCCATCGGAAAAGCGCACGCCGGGGGTCACCGTCAGAAATTCCGGCCCGCAGGCGCGCTTCACCGGCGCGGCCTCCAGGGGCGAGCACACCACGCCGTCCAGCCCCGCTTCCCTCGCGTTTTGCGCGTAGCGGGCCACGGTCTCCTCCATGGAGGCGGAGATCAGAAGCTCCCTTTGCATCCGCTCCTCAGTGGTGGAGGTGAGCTGGGTGACGGCCAGCAGCTTCGGCCGGGAACCGTCCGGCCGGGTGAGGCCGGCAAGGGCCTCGCGCATCATGTCGATGGTGCCGGCGGCGTGGAGGTTGGTCATATCCACATTGAGGCCCGACAGCACCCGCATGGCGCGCCGCACGGTGGTGGGGATGTCGTGCAGCTTGAGGTCGAGAAACACCGGGTGGCCCGCCGCCTTCACCCGCCGCACGATGTCCGGCCCCTCGGCGTAGTACAGCTCCATCCCGATCTTGACGAAGGGCTTCTCGCCCCGGAACAGCCCCAGAAAGTCGAACACCTCGCCCGCGCCGGGAAAGTCCAGCGCGATGATGACCCTTTTATCCATGTGCGCCTCCTATGATGTCGGTCAGCCTGTCGATGCCGTACTTTTCCATTTCCCCGGGCAGGCCGTCCAGGATGTCGCGGCAGGCGAAGGGGTTTGCCAGGTTCGCCGCGCCCACCTCCACCGCCGTGGCACCGGCGAGCATCATCTCCAGCACGTCCTTCGCGCCCGCCACGCCGCCCATGCCGATGAGGGGGATCTTCACCGCCTCGTAGACCCGGTAGACCGCCGCGACGGCCACCGGCAGGATCGCCGGGCCGGAGAGGCCGCCGGTTTTGTTGGCCAGCACGGGCCTTCGGGTTTTGAGATCAATGCGCATGCCCAGAAGCGTATTGATGAGGGCGAGGCCGTCCGCCCCCGCGCCCTCGCAGGCCCGGGCGATTTCGGCGATGTCGGTCACGTTGGGCGACAGCTTCATGTAGACCGGCTTTTTTGTGACCGCCTTCACCGCCGCCGTGACCGCCGCGGCGCTCTTTGCGTCCGAGCCAAAGCTCATGCCGCCGCCGTGAACGTTGGGGCAGGAGATGTTGACCTCGATCAGCCCCACCGCCTCCGAAGCGTCGATCCGGCGGCAGGCCTCCCGGTACTCGTCCAGCGAAAACCCGCTGATGTTGGCAATCACCTTTTTGCGGAAGAACGCGGCCAGTTCCGGCAGCTCGTGCGCCAGCACGTGATCGACCCCCGGGTTCTGAAGCCCCACGGCGTTGAGCATCCCCGCGGGGCACTCCGCGATGCGCGGCAGCGGGTTGCCCGCCCGGGCCGAAAGGGTGGTGCCCTTGAAGGAGAAGCTGCCCAGGCAGTTGATGTCGTAATACCCGTGATATTCCTTGCCGTAGCCGAAGGCGCCGCTGGCGGCAATCACCGGGTTGTCCAGCGTCCAACCACTCAATTTCACCCGCGTGTCCACAGGATTTCCTCCCTTCGGAAGACCGGGCCGTCGGCGCAGATGCGCTTCGCGCCCAGCTTGGTTTCGCAGGTGCAGCCCATGCACGCACCGACGCCGCAGGCCATTCGAGCCTCGAAGCTGAACTGGCCGGGCAGATCCACCGCATTGTACACCGCCCGGAGCATCGGCTCCGGGCCGCAGGCGGCCACATAGTCGCCGTC
>JARKQG010000082.1 GCA_029974035.1 Eubacteriales bacterium | reverse complement strand
CGGTCGTACAGCCCGAAGCCGGTGAAGTGCTCGATCTGCTCCACGGCCGACATCTTCTTGATCAGCTTATAGTACACGGAGCGCAGGAAGTAGAGCACCCTGTTTTCCTTGCTGGTGGTTTTGATGGCGGAAACAATCCGGTAGCCGTTCTCCCACTCCTCGAGAAATCTGGGGATCATCTCCACAGGGTCCTGGAAGTCCGCGCAGATCGGGATCACGCAATCGCCGCTGGTCTGGCAGATCGCGTAATAGGGCGAATTGAACTGGCCGAAGTTTTTGCTGTTGAAGATGGCCTTGACCTTCCGGTAGCGCTTGCACAGCCCGCGAATCAGCGGCCTGGTTCCGTCGGTGGAGCAATTATCGATGATGAGCACTTCGTGGTCATACTGAGGCAGCTGCTTCAGCTGCGCAAGCACCGCCTCGCAGATGGGCACGATATTTTCCTCTTCGTTATAGCAGGGAATGACAATGCTGACCTTTTTCACGGTTCTATCCGCTCCTTAACCCAATCCACAGTCCTTTGTAGGCCCTCGTCAAAAGACACCGACGGAGTGAACCCCGTATCGCGCGCGAGGTGGAAATATTCACGCCCGGACTATGTCAGCTTTCTTCGTAGTCCCTTATTTGTTCTTCCATAACGCGTTCGAGGGGTTCCCCCGCCTGCCAGGCGCGCGCCCAATCCACGGTGCGCACAAGCGCCTCTTCGATGTGCCAGCGCGGCCGCCAGCCCAGCTTCGCCTTCAGGAGCGAGCAGTCCAGCTTCAGGAAGCCCGCCTCGTGGGGGCCGCCCGCGTCCCGGTTTTCCCAGGAGGCGCCCGTGCCCCAGGCGCGGCAAAACGCATCCACCAATTCGCCCGTGGTGACGCAGTCGCCGTCGTCCGGGCCCACGTTGTAGGCGCCCGCGGCCTCCGGGTCCTCCCACTGGCGCATCGCGATCAGCAGGTAGGCCATCAGCGGCTCCAGCACGTGCTGGTAGGGCCTTGTGGAATGGGGGTTGCGCACGATGATCGGCCGACCGGCAAGCACCGCGCGCACGCAGTCCGGCACAATCCGGTCGGCGGAAAAGTCGCCGCCGCCGATCACGTTCCCCGCCCGGGCGGTGCTCACCGCGGCGCCGCCGGACGCCAGAAAGCTGCGGCGGTAGCTGTGGGTCACCAGTTCGGAACAGCTCTTGCTGTTGGAGTAGGGATCGTACCCGTCGAGGTATTCGCTCTCCCGGTAGCCCCAGGCCCATTCGTTGTTGCGGTAGACCTTGTCCGTGGTCACGTTGAGTATGCTGCGCGCGCCCGGGTGGAGCCGCGCACACTCCAGAAGGTTGACCGTGCCCATGACGTTGGTTTCGTAGGTCTCCCGGGGCGCGCGGTAGCCTTCCCGCACGATCGGCTGCGCCGCGAGATGCAGGACAATTTCCGGCCGCGCCGCCTCGTAGACCGCGCTCAGCGCGTCAAAATCGCGGATATCCGCGATCACGCTATTGTGTATACCCGCCCCGACATCCGCAAGATGAAAAAGTGCCGGCTCTGTGGACGGGGCCAACGCGTAGCCCGTGACCTCCGCGCCCATGCCGGCCAGGATCCGCACGAGCCAGCTGCCCTTGAAGCCCGTGTGCCCCGTTAGGAAAACCCGCCTGCCGCGATAAAACGACCGGAGGCGGGCCTGATTTATAGAATCCACGGTGCGTTTCCCTTCGCCCATATTTCCTCCAGCTTCATTTTGTCGCGCTGGGTGTCCATGCACATCCAGAACCCGTCGTGGTAGTAGGACATCAGCTGCCCATCTTGCGCCAGGCGCCTCAGCGGCTCCTGCTCGAACACCGTCGCATCCCCTTCGATGTAGTCCAGAACCTTCCGGTTCAGCACCATGAAGCCCGCGTTGATCCGCTGCCCGTCGCAGTCCGCCTTCTCGCGAAACGCGGATACCCGGCCGTCCCATTCGATGTCCAGCACCCCGAAGCGCTGCGACACGTTCACCGTTGTGAGCGTCGCCAGCTTGCCGTGCTCCCGGTGGTACGCCTCCAGCGCGCGGATGTCCAGATTGCTCACCGCGTCCCCGTAGGTGAGCATGAACGTTTCATCCTTGCCCAGGTATTCCGCGATCCGCTTGATCCGGCCCCCCGTCATCGTGTTGAGCCCCGTGTCCACCAGCGTCACCCGCCACGGCTCCGCGTAGTTTTTGTGCACGGTCATCGCGTTGTCGTGGCCGAAGTCAAACGTCACATCGCAGTTGTGCACGTAATAGTCCATAAAATACTGTTTGATGATGTACGCCTTGTACCCGCAGCAGATGATGAAATCGTTGAATCCATACCGCGAGTAGTGCTTGATGATATGCCAAAGGATCGGCTTTTCGCCGATCTCCACCATGGGTTTGGGCTTAAACATGCTCTCTTCCGAAATCCGCGTTCCGAACCCGCCCGCCAGTATCACTACTTTCACGTCGTATCGCCTCATTGCCTTCGCACGTAATATTTGTGGTTCTCCGGAGCGTACGAAGGGCGGCCGTTTCCCGCGCCGCTTCGCCGGCATAGCCATTGCCATTCTATAACGATTTGCATTTTGTGTCAATCTGTTTACGCGAAGAATGCATTGGCATATCCATGAAGGCAGGGTACAGCCCGCGCGTTTCCGCCCGTCCGGCGCGGTTTTCCCGCGCAAAAATTGCCGCGCCCATTACGGGCCCCGCCTTGTTTCCCACTTGGAAATGTGGTATAATATTTGATTGTTAGAGTAGACTAACGACGAATCCGCGGCCGGGACGCGCGGCCTGCGGACGGATCTTTGCGAGGAAGGGATTACCATGCACCTGACGAGAGAAGCCGCGCCCGGCGTATTCTGGATCGGCGGCAATGACCGGCGAATCGCGCTGTTTGAGAACATGTTCCCGCTGCGGGACGGCGTTTCGTACAATTCCTACGTTATTCTGGACGAAAAGGTGGCCCTGATCGACTCGGTGGACTCCGCCATCACGCGGCAGTTTTTTGAAAACCTGGACCACGTGCTGGACGGCCGCGCGGTGGACTACCTGGTGGTCAACCACATGGAGCCGGACCACTGCGCCAACATCCAGGAGCTGTGCCGGCGCTACCCGGCGATGAAGATCGTCGGCAACCCCAAGACGTTTCAGCTGATCCGCCAGTTCTACGACTTTGACATCGAGGGCCGCACATTGACGGTCTGCGAGGCCGACCGGCTGGATCTGGGCGCGCACCGGCTGCGCTTTTTCATGGCGCCGATGGTGCACTGGCCGGAGGTGATGTTCACCTATGAGGAGAAGGAGAAGATCCTGTTTTCGGCGGACGCCTTCGGCACCTTTGGGGCGCTGAGCGGCAACCTGTTCGCCGATGAGACGGACTTTGACAACCTGTTTTTGGACGAAGCGCGCCGCTACTACGCCAACATCGTGGGCAAGTACGGCCCCCAGGTGCAGGCGGCGCTGGCAAAGACCTGCTGCGTGGAGACGGAAAAGATCTTTCCGCTGCACGGGCCGCTGTGGCGCGAGAACCTGGACTACATCATCGACAAGTACGGGCTGTGGAGCCGCTACGAACCGGAGAAAAAGGGCGTGGCGGTGGCCTACGCCTCCATGTACGGCAACACCGAGAACGCGGCGCTGAAGGTGGCGGACCGCCTGGCGAAGATGGGCGTGGCCGATATCCGCGTGCACGACGTGTCCAAGGCCCACGTTTCCTACATCATCGCGGACATCTTCAAATACAGCCACCTTGTGCTGGCGTCGCCCACCTACAACATGGGGCTGTACTTTGGCATGGAGTCGCTCCTTCGGGATATGGCGGCGCTGAACCTCAAAAACCGGCGGGTGGCGCTGATCGGCAACGGCTCCTGGGCCCCCGCCGCCCCCGCGATCATGGAAAAGATGATCGGCGAAATGAAGGGCATGGAGCTGGTCGCGCCGACGCTGGTGCTGCGCTCCGCGCTGAAGCCCTGTCAGGAAGGGGAACTCGCGGCGCTGGCCGAAAAGCTGGGCCGCTCCGTGCTGGAGGGCTGAGGCCATCGCCCGGATTGGAGGAGACACCATGGGTTTTTTTGTCGCCGACGCCCACGCGGACACGCTGTATTCCATCGCGCTTTGCGGGACCGCGCCCGGCGCCTGCGCCGTGCGCCCCGACACCCTTCGCGCCGGCGGCGTGGGGCTTCAGACCTTCGCGCTCTTTGCGGGAACCGGCGGGCCCGGCGGACGGCCCTATGAAAACGCGCGCCGGATGCTCGCGCATGTGAAGGACCTGGGCGTGCCGCTGATTGACGGACCGCTGCCGGAGGCGCCGCCCGCGTCGCCCCACGGCATCCTGTCCATCGAGGGCGGCGAGGTGCTGGAGGGCAGCGCGGAACGGCTGGCCGAATTCGCCGCCGCGGGCGTCCGGCTGATCGCGCTGACCTGGAACCATGAAAACGAGCTGGGGTATCCCGCCATGGACGATTGCGGCCTCGGGCTCAAGCGCACGGGGCTTGAGCTTCTGCGGGCGATGGGCGGCCTGGGCATTCTGGCGGACGTATCCCACCTGAACGAGGCCGGGTTCTACGATGTGGCGGAGCATTCCCTGCTGCCGGTGGTGGCCAGCCATTCCAACCTGCGCAGCCTGTGCGGATCGTTCCGCAACCTGCGGCCCCAGCAGGCGCGGACCATCTTCGCGGGAGGCGGCTTTGTCGGCGTCAACTTCTACTCCGGCTTTCTGGCCGACGGCCGCGAGGCCACCGTGGACGACGTGGTCCGCCACATCGACGGCCTGTGCGAACTGGGCGGCGAGGCGTGCGTGGGGTTCGGCTCCGATTTTGACGGCATCGATCGCTGGCCCGAGGGCCTGGGCGATCCGTCGGGCTTTCCGGGGGTTCTCGAACGGCTGGAGAAGATGGGCTACACCGGCGATCAGGTGGCAAACATCGCGGGGCGCAACTTCTACCGCGTGCTGCGGTCGGCCCAGAAGCCGGCCTGACGCGCCAAAAATTTTCAGCGGCCCGTTTTTTCGGGCCGCTGGTTTGTTTATCCGGGGCGGTGGGTTTGGTCCGCCCCGGCGGCGGGTCCGCCCGCCGGGTGTTTCGTCGGTCGCGCCGAAGGCGCGGAGCGGGGTCAGGCGCAGCAGTTACCGCGGATCAGAAAATCCAGCATGTCGCGCGTGTCCTCGCGGTTATCGAGCCTGAGCTCGACGTGGTCCACCGGCGCCTTGGGCACCGCGGTCCACAGGGACTTGACGGTCGAGCCCTCTTCCTTCCAGTCAATGGACTTGCCGTCGGGCATCACCATTTCGACGTGGCCGTTCATTTTATCCAGCCGGTCAAACAGCTTCTCGGGCTTCGAGATATTGTACAGCATCATGTTCGACACCTCCTCTTTGGGTCTTTTCTTTCTCTCTTTCCGACGATATCAGTATAAGCGGCCCACGTTACGCGAAGGCCGCATTTGCGATAATTCCCCGAGAAAAAGTGTTATGTTAATGAAAAGATATGATTTCCAGCGCCCCGTCCCGCCAGCGGGCGCCCACCGCGCGGCCATTTTCCAGCTGATAATCGTAAAAATCCCGCCTGGGCAGCGCCCGGGCCTCCAAAATGGCCATGATCGTGCCGCCGTGGGCCACGACGCCCGCGTCGCCGCCCAGCGCTTCGGCGCGAAGCGCCAGGCGGTCAAAGGCGCTGACCGCGCGCAGGCAGAAATCCCCGCGGGACTCGCCGCCGGGAAAGGGGACGCGCCCGCCGGAATCAAGCCACGCCCGGTAGGCGGGATGATCCTTCAGTTCCCCGTAGTTTTTGTACTCGAATTCGCCGAAATCGCACTCGCGAAGGTCCGGCACCGTCTCCAGCGGCGCGTCCGGAAAGACCATCCGGGCCGTCTCCGCGCAGCGGCGCATGGGGCTTGCGTAGACCCGCGCCACCGGCGGCAGGATGAGGCGCCCGAGCGCCTCGCGGGATTCGGGCAGAAGCGGCTCGTCCGTGGCGCCCACGTAGCGCCGCTCGAGGTTGCCCTTCGTCGCGGCGTGGCGCAGAAAGTAAAAGGTCATTTGATCCGCACCGGAATGCCGCACACCGCGCGGGTGACCCGCTGGGCATGGGCGGCGATGCGGCAGACCGCCGCGCCCACCGCTTCGCGCCACAGCCGGTCCCCCGCCGCCATGGGCACCACGCCCATGCCCACCTCGTCGCACACCACCACGCAGTCCGGGTTTCTTTCGATCAGCTTTCCGGCGAAGGCGCGGGCCTCCTCGGGCGTCATCCCCCGGACCAGCTCGTGAAACCGATCGATGGCCGGGGCGCTGAGCGCCTCCTCGCGGCCCACCACCCGGGGCGTGTGCCCCGTCTCCCGCAACGCGATCTCCTCCTGCCCCTGAAAGCACCCGCCGATGTACAGCCTCACAGATACCGCCCCCCGATCGCCAGCGTCAGCATGAGTCCCAGTTCGCACACCTGCAAAAACCAGCCCGCCAGATCCCCCGTCACGCCGCCGAAGCGCCGCGCCACCCGGAGGTACAGCGCCACCGACAGCGCCGCCCAGCCCAGCGCCGCCAGCGAAAGGCGCGGCGCGTACCAGAGCATCGCCGCGCCGACGGCCACGGCCCACGCCGCCGACCAGCCCATCACCGCCCGCGTTGCGCGCCGGTCCGCGGCGCCCTTGACCGCGGCCGCCATGCCGTTCGGCCGGGCGGCGGGCAGCCGTGCCACGCAAAAGGCGCTGAGCGCCCGGGACAGTACGAACCCCCCCGCCATCAGAAGCGCCGGGCGCGCGCCCATCTCCGAGAGCGCCGCGGCGGACAGCATCAGATACAGCGCGCAGCCCATCACCGCAAAGGCGCCCGCGTGGGGGTCCTTGAGAATGCGCAGCATCTCCCCGCGGTCGCGGCGGGACGAGAGCGCGTCCAGCGTGTCCATGAAGCCGTCCATGTGGATGCCGCCGGTGACGGCCACGGGGATCAGGCAGCCGGCGGCGCCCGTCAGAAGCGCGCCAAACCCCAGCCGCGCCGCCAGATACAGCCAGCCCAGTTCCAGCGCGCCCACCGCCACGCCCACCAGCGGGAAAAAGCACAGGCTGTAGCGCAGGCTCTCCCGCGTCCACGCCCCCCGGGGCACCGGGATGCGCGAATAGGTGGCCAGCGCCACCCAAAGGCCGTCCATCATGACAGCGCCCCCTTCAGAATCACCGGCACGGCGTAGACCACTTCCACCACCAGGTCCGCCCGCGCCGCCACCGCGCGGTTGACCTCGGCCAGCCGCCGCAGGTAGCGCGCGGTGTCCGTATCGTAGGCGACGCCGTCTGAAAACACGTCGTTTGTGACCACCACCAGGTGCCGGCAGGCGTCCGCCAGGCGCCATATGCCCGGCAGCACCCGGTCCGGATCGCCGCCGAACATTTCGTTGGCCATCAGCGTGGGCAGGCATTCGACCAGCGCCGTGGCGTCCGGCGGGAGCTTCGCCGCGCCCACGTTCCGGGTCCGCTCGACGGTTTCAAAGCCCAGCCCGGCCCGCTGGGCGCGGTGCCGCCGGACCCGCGCGGCGCACTCGTCATCCACCACCCGCATGGTGGCGATGTAAACCTTCCGCCCGTCCAGCCGCGCCACGAGCTTCTCCGCCCAGGTGGACTTGCCGCAGCCGCTGCCGCCGGTGACCAGCACGATCACAGGTCGCCCCCCAGGGGCGCGTAGGCCTCGACGGCGATGTCCGAAAAGGTGGCGCCCCGGTAGACGGCGAGGGCCATGTCGATGAGGGGCATCACCGCCACCGCGCCGGTGCCTTCGCCCAGCGCCATGCCCGCCGCCAGGACCGGCGTCAGGCCCAGCTTTTCCATCAAAAGCGCCCCCGCGGGCTCCCGGCTGATGTGGGAGGCCAGCATGAAGCCGGCCGCTTCCGGCTCCATGCTCAGGGCGGCGAGGGCCGCCACCGAGGAGATGAACCCGTCCACCAGCACCGCCGCGCCCTGCGCCGCGCCGCCCAGAAACGCGCCCGCCATGGCGCAGATGTCAAACCCGCCCAGCTTTTGGAGCACCTCCACCGGGTCCGACGGGTCGGGCGCGTTGACGGCGATCGCCCGGCGGATGACGTCCACCTTGCGGGCGAGCCCCGCGTCGGTCAGCCCCGCACCGCGCCCGGTCATGCGCCGCACGTCCTCGCCCGTCAGCACGGCCGCCACGGCGGAGGCGGTGGTGGTGTTGCCGATGCCCATTTCGCCGGTGGCGATCAGGCGGTAGCCGCGGCGGGCCATGTCCCGCGCCATGTCCCGGCCCGCGTCGATGGCCCAGAGGCATTCATCCCGGGTCATCGCCGGGCCGAGGGCGATGTTTTTCGTGCCTGCGGCGATGCGCCGGTCGATCACGCCCGGCGCGTCCACCCTTGTTTCCATACCCACGTCCACCGCAAACACGTCGCAGCGGGCGATCTCCGCCATGCGGCAGATGTTGCCGGTGCCCCGGGCGATGGAGCGCGCCACCGCGGCGGTGACGGAGCGGTCCGTCTGGGTCACGCCCTCGTCCACCACGCCGTTGTCGGCGCAGAACGTCAGGCAGCAGCGGCGGCCGGCGTCCACGTCCGCGCTGCCCTGAATGCCCGCAAGTTTCACCACCATGTCCTCAAGGACCCCCAGGCTGTAAAGCGGCTTGGCCACCGCGTTCCACCGCGCGCGGCACGCCTGCGCCGCCGCGTGGCTGAAGGAATGCGTCATCGGTCATCCTCCGGTTTCTTCGGTCTGATCGGCTGCGGAGCCCGCGTCAAGCCCGGCGTCCCGGCGCAGCTGCGGGATCACCTCACCCGGGCGGATGGGGGGCAGCGGCCGCCCCTCGGCCCCCGGCAGCCCCGGCGCGATCTGGCAGACGGATTTGTAATCGCAAAAGGCGCAGGCGCTGCCGCCCTGCCACGAGGCGGGCCGGATGGCGGTTTCACCCGCGCGGATGCCGGCGAGCGCCCCGTCGGCCAGCGCGGCCGCGCGGTCCATCAAAAGCGCGAGGTCCTCGCCGGAAACCAGGCTGCCGCTTCTGCGGCCCTTGCCGGGATTCACGCCCAGCACCGCCTGAGGCCTGGGCGTCATGGCCTCGATGACCCGGGGATCGTCCAGCACCAGCCCGTCCAGCTTTTCCGCCTTTTCGGCCATGAGGCGCACCTGCTCCGGATCGCGGGAGGGGGTGACGGGCAGCGGCTGCTCCACCGCGAAGTAGAATACGCCCGCCGGCACGCCGCCCCGGGCCACCGCCGCCGCCAGGTAGAGGATCAGCTGCAGCTGCAGCCCCCAGTAGATCTCCGCCAGGTCCACCGCCCTGCCCCGCGTCTTGTAGTCGATGACCCGCAGGTAGCGGACCGCGCCGTCCTGCCAGGCATCGACGCGGTCGATGCGGCCCTTGAGGGGCACATCCCGGAGCAGGATGCGCCCGTCCTCGCGGCCGAACTCCACCTCCAGCGCCACCGGCGAAAAGGCGCTGCCCGCCAGGTGCCCCACCAGCGTACCCGCCGCCTTCCGGGCCACCGACTGGATGCGCGCGCCCTCCCGCCGCATGACCGCGCTGTCGCCGATGGCGCGGCGGGCCAAGCCCTCCATCAGCGGGCCGGTGGCCCGGTCCATGGCGGCGACGGCCTCCTCCGCGCTCATCCCCGGAAGGGCCGCGGCGTTCTCCCGGGCAAAGATCTCCAGCGCCGCGTGGTAGAAGTTGCCCACGTCCCGGGGGGTGAGGTCAAATTCCTTTTCCTCCTCGGGCTTCAAAACGCTGGCCACAAAATCCTTGAAGGGGCAGGCGATGAAGCGCTCGAGCCGGGTGGCGCTGACGGCCCCGGGCCGGTTAACCAGCCGTTCCGGCAGCGGCGCGGAGCCCACCCGGTGGCGGGCGGCCCGGGCGAGGACGGCCACCTCGCGCCGGTATTCCGGCATTTCGGACAGCACCCTGAGCGCGGCCCGCGCGTCCGGATCGGCGGGATCGTCCCGCAGGATGGCGCTGGCGCGGCTGAGCGCCGCCGCGGGCGCCGAAAGGCGCCGCCGCTTCTCCACAATGCCGGTGACGCCGCCGCCCTCGCGCAGCTCGGGAAAGAGCTTCAACGTCAGCCGGACCAGGGCGCCGGGCTTGAGCGCCTCGCCGGACATGTCGCCCCGGGGGCAGGTGAGGAACACTTCCTCCCCGGCCAGCTCCAGCGCGCTTTTGACGTTCAGTTTGAGCATCCGCGCCCGGTCCTCGCCCGTCGGCCCCAAAAAGAGCCCGCGCCCGGTGAGCGCGCTCATCTCCCGCTCGCTGATGAGCGCGCCCGACGCGCCGGCCGCGCTCTCCGTCGCCCCCAGAATGAACAGCGCCTTCACCGGCCGCCCCTTCATGTGGTTGAGGCCGCCGCCCATTACCGCGTCGCCCGACTGGGGCAGCGCCTTGATCTGCGCAGCGCCCAGCGCCCGGCGCAAAAGCTCGTAAAGCTCCCGCACCGTCAGCTTTTCGCCGGCCAGAAGCTCGTGGGCCTGGTCCAGCGCCTGGATGATCCGGTTCCAGACCTGCGCGCCCTCCATGGCCCACTCGCGCCGGTCCATTTTTTCCAGCGCGCGCTGCTGGGCCTCCAGCTTCTCCCGCGCGCCGATCTCTTCCAAAAAGAGGAACGCCGCCTCCAGCACCCGCTCCGCCGGCGCGGAGCGCGCGCGGCGCAAAAGCGCCTCCACCGGGGCCATCAGACGCTGGCGGACGGGCTCCAGCGCGGCCACCTCGTCCATTTCGCCCCGGGTCAGCGGGCGGAACCAGGCGCGGCCCTTCAGCCCCGCCGCCCGGGCGTAGTTCATCAGGCGGTCGGCCTCGTCGTCGGTGATGGGCGCAAAGCCCGAGCGGGCGTAATCCGCCGCATCCTCCGCGGAAAAGCGCTGGGACGCCAGCTTCAGCGCCGAGATCAGGCAGCGCGCCAGCGGATGCCGGTCCGACGCGCGGCTCTGCGACAAAAACAGCGGCACGTCGTACAGCGCAAAGGCGCGGACCAGCGCAAAGATCTCGGCGTCGTCCAGCGTCTGGCAGGCCACCATCACGTCCCGGTAGCGCCAGCCCCTCTCCATCACCAGCGAGCGAATCATCGCCGCGGCGTACTCCGCCTCGTCTTGGGGGGTATTGAGAAGGGTCAGCGTCAGCCCTTCCGGCGCGCCGGGGTATCGGGCGAAGGGCCAGGCGTAGAGTTCCCGCGCCATGTGGCGGACGGGCCGCGCCGCCTCCGCCGCATCCCGAAGGCGCACCCGCCTCCACGGGACGCCCGAATCCAGCACTTGCCGCTGCAGCCGCTCATACGCCTGCTGCACGGGACGGAACACCGAAAAATCCCGCGCGTCGCCGTCGTTTTCCAGCGTCAGAAAGAGGTGCGTTCCCCGCGCCGCGCCGGAAAGCGCCACGATCACCCGCGCCATGGACTGGGAGATCAGATCAAAACCGTAAAAAAATACGTCGCCCCGGGCGAAGGGCGCGCCGCCGATCCGTTCGGCCGCCTCCCGCGCCTCGTCCGCGCCGTCCAGAAACCGGCCCGCAAGCGACTGCTCATAGGCCCGGTACAATTCCGCGATGTCCGAAAGCTTTTCCCGGAGCGCGCCGTGCTCCCCCGCCGCCAGTGCCTCCACGCCCTCCGGCGAGAGCCCCGCCTGCTTAAAGGACTCGATCTGTTCCACCGCGCGCTCGGCAAACCCCGGGCGGCGGCACGCGCCCCGGTACCAGCTCAGCGCGCCGCCCAAGCTCTCAGCCGCGCGCTGCAAAAGCATCACGCGGCCCTCGACATCGATCCTGACCCGCGCGGGCCGTCCGCAGGCCTCGAACACCCGCTGGTACAGCCGCTGGGGGGACAGCACCTGCAGCCGGAAGGAGCCGGCGAGGTTCAGCGCATCCACCGCGTCCAGCTCGGCCTCCAGCGTGTACTGAGCGGGCACCACCAGGGTTACCGGGTGATCGCCCTCCGCCATGGAAGCCTTCAGCGCGCCAAACAGCGCCTCCCGGACCGCCCGCGCGCGGCCGGTATAATACGTCAGCATGCCTCGCACCTCTCAAAGCGAGTATAGCACAGCCGGGGCCCCGGTACAAATCAAAATTTTCCGGTGAACTCTCTCAGAAAATACAGGTGAAATTGATAAATTCTGTGATATAATATTGAGGGCCTTATTAAGAAAGAACAAGGAGGAGTGGATCGCTTCATGTCATTGCCCGGAAAACTGACGATCGGATACGTCCACGAGGACAATCCGGTCAAATCCTACTTCCGATTCCGGCCGCTGCTCACCCTCTCCGAGCACAGCTTTCTGCCGGTGGACGAGGATTCGGCGGCGCAATATCCCGAGGACGGCTTTATTCGCATCGTCCCGGATAAAAACGAAATCAGCCAGTTCAAAACCCGAATGCGCCAGCTGGGCCGCTACTGCCTGCTGGACCTCCGGCGGCACCCAAACGAAAACGACAAGATCCGCCCCAACAAGAACTACGCGCCGGACGGCACCGAGCGAAATGCCCACATCGTCTACTCCGACGTGATCTATCCCCTCGCCCCGGATATGGCCGCCGAGGTGGTGGACGCCGGCGGCGTGTTTGACGGCGAAGCCATCACGCTGCGCGTTGCGTTGCCCGGCACCCGGTACGTGGCCATCCGGCGGGAGGAAAAGCTGTCCGGCCCCTGGATCTGGGCCGAGACGCCGGAGATCCCCGGCTGCATCACGCTGTCGATCGCCCCCGGCTACGCCCGCGCGGATGTTCCGCTGGAGGAGGCGCGGCTTCTTACGGTCGACTCGGCCGACGGCGCCAGTACGCTGATGTACAACCCCGCCATTCTGGGCATTGCCCCTGAGCGCCGGGAGTTTGCCGCCGAGCCGGAGGCCTTACCCGCCCACCTCGGAATCCCCCAGGCATCGCCTGCAATGCCGCCGGCAATGCCGACAATCGCGCCGGCGCAGGGTGCGCCCGCCGAGCCGCAGCCCGCCGAGCCGCAGCCCGCCGATCCGCAGCCTGCCGAGCCGGTTTCCGCTCCGCCTCTTGAGAGCGCGCCGGAGCCACCCGCCGAAAAGGCGTGGATTTCGCGGGACGAATACCCCAAGGCCGTCTCCCGGCGTCTCCGGGAGCCGCTGGATATGCAGACCGGCATCAACCCCCGCCGGGGCCGCAGCCTGAACGAGGTTGTGGACGAGCAGTGGCGGCG
>JARKQG010000031.1 GCA_029974035.1 Eubacteriales bacterium | reverse complement strand
CGTCGATGTCGGGCGGCACAGGCTCCCTCACCGGCACGATCATCGGCGTGTTCACCATGTCGATCCTGCGGACGGGCCTGATGTCGATGGGCCTGCAGGGCCAGTGGCAGACGTTCATGACCGGCGCGGTCGTGGTGGGCGCGGTCCTTCTGGACCAGTACCGCGTCAGCCAGGCCAACAAGGTCAAAAAGGCCTGACCCCGGCAACTTTCTTTCGATTCTGCGCGGCCTGAAGCCGCTGGAATAATATCTATTTGGGAGGAACCACAATGAAGAAGGCTCTGGCATTGGTTCTCGCTCTGGTCCTCGCTTTCGCGATGACCGCCTCGGCGCTCGCCGAAGCGAAACCCTACATCGCGATCATCTCCAAGGGTTTCCAGCATCAGTTCTGGCAGACCGTCGCGATGGGCGCCAATGACGCCGCCGCCAAGTACAACGTGGACATCACCTTTGACGGCCCGCCCTCCGAGTCCGACATCTCGGTCCAGATCGACATGCTGAACGCGGCGCTGGCCAAGAACCCCAAGGCGCTGGCGCTGGCGGCCCTGGACACCGAGTCCGTGACCGAGCAGCTGCTCTCCGCCAAGGAAAAGGGCATTCCCGTGATCGGCTTTGACTCCGGCGTGCCCAACGCCCCCGAGGGCACCATCGTGTCCACCGCCTCCACCAACAACGAAGTGGCCGGCGCGCTGGCCGCCGAACGGCTCCTTGCCATCCCCGAAGTGAAGGCCGCCATCGAGGCCGCCACGCCGGAAGCCCCGGTTCTGCTGGGCGCCATGAGCCAGGATGCCACGTCCGCCTCCGTCGTGGGCCGCACCGTGGGCTACCTGGACAAGATGTGGGAGCTGATCTCCGAAATGAAGCCGGGCGAGGTTGCCATCACCGGCCACGACAAGTACAACAAGCCCTCGGAGTCCGGCAAGGTTTCCGTTGAGCTGAACATCCTGGTGCCCGCCACCACCAACATCACCGACTGCCAGACCACCGCCCAGGGCCTGCTGCAGAAGAAGCCCGTCAGCGTGTTCTGCTCCAACGAGGCCACCGTGGCCGGCATCCTCGCCGCCACCACTGACGGCCAGGACCTGGACCGCGAGAACGGCGCCTTCAAAGACGTCATCGTGGTCGGCTTTGACGCCGGCAAGAACCAGAAGGAAGCCGTCAAGAACGGCTGGTTCTACGGCTCCGTGACCCAGGATCCCTACATGATCGGCTTCTATGCCGTCGAGCTGGCCGTGAAGGCCATGAACGGCGAAGCGGTGGACGCGGTGGTCGACACCGGCTGCCAGTTCTACACCGCCGAGAACATGGACGACGAGAAGATCGCGCCGCTGCTCTACGACTGATCCGGCCCCTGAAATCAGCGCCGTTTTCCGGCGCGAAAACCCCCGGCGGATTGCTCCGCCGGGGGTCTTTCGGTGGTCGAGGGCTACTCGTACTCCACCACGTCCACCCATTTTTTGAGGAATTCGCGCTCCTCCGGCTTGCCCTTGACGGACTGGGAGGCGGCCACGATGGGGATCCACTTTTCCACGTACTGGCGCGCGGTGTCGCTCTTTTGGCAGAACCGGGCCATGTACCGCTCCGCCAGGGGCGCGTCGCCCGCCAGGTGGAACAGGAGGAACGTCCGGGCCGCGTCCGCGGAGGCGTTGCCCTGGGTGGCGTGGGACCAGTCCAGGATGTAGGGCGCGCCGCTGTCCGACAGGATGATGTTGGAGGGGTTGAAGTCCCCGTGGCACACCTTGTCGTGCTTGGGCATGGAATTGAGGCGGGTGTGCAGTTCGTAGCGGGTGGTGGCGTCAAAGGACGAGGCGCTGATCTTGCGGTGCATCTTGTCCTGGAGCTTGTTGAGCAGCGGCGCCTTGCGCGCGTGCATCGCAAGCTGGATGTCCACAAACAGGTTCAGGTATTCGTCCAGCCTTTCGGGGTGTTCGTCCATCAGCTGCTGCAGCGTCTTGCCGGGGATGTATTCCGATACGATGGCCCAGCGTCCGTCGATCTTCAGCACCTCCACCAGCGCGGGCACGTTCAGCCCCGCCTCCTCCACCCGCGCCTGGTTGAGCGCCTCGTTGAGGATGTCGGACTTGGGAAAGCTGCCGTCAAATACCTTGACGGCCAAATCGCCTTCCTGGTACACGGTCTTATTGGCGCGGACTGCGATCACGTTTTCCAGCTTCACGGTCTGTTCCCTCCTTCGTCGTCACGCGCCGTAATAGGCGTCAAGGTACATCTGCCGGATCTCGCGCATCAGCGGGTAGCGGGGGTTGGCGCCGGTGCACTGGTCGTCAAAGGCCTGCTCGGTCATCTCGTCCAGCCGCTCGAGGAAGTTGGCCTCGTCGACGCCGTAGTCCCGGATGGTCTTTTTGATGCCCACCGCGGCCTTGAGCTCGTCCAGCCTTGCGATTAGCGCGGCGAGCTTCGCCTCGTCGGTCTTGCCGGAAAGGCCCAGGAATTCGGCAATTTCGGCGTAGCGCCGGAGGGTGTGGGGATGGCCGTACTGGGGGAAGGTGCCCATCTTGGCGGGGACCTCCGCGGCGTTGAAGCGCAGCACGTGGTCGATCATCAGCGCGTTGGCCACGCCGTGGGGCAGGTGGTGGAACGCGCCCAGCTTGTGGGCCATCGAGTGGCACACGCCCAGGAAGGCGTTGGCAAAGGCCATGCCGGCCATGGTGGAGGCGTTGGCCATGCGCTCGCGGGCCTCCGGGTCCCCGGCGCCCTTTTCGTAGGCGCGGGGCAGGAAGTCAAAGATCAGCCGGACGGCCTTCAGCGCCAGGGCGTCGGTGAAGTCGGTGGCCAGCATGGAGGCGTAGGCCTCCAACGCGTGGGTCATGGCGTCGATGCCGGAGGCGGCGGTGAGGCCGCGGGGCATGTTCATCATCAGGTCGGCGTCCACGATGGCCATGTTGGGCAGGAGCTCGTAGTCCGCCAGCGGGTATTTGACGCCGGTGGCCTCGTCGGTGATGACCGCAAACGGCGTCACCTCGCTGCCGGTGCCGGCGGTGGTGGGCACGGCGATGAAGTAGGCCTTTTCGCCCATCCTGGGGAAGGTGTAGACGCGCTTGCGGATGTCGGAAAAGCGCATCGCCATGTCCTGGAAGTCGGCGTCGGGATGCTCGTAGAGCACCCACATGATCTTGGCGGCGTCCATGGCGCTGCCGCCGCCCAGCGCGATGATGGTGTCCGGCTGGAAGGCCGCCATGGCCTTGGCGCCCTCCCGGGCGCAGGCGAGGGTGGGGTCGGGCGCCACGTTGAAGAAGGTGTCGTGGGCGATGCCCATCTCATCCAGCCGGCCGGTGATCTGGGCCGAATAGCCGCTCTTATAGAGGAATTCGTCGGTGACCACGAAGGCGCGCTTCCTGCCCAGCACGTGCTTGAGTTCATCCAGCGCCACCGGCAGGCTGCCGCGCTTCAGATAGACCTTGGGCGGCGTGCGGAACCAGAGCATGTTCTCCCTCCTCTCGGCGACCACCTTGATGTTCAGCAGGTGCTTGACGCCCACGTTCTCGCTGACCGAGTTGCCGCCCCAGGTGCCGCAGCCCAGCGTCAGCGACGGCGCAAGCTTGAAGTTGTACAGATCGCCGATGCCGCCGTGGGAGGAGGGGGTGTTGACGATCACGCGGCAGGTTTTGACCCGGCGGGTGAACCGGTCGATGTGGTCCTGGCCCCGGACGGGGTCGGCGTAGATGGAGGCGGTATGCCCCAGGCCGCCGTCCTCGATCAGCCGCGTGGCCTTTTCGACGGCGTCGTCAAAGTCCCTGGCCTTGTACATGGCCAGCACGGGGGAGAGCTTTTCGTGGGCGAACTCCTCGCTGAGGTCCACCGACTCCACCTCGCCGATCAGGATCTTGGTATCCTCCGGCACTTCGACGCCGGAGAGGGCGGCGATCCTTGCGGCGCTCTGGCCGACGATCTTGGCGTTCAGCGCGCCGTTGATGAGGATGGTTTTGCGTACCTTGTCCAGCTCGTCCTTTTTGAGGAAGTGGCAGCCGCGCCTTTCAAATTCGGCCCGGACGGCCCTGTACAGCTTTTCCGGCACGATCACCGACTGCTCCGACGCGCAGATCATGCCGTTGTCAAAGGTCTTGGAGTGGATGATGGAGTTGACCGCCAGCAGCACGTCCGCGGATTCGTCGATGATGGCGGGCACGTTGCCGGGGCCCACGCCGATGGCGGGCTTGCCGGAGGAGTAGGCGCTTTTCACCATGCCCGGGCCGCCGGTGGCCAGGATCAGGTCGGCCTCCCGCATGACCAGGTTGGTCATCTCCAGCGAGGGTTCGTCCACCCAGGCGATGATGTCCTCCGGCGCGCCGGCGGCCACCGCCGCGTCCAGCACGATCCGCGCCGCCTCCACGGTGCACTTCTTGGCGCGGGGGTGGGGGCTGATGACGATGCCGTTGCGGGTTTTGAGGGCCAGCAGCGTTTTGAATATGGCGGTGGAGGTGGGGTTGGTGGTGGGGATGACCGCCGCGATCACGCCCACCGGCGAGGCGATCTTCCGGAAGCCGAAGGATGCGTCCTCCTCAATCACGCCCACGGTCTTTGTGCTTTTATAGGTGTTGTAGATGTACTCCGCGGCGTAGTGGTTTTTGATGACCTTGTCCTCCACCACGCCCATGCTAGTTTCCGTCACGGCCATCTTGGCCAGCGGGATGCGCGCCATGTCGGCGGCCGTGGCCGCAGCCTTGAAGATCGCGTCCACCTGTTCCTGGGTGTAGGTTGCGTACAACCGCTGTGCTTCGCGCACGCGAATGAGCGCCTTCTCCAGTTTTTCCACGTCGGTTACGATCTCGCGGGTTTTGGTGGTTGACATCCGGGTCACTCCTTTATACAATGAGTCTGTCCGGGTTCGCGTCTTTCGATTACGGAGCGTTTCGCCGGGGCGCAAACGGGGTATCCTGATGAAAAGGGCGGAAAGTGGGTACAGCAACGCTGGCGTGACGGTTTTTGGGCTCCGCCGCGCCGCGCGGGGGTGTGATTTTCAGCGCGGGATCAGCGCCTGCCGTTTATCTTTTCCGAAAGATGGTTGGACAGGATCGCCAGCGCGCTGGCCATGTTCTCGTTCTGGACCAGAATGCCCTCCGGCACCACCAGCCGAACCGGCGCGAAGTTCCAGATGGCCAGAACCCCCGCGTCAATCAACTGGTCGCACACCGCCTGGGCCGCCGCCGCCGGCACCGTGATGATGCCGATGTGCACGTTCAGCCGCTGGCAGGTTTCCTTGAGCACCTCGATGGGCATGATCGGCCGGCCGTTTTCGTCCTCACCGATCACATCCTCGTCGGCGTCAAAGGCGGCCAGAATGTTCAGGCCGTAGTCCTTGAAGCCGGTGTAGCCCATCAGCGCCCGGCCCAGCTTGCCGGCTCCTACGATGACCGCTTCGTCCGCGTTGTCGTAGCCCAGAAACGCCTTGATCTCGCGGATCAGATCCCCCCGCATGTAGCCCACCTTGGGCTTGCCCGACGAGCTGACCGACGCCAGATCCTTGCGCACCTGCACCTGGTTCAGGCCCAGCGCCGCCGCGATGCCCGTGGCGGAGATCGACCGCACCGTGTCCGGCAGGGACTCCAGATAGCTCAGATACTGCGGCAACCTCGAAAGCGTTTGTTTCGAGACCGTCTGCGTAGACATGACCCGCCTCCTTTTTCCCATAACCCTCAGGATGACCTCATTATATAGATAGTCAGTTATCGATAAAAGATAACTGATATTAATTTTAAGGATAATGTTTGATAAATAAATGTTAATAAGACCGCGGCGCGGGGCTTGTGCCCTTGACCGGGTTCTGGTATACTACAAGGAAGGGCTTGCGGCGGGCGCCGCGCGCAATGCGAAAACGGGGAGGAAGATCCATGTTGAACTTTGATTTTTGGAACCGCACCCGGCTGGTGTTTGGAAGGGGCGCGGAGACACAGGTGGGCGAGGGCATCCGGCCCTTTGCCAAGAAGATCATGCTGCACTACGGCGGCGGCAGCATCGTCCGCAGCGGCCTTTATGACCGGGTGGTCAAGTCGCTGTCGGAGGCGGGCGTCGAGTGGGTGGAGCTCGGGGGCGTGGCGCCCAACCCGCGGCTGAGCCTGGTCCGCGAGGGTGTGAACATCTGCCGGCGGGAGAACGTGGAGCTGATCCTGGCCGTGGGCGGCGGCAGCGCCATCGACTCGGCCAAGGCCATCGCCATCGGCGTCCGGTACGACGGCGACGTGTGGGATTTTTACGGCACCGGAAAGCCCGTGGAAAAGGCGCTGCCGGTGGCCACGGTGCTGACCATCCCCGCCGCGGGCAGCGAGGCCTCCGTCGGCTCGGTCATCACCAACGAGGCCACCAGCCAGAAGATGGCCTGCAATTCGCTGGCGATCCGCCCGGTGGTGTCCTTCGTCAACCCGGAGCTGTTTTTCACGCTGCCCCAAAACCAGATTGCCAACGGCGTGTCGGATATGATGAGCCACATCTTTGAGCGCTACTTCACCAACACCACCCACACCGATCTGACCGACGCGCTGTGCGAGGGCACCCTCAGAACCATCCTGAAGAACGCGCCGAAGGTGTACGAAAACCCCGCGGACTACGACGCCTGGTGCCAGGTGGGCTTTGGCGGCACCGTGGCCCACAACGACCTTCTGGGCATGGGCCGCGCGCAGGACTGGGGCTGCCACGACATGGAGCACGAGCTTTCCGCCATCTACGACGTGGCCCACGGCGCGGGACTGGCGGTGTTGACCCCCGCCTGGATGACCTACGTCCATCGGGAGAATCCGGAGATGTTCGTGCAGTTTGCGGTCAACGTGATGGGCGTGGGCGGCGACTTCCGCGATCCGGAGGCGCTGATTTTGGAGGGCATCGACCGGCTGCGCCGCTTCTACCGCCGGATGGGCCTGCCGCAGACGCTGGCCGAGCTGGGCATCGGCGAGGAGAACCTGGAGCTGATGGCCAAGAAGGCCACCGGCGCCGCCTACGGCGACGAGCACGGCGTGGGCGGGCTGAAAAAGCTGATGTGGCAGGACGTGCTGGCCATCTACAAGCTGGCGAAGTAAGGCGCCGGGTCCTTCAAGGCATCAAAAAAACCCTGCGGTTTTTTCGATGCGATGGGAAAGGGCCTGCGTGCGCCTGAAATTCTCCGGAATTTCCGGGCAGCGCACTGATGGTGCTATCCGTTCCCGGCGTGCACGCCGCCGGGAACGATTAAAGCATAACGGGGACTTTGTGGATGGTCTGAGGCCGCCCCGAAGCAAACGCTTCGGGGCGGCCCTTTGGCGCAAAAATATCCGTTTACAGGTTGGAATAGCCCATCAGGAATTCGTCCACTTCCCGGGCGGCGCCGCGCCCTTCCGCGATGGCCCACACCACCAGCGACTGGCCCCGGCGCATGTCGCCCGCGGCAAAGAGCTTCTCCACGCCGGTTTGGTATCCGCCGGGGGCGGTTTCCACGTTGGTGCGGGGCGTCAGGCGCGCGCCGAAGGCCTCCGCCACGTAGGGCTGGCTGCCCAGAAAGCCCGCGGCGATCAGCAAAAGATCGCAGGGGATTTCGCGCTCGGTGCCGGGCACCTCGGTAAAGCGGCCCTTGTCGTCCCGCCTGAGCTGCACCAGCCGGACGGCGCGCACCGCGCCCGCCTCATTTTTCAAAATCTCCTTGACGGTGGTTTCGTACACGCGGGGGTCATTGCCAAAGCAGGCGATGGCCTCCTGCTGGCCGTAGTCCACCTTCAAAACCCGCGGCCACTCGGGCCAGGGGTTGCCGGGGAGCCGCGCCGCCGGCGGGCAGGGCATCATTTCGATCTGGGTGACGCTTTTCGCGCCGTGGCGGATGGAGGTGCCCACGCAGTCGTTGCCGGTATCGCCGCCGCCCACCACCACCACGTGGCGGTCCCTGGCGGAGATGAAGGCGCCGTCGGTCAGGTTGGAATTGAGAAGGCTCTTTGTGGTGGCCTTGAGGAAGTCCACCGCGAAGTGGACGCCGTCGGCGTCCCGGCCGGGGACGGCCAGGTCCCGGGGGTTTGCCGCGCCGCAGCAAAGGACCACCGCGTCGTTTTCCGCCAGCAGCGCTTTCGCCTCCACCGCGCCCCCCACGTCCGCGCCGGTCACAAAGGTCACGCCCTCCCGGGCCATCAGTTCGGTCCGGCGCCTTACGATCTCCTTGTCCAGCTTCATGTTGGGGATGCCGTACATCAGAAGGCCGCCCGCGCGGTCCTCCCGCTCGTACACGGTGACAGAGTGGCCGCGCCGGTTGAGGGCGTCCGCGGCCGCCAGGCCCGAAGGCCCGGAGCCGACCACCGCCACCTTTTTGCCGGTGCGCACCGAGGGCGTGCGGGGCTGGACGAGGCCGTTTCCGAAGGCGTACTCGATGATGGCCAGCTCATTTTCGCGGATGGAAACCGCATCGCCGTTGAGGGCGCAGGTACAGGCCGCTTCGCAGGGGGCGGGGCACACGCGGCCGGTGAACTCCGGAAAGTTGTTGGTCTTGAGAAGCCTCGACAGCGCGTAGGGCATGCTGCTGCGGTACACCATGTCGTTCCACTCGGGGATCAAATTGTGAAGCGGGCAGCCGGTGACCATGCCGCCCAGCATCATGCCGCTCTGGCAGAAGGGCACGCCGCAGTCCATGCAGCGGGCGGCCTGGGTGCGCCGTTCCGTCAGCGACATCGGCGGGTGGAACTCGTCAAAATTCCGGATGCGCTCCTCGGGGGAGAGGGCCAAATTGTTCTCCCGTTCAAACTCCATGAATCCGGTCGGCTTTCCCATCTGCCTCACCGCCTTTCCAGCACGCGCTTATACTCTACCGGGATGATCTTCTTGAACGAGGGCAGCATCTCCTCGAAGTGCTCCAGCACCTCGCGGCCCCGGACGGAGCCGGTCATTTCGACGTGGGCTTTAACGAGGCCCTTCAGGGTGCGCTGATCCTCGGGGTCGGCGACGCTCTCCATCAGCACCATCGCCCGGTTCAGGCGGCGGTAGAGGGTGTGCTTTTCGTCCAGCACGTAGGCGATGCCGCCGCACATGCCCGCCGCGAAGTTGCGGCCCGTTTCGCCCAGGATCACCGCGGTGCCGCCGGTCATGTACTCGCAGCCGTGGTCGCCCACGCCCTCGACCACGGCGGTGGCACCGGAATTGCGGACGCAGAACCGCTCGCCCGCCACGCCGGCGATAAAGGCCGCGCCGGAGGTGGCGCCGTAGAGGGCCACGTTGCCCACGATGATGTTCTCGCAGGCCACGAAGCGGCTCTCCTTCGGCGGAAACACCGCCAGGCGGCCGCCGGACAGCCCCTTGCCGAAGGAGTCGTTGGAATCACCCTCCAGTATGAGCGTCAGGCCCTTGGGCGCGAACGCGCCGAAGGACTGGCCGCCGCCGCCCGTGCAGTGGATGGTGAAGGTGTCGTCCGCCAGGGTGCTGCCGTGGAACCGGGTGATCTCCGACCCGAAAATGGTGCCCACGGCGCGGTTGGTGCTGGAAACCGTCAGGCGCATGGTGGATTTTTTGCCCTTTTCCAGCGCCGGGCCCAGTTTGGCCAGCAGCGCCTTTTCGTCCAGCGTATCCTTCAGGTGGAAGTCAAAGGTGTCCTTGGGCTCAAAGTGGGTGGGCCCGCCGTAGGGGTTTGTGAGGATGGCGGACAGGTCCACCTTCATGGCGCGGCCCGCGGGGCGGTTTTTGCGCATGCGGATGAGGTCCGTCCGGCCCACCAGTTCGTCCACGGTGCGCACGCCGACCTTGGCCATCACTTCGCGCATCTCCTGGGCCACGAAGCGCATGAAGTTTTCCACGTACTCGGGCTTTCCGCAGAAGCGCTTGCGCAGCTCCGGGTTCTGGGTGGCCACGCCCATGGGGCAGGTGTCCAGGTTGCACACCCGCATCATCACGCAGCCGATGCACACCAGCGGCGCCGTGGCAAAGCCGAATTCTTCCGCCCCCAGCATGCAGGCGATGGCCACGTCCCGGCCGCTCATCAGCTTGCCGTCGGTCTCGATGCGCACGTGGCTGCGAAGGCCGTTGCGCATCAGCGTCTGGTGGGTTTCCGCCACGCCCAGCTCCCAGGGCAGGCCCGCGTCATGGATGGAGGTGCGGGGCGCCGCGCCGGTGCCGCCGTCGTAGCCGGAGATCAGCACCACCTGGGCGCCGGCCTTGGCCACGCCGGAGGCGATGGTGCCCACCCCCGCCTCGCTGACCAGCTTCACGGTGATGCGGGCCCTGCGGTTGGCGTTTTTCAGGTCGTAGATCAGCTGCGCCAGGTCCTCAATGGAGTAGATGTCGTGGTGGGGCGGCGGCGAGATCAGGCTGACGCCGGGGGTGGAGTGGCGCGTCCTGGCGATCCAGGGGTACACCTTCTTGCCGGGCAGGTGGCCGCCCTCGCCGGGCTTGGCGCCCTGGGCCATCTTGATCTGGATCTCGTCGGCGCTCATCAGGTAGCCGCTGGTGACGCCGAAGCGGCCGGAGGCCACCTGCTTGATGCGGGACACCCGGTCGGTGCCGAAGCGCTCCGGGTCCTCGCCGCCCTCGCCGGAATTGGAGCGGCCGCCCAAATGGTTCATGGCGATGGCCAGGCACTCGTGGGCCTCCTGGGAAATGGAGCCGTAGCTCATGGCGCCGGTCTTGAAGCGCCTGACGATTTCGGAGACCGGCTCCACCTCGTCCAAGGGCACGCCGCCGTCGGGGTCGAGCACGAATTCCGTCAGCCCGCGCAGCGTGTGGGGGCGGCCCTCGTCGTCCACCATGCGGGAGTATTCCTTGAACAGCTCGTAGCTGCCGGCGCGCACGGCCCTTTGCAGCGCGCAGATGGTTTCGGGGTCGTAGAGGTGGTCCTCCTTGCGCTCGCCGCTGCGCAGGCGGTGGTCGCCGGTGGATTCGGGGGTGGTGTCCATGGCGAGGCCCATGGGGTCAAAGGCCCGGTTGTGGCGGTATTCCACGTCCTCGGTGATCTCGGTGAGCCCGACGCCGCCCACGCGGCTGACGGTGTTGGTAAAGTAGCGGTCGATCACGTCCCGGGCCAGGCCCAGGGCCTCGAAGATCTGGGCGCTCTGGTAGGACTGGATGGTGGAGATGCCCATCTTGGAGGCGATCTTTACGATGCCGCCGGTCACGGCCCGGTTGTAGTCGGCGATGGCGGCGGACACGTCCTTGTCCATCAGGCCCTCGTCGATCATCTCCTTGATGCACTCGTGGGCCAGGTAGGGGCACACCGCCCGGGCGCCGTAGCCCAGCAGAAGCGCGAAGTGGTGGACGCTGCGGGGCTCGGCCGTCTCCAGGATCACCGACACCTGGGTGCGCTTCTTGGTGCGCACCAGGTGCTGTTCGAGGGCCGACGTGGCCAGGAGCGACGGAATGGCCACGTGGTTTTCGTCCACCCCCCGGTCGGAGAGCACCAGCACGCTGGCGCCCCGGGCCGCGGCGCGGTCGCAGGAGAGCAGCATCTGCTCCACCGCGCGGCCGATGGGCGTGTTCTTATAGCACAGTATGGAGATCGTTTCCACCTTCAGGCGGGGCTTTTTCATGCCGCGGATGCGCATCAGCTCGGCGGCGGTGAGGATGGGGTTGTCAATTTTGAGCACCGCGCAGTTTTCCGGCGCTTCCACCAGCAGGTTTCCGTCCGGCCCCACGTAGACGGCGGTGTCCGTCACCAGCGCCTCGCGGATGGCGTCGATGGGCGGGTTGGTCACCTGGGCGAAGAGCTGTTTGAAGTACTGGAACAAAAGCGGATGCGCGCTGGACAATACCGCCAGCGGCGTATCCGTGCCCATGGAGGCCGTGGGCTCGCCGCCGGAGAGGGCCATGGGCATGATGACCTCGCGCATGTCCTCCCAGGTATAGTCGAAAAACCGGTAGAGCCGGGCGCGCTCGTCCTTCCGGGAGGAGGGCACGCGCTCGTTGGGCAGCGGCAGGTCCTTCATTTCGATCAGGTTCTGGTAGAGCCACTCGCCGTAGGGCTGGCGGCGGGCGTAGTCCTCCTTGAGGTCGGCGTCCTCGTAGACGCGGCCCCGCACGGTGTCCACCACCAAAAGCGCGCCGGGCTTCAAGCGCTCCTTGCGCACCACGTTTTCCGGCTCGATGTCCAGCACCCCCACCTCGGAGGCGAGGATCAGATGGTCGTCCGCGGTCAAAAGGTAGCGGGAGGGCCTGAGACCGTTGCGGTCCAGCGACGCGCCCACGATGTCGCCGTCGGAGAAGACCAGCGCTGCCGGGCCGTCCCAGGGCTCCATCATGGTGGCGTAGTAGCGGTACAGGTCCCGCCGCTCGCGGGAGAGCTCGCCGTTGTTCTGCCAGGGCTCCGGCACCGTGATCATGACGGCCTTGGGCAGATCCATGCCGTACATCATCAGAAACTCCAGGGTATTGTCCAGCATCGCGGAGTCGGAGCCGGACTGGTCCACGATGGGCATGATCTTGTCCCGGTCGGCGGCCAGAAGGTCGCAGTCCACGGTTTCTTCGCGGGCGATCATGCGGTCCACGTTGCCGCGGATGGTGTTGATCTCGCCGTTGTGCAGGATCAGCCGGTTGGGGTGTGCCCGCTCCCAGCTGGGGTTGGTGTTGGTGGAGAAGCGGGAGTGCACCGTGGCCAGGGCGGACTTTGAAAGCGGGCTTTCGAGATCGGGGTAGAAGGTGCGCAGCTGGTCCACCAGCATCATGCCCTTGTAGACGATGGTGCGGCTGGAAAAGGAGCAGAAGTAGGCGCCGCTGGAGGACTGCTCAAACACCCGTCGGGCCACGTAGAGCTTCCGGTCAAAGGGAAGACCCCGGTCCACCCTGGGCGGGCGCTTCACAAAGCACTGCCAGATGGCGGGCATGCGCTCCCGCGCCCTGCGGCCCAGCACCTCCTCCCGGACGGGCACCCTGCGCCAGCCCAGGAAGGCCATGCCTTCCTTTTCGATGATGACCTCCATCAGCCGCATCATCTGGCCGCGCTTCACGCCGTCCGGCGGAAAAAAAATCATCCCCACGCCGTAATCGCGCGCCTCGCCCAGCTCAAAGCCAAGCCGCTCCGCGCAAAACAGGTCGTGGGGAATCTGGAGCAATATGCCGACGCCGTCGCCGGTGTCGCCGTCCGCGTCCCGGCCGGCGCGGTGGGAAAGCCGTTCCACAATCTTCAGCGCGTTGTCCACGGTATCGTGGGTCTTGATGCCATGGATGTTCACCACGGCGCCAATGCCGCAGGCATCATGTTCAAAACGCGCGTCGTACAATTCAAACCGTTGCTGTCGATCCACCTGGCCCTCGAGGCCCGCTCGCCTTTGCTGCCCCATGCTGTTCACCCTTTGTCGAAAAAATTCCCCGCCTTCCCGCGGGAAGGGTAAAAAATAGAGCGCGCGAAGACGCTCCATCGCCGTTGACGGTTCTGTGATTATAGCACGCCCCTACCCCCCTGTCAATACAAAAATGAAAATCAAGGGCAAAATAACTGCAAATTTACGTTGTTTCGCGCGCGGTTCAACCCGTTTGTGCAGGATTGTTTTTCTTTGGTTCAAATTCGGCGGTTTTGCGGGGCGCGCGCGGCGTCCGGCGCGCCCCGCGCGGGTTTACGGCGCGGCCCCGGGGCGGTATAATGGGCCGGGAGGCGCATGGGACATGAGCACAAACGGCCCCGGCCCGTCCGCGGCGGCGGACGTCAACCGGGTTTCAGGCTACCTGGCGCAGCGGGATTTTTCCGCGCTGACGCGTGCCGCCGTGTCCGCCGCGCTGGGGCGGCCGGCGGATCTTTTGATCCTGATGGGTGGCAGCATCGCAGCGGGCTGCGAGGCGGCCGCGCGGGCGTACCGGTCGGGCGTGGCGGAGCGGTTCATGATTGTGGGCGGCGCCGGACACACCACCCAGGCGCTCCGGGACGCGGTGCACGCCCGCTATCCGGACGTCGAAACCCGGGGGCGGGCCGAGGCGGACCTGATCGCGGATATGTTTGAGCGGCACTACGGCCTGAGGCGGTCGGAGATGATCCTGGAAAACCAGTCCGCCAACTGCGGCGAAAACGCGGTCAACGCGCTTGCGGCGGCCCGGGAGCGCGGCCTTCGCCCCGAGACCGTCATCCTGATGCAGGACAGCGCCATGCAGCGCCGCATGCACTTCAGCTTTGAAAAAGCCTGGCGCGGCGAAGGCGCCCGGTTCTATGGCTACGCGGCCCACGTGCCGCGGGTGGCCGCGCGGGAGGGCGTGCTGGCCTTTGAGGGGGAGATCCCCTGGGGCATGTGGGATGTGGAACGCTTTCTGACGCTGATCCTGGGTGAGATCCCCCGCCTTCACGACACCCCGGAGGGCTACGGTCCCCGCGGCAAGGGCTTCATCGCCCACTGCGACGTGCCCGACGATGTGCTCGAGGCGTTTTCGCGCCTCGCGCGCGCCTTTCCCGATCGCGTGCGCCCCGCCTGGCGCGCGCCCTCGCCGTAGGGCTGCACGTCCCGCGCGCCCCGCGCATAGGCTGGAGCATGCGTTTTGTGGGGGAGGCGGCACCATGTGCGGAATTGCGGGGATCATCGGGCGGAGCGACGAGGCGTCCTGTCGGCGGATGCTCCAAACGATGGAGCGGCGCGGGCCGGATCAGGAGGGCACCTGGTACGGGCAGGGCGCGGCGCTTCTTCACCGGCGGCTTTCGGTGGTGGACCTGGAAAACGGGCGGCAGCCGATGGCGCTTACGTGGAGGGGGGAAACCTACATACTGGTGTACAACGGCGAGCTGTACAATACCGAAGAACTGCGCGGGGAGCTCCGGGCGCTGGGACACGACTTTGCCAGCCATTCGGATACGGAGGTGCTCCTGCACGCTTACGCCCAGTGGGGCGAAACCTGCGTGGACCGCATCAACGGCATCTTCGCCTTCGGCGTCTACGAGGAGCAGCGCGGACGGCTGTTTCTCGCCCGGGACCGCATCGGCGTCAAGCCGCTTTTTTATGCGGCCGCGGGGGAGGCGTTTGTCTTCGCGTCGGAGATTAAGACCATCCTGGCCCTCTCCGGCATGGAGGCGGTGATCACGGCGGAGGGCGTGTGCGAGGTGATGCTGCTGGGGCCCGGGCGCACGCCCGGCTGCGGCGTGTTCCGGGGCGTTTGCGAGGTGCGGCCGGGCTGGCGCGGCTTCTGGGCGGACGGAGACCTGCAATTGGCACCCTACTGGCGCCTGACCGACCGCCCCCACGGGGACGATCTCGCCGCTACGGTTGCCACCGTGCGGACGCTTTTGACGGATTCGATCCGCCGGCAGCTGGTCTCCGACGTGCCGGTGGGCTGCTTTCTGTCCGGCGGGCTGGACTCCAGCATTCTGGCGGCGGTGGCGGCGGAGCACATGCGCGAGCGGGGCCAGGCGCTGGATACGTTTTCCGTCACCTACCGGGACAACGACCGCTACTTTCGCGCCACAAAGTTTCAGCCCTCCAGCGACGACGAGTACATCGGCCTGATGACCGGCGCGCTGAAAAGCCGCCACCACCGCGTGGAGCTGGACACCGAGGCGCTGGCGGACGCCCTGTACGAGGCGGTGGACGCCCGGGATTTGCCCGGCATGGCGGACGTGGACAGCTCGCTGCTGCTTTTCTGCCGCGCGGTGCGAAAGGACATCACCGTGGCCCTCTCCGGCGAGTGCGCCGACGAGATCTTCGGCGGCTACCCCTGGTACCGGGACCCGGACATCCGTGAGCGCTGCGGCTTCCCCTGGGCCCAGTCCACGGCCTGGCGCGCGTCGCTGGTGGCGCCGGACGCGCTCCGGGGCGCCGATCCCTTTGAATACGTGGACGGGCGCTGCCGCGCCACGCTGGCGGAAACCCATGTGCTCGAGAGCGCGGACGCGGGCGAAAAACGCATGCGGGAGATGACGCGGCTCAACTTTGACTGGTTCATGCAGACTCTGCTGGAAGCAAAAGATATAAAAGAAAATGAGAAGAAGCGGGGACACTGGCCGGAAGCGCCAAAAAGCCGCCGCATATCCGGTAAAATCAAATTTAGGCCCGTCAAACCGCCGTGTCCATCTGGAAATCAGCGGAGGGCAGAGGCCTCGGAGGATTGACCGACGCCCTCTTTTGCGGTAGAATGTCGGTCAACGGGGCGCGGCCGTCCGGCCGTATTTCATGCCCCGTGCCCTGACGAACGATGGCGGCCGCTCCGGGCCGCGCTGAAAGTGAGGTTTCATTGCGAAGCGGATTTGGCCAGAAACTGGGCTTTATCGCCTACCAGGTGATCGCATGGACGTTCATCGCGCTGTGCGTACTGATGATTCACGACTTTTCCCGGCAGAACGCCGGGCACTCCAACGCGCTGAGCCTGGAGGTGACCGACGTGGTCTACCGCGTTCTGGAAAAGCCGGTGGGCAAAATCAACCGAAATTCCAAGGCCTTTGAGCGCCTGCACGGATACGTGCGCAAGGCCGCCCACGCGCTGGAATTTGCGCTGTTGGCGCTGGCGTTGATGCTGGCGTTGGCCCCCACCCGCATGCGCCTGGGAACGCGGGTTTTTGCGACGCTGCTGTTCTGCGCCGCCTTCGCGGGATACGACGAGTGGTCCCAGGCGTCGTCGGCGGGCCGGTCGCCCGCGCTGAAGGACGTGGGCATCGACACACTGGGGGCGGCGGCCGGCTGCGCCGCTACGCTGATGGTGCGGCAGATGGCGGTCTGGGAGATCCGTTACAAGGCCGCCCGGCGGCGCGGGAGCGCCCCCCGATCCGGGCGCGGCCGAAGGCCGGACGGGGCATCCTAGTAGTCCGCGAAGCCCAATTTCCGCGCTATGGCTGGATCTTTTCCTGTCCGGCTGTGTCGCTCTCCGCTTGACGTAGCGCTGCTACGCCTGCGCTCCGGCTCCGTGCCGGGCAGAAAAATCTCTGCACCCTATCATCGGTTCTTAGACTTCGTGGACTACTAGCGCCCGGCGTCCGGGGATCCATCCGGGTCCCCGGACGCCATTTTTTTGCATCCCGGCAGCCCGTTCCCCGGAACGTCCCCCGCAACAAATGCGTCAAATTTTTGGCAACCAAAAGGAGGGAAAAGCATGAAACGCATTTTGGCGCTGGCCTTTTCCGCCCTGATGCTGATGGGCGGCACGGCTTTCTCCCAGTCCCTGCCGGCCGCGGATGCCTCCGCGGCTGCCCGGGTTGCGGAGGCCTGGTCGCCCTACGGCCTGCGCGTGGTCGCGGAGACGGAGGGCAAGCTGTACTTTACCACCCAGGGCGGCCCCTCGGGAGACGAACCCGCCGCGCTGCGCGCCGCCAGCCAGGCGGAGGAGCGCCTGCTGGCGGAGATCTTCGACGGCGCGGTCTACGTGGAGAGGGACGGCGCAATCTACTTTCTGGACGGCGCGAACTCCGCGCTTCTGATGGCGCTGGACCCGGCGACGGACGAGACACGGCAGGTGATGGACCTGGGCTTTCAGGATGCCGCGCTGACCGACGCGATGGACGGATTGATGGTGGGCGGGCTGATCGAGAGCGGCGTGTACGCCAACCGCACCCTGGATGCCGCCGCCGGCGCGCTGGTCCCCTCCGACGTGGACCCCACGGGGCTCTACCGGAACTTCGGCGGCTTTGAAACCCTGCTGACGGCCTCCGGCGATCTCCGGCTGCGCCTGGCGGGGAGCGACGCCTGGCAAACCATCGCCGCCGCCGACATCGACGCCCAGGCCTCCCTCGGCGGCAGGCTGTACTATTCGGTGCGCCGCGAGTACCTGGAGAACGCCTACGTGGAAATCCACCGCTTTGATCCGGCCACCGGGCTGGGCGAAGCGGTCACCGAGGCGGACGACATCGCCTCCGGCCAGATGATCGCCTGGGGCGATGATCTGGCGCTGGCCGGCCCGGGCGGCGTCGTGACCGTCAACCCGGAGGACGGCACGCAGCAGGTGCTCTTTTCATCGGGTCAGCCGCTGGTGGACCCGTCGCTCCTGACCGCGGCGGGGCAGCTCTTTTTGCTGGCGCGGCCCGATGCCGACGCCGCGCCCGCGCTGGTCGCCCAGCTGCCTCCGTCGGCCGTCCTCCCCGAGCCCACGCCCGAGCCCCGGCGGCCTCTGTCCCGGGGGGACCGTGGCGAGGATGTGCGCGCGCTGCAGGCCCGGCTGAACGCGCTGGGCTACCCGGCCGGCCGCGAGGACGGCGTGTTCGGCGTGAACACCGACGCCGCGGTGCGCTACTTCCAGGACGCGCTGGGCCTGAAACAGACCGGCGAAGTCACCGAGGAGATGCGCCAGGCCCTCGACGCGCCGGACGCCCCGGCCTTCGTGGAATTCGTCGCGCTGGACAAGACCAGCCGGGGCATCCGCGTGAAGGCGCTGCAGGCGCGGCTGCGGGAACTGGGCTACCTGGCCGCGCCGGCGGACGGCGTGTACGGCAGCCGCACCGCCGAGGCCGTTGAACTCTTTCAGAAGGAGGCCGGCCTGAAGCAGACCGGGAGGGCCTCCGCCGCGATGATCGAGGCGCTGATGGACGAGGACGCCCCCGAGTGCAGCGTCTACGTCACGCTGAAAAAGGGCGACGCCGGCGATGCCGTCGCCAGGCTCCAGTCGCGCCTGAGCGCGCTGGGCTACTATGCCGGCAGCGCCTCCGGCACCTTTGACGACCGCACCGCGAATGCGGTGAAGCTGTTCCAGTCCGTCATCGGCGCGAAGCAGGACGGCACCGCCAGCCAGCGGCTGCAACAGCGGCTGTTCTCCGCCCGGGCGCCCAAGTACGATGGGTACATCACCCTCCAGTACGGCGATTCGGGCCCCCGCGTCAAGGCGCTTCAGGCGCGGCTCAAGGCGCTGGGCTACTTCGGCGGCTCCACAGGCGGCAACTTTGGCAGCCAGACCCGCAGTGCGGTCCGGGCCTTCCAGAAGGTGCTGGATGTGAAGCAGACCGGCACCGCGACGGTGGCGCTTCAGGAGGCGCTCTTTGCCGACGACGCGCCCACCCCCACCCCCCGGCCCACCGCGACGCCGAAACCCACGCCGAAACCCACGGCCGGGCCAACCCCTGAACCCACGACCGAACCCACGCCGGAACCGACAACCGAACCGACAACCGAGCCCACAATCGAACCCACGCCGGAACCCACGACCGAACCGACAACCGAACCCACAATCGAACCGACAACCGAGCCCACGACGGAGCCCGTTCCGGAGGGTCAGGTGGTGGACAGCGCGGCCGTCGACGCCCTTGTGGATTTCATCAACGGTCAGCAGCCCGCCCCCGACCCTGCTTACGATCGGGCGGGCGCGGTCAAGTGGCTCCAGCGGAAGCTGATGGACATGCAGTACTTTGACGCCGCGGAAGGCGAGCCCGGCGGCGTCTACGACCAGCCCACCTTCGACGCGGTGAAGAAGCTGCAGACGGACCTGGGCCTGTCGCTCAAGGACGACCAGTACGGCCTGGTGGGCCGGAAGACCTTTGACGCAATCCTGGCCCAGGGCGACGCCTGGCGCAACCCGGGCGAACCCATCCACCGAAATTAGGCGCAAAAAGCCCCGCTTTCGCGCCGGCCCGTCCGGACGCAAAGGCGGGGCTTTCTCATGCGCGGAGACCGCCGCGGCCCGCGCTAAAGGTTGTAGTCCCCCGAGGATTCCGGCTGGTAGAGAATCTTCCGGATCTCGATGCGCGCGCGCCCGCCCGCCGTGTCCCAGGCGATCTCGTCGCCCTCGCGGTAGCCCAGAAGCGCCGTGCCCACCGGCGACAGGATCGACAGGCGGCCCTTTGTCCAGTCCGCCTCGTCCGGATAGACCAGCGCCACCTCCTCCTCCTCGCCGTCCAGCGTAATCAGCGCCCTGGACCGCATGGACACCACGTTGGCGGGCAGCGCCTGGGGCTCCACGACGCTGGCGCGCTCGAGCTCCTGCTTAAGCGCGCGGTAGGACTTGTCGAGCTCGACGCCGCCGAACAGCGCCTCGTCGATCAAACGGTTCAGCCGCTCCCGGTCAACCCGGCTGATGGTCACTTCGCCTGCCATGAATAACCCTCCCTGAATCAATTGAATATACGTCCGCATCGTCAGCGCGTGGCGCGTCCATTCGCCGCCGCGCTCCATATGAAAACCCGCCCGCCGGAATAGCGCCAGGGACCGGTGGTTGTCCCGGTGGATCACCGCCGTGACCCGGGGCGCGCGCATCTCGAAGAACGCCAGCGCCAGCGCCTCACGCAGCATCTTCTGCCCGAGCCGCCGCCCCCAGCGGCCCCGCTCCACCACCAGCACCACCTGCGTCTCTTCCGGCTTCGGCGCCAGCCGCACAAAGCCTACCGGTTCGCCGCGCTCCTCCGCCACAAAAAACCGGCCGCCCTGGTTGAAAAGGTGGGTCACCACGTTCAGGTGCGCGCCCTCCAGCGCCCGGCGGATCGCACCGGAAACCCCCGGTGCGTCGCTCAAATGTATGACGGTTTCCCGGTCCTCAAGCCAGCGGGCGATCAGGCGCGCGTCCCGCGCCGTAATTTCCCGGCGTAAACAAAAAGAAGGCCCTATCACATTGCCACACCTCGTCGCGGTTGATAAAGCCTTTCATGAAGCCGCTCACTTGCAAAACGGAGAAGCCATGACGGTTCTTTGCCCTTTTACTATACCAGATGCAGGCGCGCATGTCAAATCCGCGCCCGCAAAAAGAGCGCCCGCTTCGTTGACCGGAGCGGGCGCTCTTCGCGGAGGGAACCGCTGTGTCCTCCCGGAAAAACCGGAGAAGCCTTACTTCAGCTTGCCGACCACCGTCAGCTTCGCGAGCACCGATTCGCCGTGGGGGGCGCTCTTGATGACATCCGTCAGATCCTTGCCGGCGGTGTTGCCGTTGTGGGTGCCGTTCGCCCACTGGGGCACATCCGTCACATCGTAGATGACGCCGTCCACGGCCACGTAGGCGGGCTTGCCGTCCTTGCCGTCGTAGGCGGCCAACTCGTCCGCCGTCAGCTCAAGCTGCGCGGGGGCGGCCGCCTCGGCCGCCTCGGTGGCGGCGGGGGTCGCCGCAGCGGCAGGTGCCTCGGTGGCGGCGGGGGTTGCCGTGGCGACAGGCGCCTCAGTGGCGGCAGGGGTTGCCGTGGCGACAGGCGCCTCGGTGGCGGCAGGGGTCGCCGTGGCGGCGGGGGTGGTGCCGGTGGTGCAGCCCGCCAGGGCCAGGGCCGCGACCACCATCATCGCGGCGATGACCAGAGTCTTGATTTTCATGAAAAAACCTCCTTCGCGCAGCGGATGCTGCCGGTTTTCAATGCAACCGGGCGTTGCGCCCGTTCTGGTTCTATTTTTACCCGAATTTGCCCCGCGCTAACGCCGGCGGCGCGCCTTACCGGCGATTTAACCCGGCGCGCCCCGGCCGCGGATCGCCCAATTCGCATTATCCGCACTCCGCGATGTCACAACGCCCAATCATCTCTGGCCCCCGGCGGCAGAATCCGGACACAAATGAAGTCGCGCGCCGTAAAATATTCATTTTTGGCCAAAACGCGCTTGACAGCGGCGCCTTCGATGCATATACTCAACCAATAAAGCGGATTTTGCCGCGACGACGCGGCCGCCCCGGTCTTTTGAATTCAAATTTACAAAGAGCAAAGACGCTTCTCAAATGCCATATGGCCCTTGGGAAGCGCTTTGTTTTCAGGTTTCGGACGGGAACCCGCCCGGAGAAATGAAAAGGAGGCGTATCCCATGAAGAGAATGCTCCCCAGGATCCTTTCCGTCGCGCTGGCCATGATGCTTTTCTCCGGACTGATCCTCTCCGCCGGGGCGTCCGCGCTGCCGGTGATCAAGATCGCCAGCGCCACGCCGCTGTCGGGCAGTCAGTCCGCGCTGGGCAGCTCCATCAAAAACGGCATTGAGATGGCGCTCAACGCCCGCGTCGAGGAATTCAAGGCGCTGGGGTTTGACCTCCAGTTCGTCCCGACGGACGACCAGGCCGACCCGAAGGTGGGCGTCAGCAACGCGCAGCGCCTGGTGGAGGACCCCGAGGTGCTGGCGGTGGTGGGGCACTACAATTCCGGCGTGGCCATCCCCTCCTCCGAAGTCTACAACGGATACGGCCTGGCGATGGTCTCCCCGGCCAACACCAGCCCCGACGTGACGGACCGGGCGCTGCCCACCGTGAGCCGCATCTGCGCCCGCGACGACGCCCAGGGCCCCGCCGGCGCGGACTTCCTGTTCGGCCTGGGCAAAAAGAGCGTGTTCATCCTGCAGGACAAGACTACCTACGGCCAGGGCGTGGCCGACCAGTTCAAAAAGCGCTTTGAGGAGATCGGCGGCGAGGTGAAGGGCTACGAGGGCATCACCGCCGGCGAGGCGGACTTCTCCGCCGTGGAAGAAATGATCCGCGCCAGCGGCGCCGAGTCGGTGTACTTCGGCGGCATGTACCCGGAGGGCGCGCTCATCATCAAGCAGCTCAAGGAAAAGGGCATCGACGTGGTGTTCCTGGGCCCGGACGGCATGGACTCCGCCGAGCTGGTGAAGATCGCGGGCGACGCGGTCATCGGCAACTACTACACCTCCGTGGCGGCGGACGTATCCGGCACCGAGGCGGGCGCGGAATTTGTCGCGAAGTTCACCGAGCTCTACGGCCGCGCGCCGGAGGCGTTTGCCGCCTACGGCTATGACGCCATGAACGTGACGCTGGACGCCGTGAAGGCCGCCATCGAGGCAAACGGCGGCACGCTGCCCACCCGTGAGCAGGTAGCCGTCGCCGTGCGCGGCATCAAGGACTTCAAGGGCCTGGCCACCGACGTCAGCTTCAACGACATCGGCGACAACACCGAGGCCACCATCTACGTGCTGGGCTTTGAGACCGCGGCCTACCCGCCGGTGGCCATCAAGTCCATCCCGGCGGCGGAATACCTGAAGTAAGCGCCGGATTACCGGCCGGACATGGAAAGCCCCGGGGGCTCTACAATCTGGTTCGTTGCAGGGGGGGGCGCACCCTCCTGCAACGGGCATCGGAAGGGTCGATGGACAATGAATGAGCTATCCGCACTGAAGGCCATCGTGCCGCAGCTCATCTCGGACGGCCTGGCGCTGGGCTTCGTGTACGCGATTGTCGCGCTGGGCTACACGATGGTGTACGGCATTTTGGAATTCATCAACTTCGCGCACAGCGAGCTGTTCATGTTCGGCGCGTTTGCCGGCACGGAGATCCTGCTGCTTTTGCAGAGCCAGGGGTACTTTGCCGGAATGCCGCCGACGATGATGCTGATCCTCGCGATCCTGTTCGCGATGGTGGTGACGGGTCTTTTGGGCGTGGCGGTGGACCGGGTGGCCTACAAGCCCGTGCGCAACGCGCCCAAGCTGGTGCCCTTCATTTCCGCCATCGGCGTTTCGTTCATCCTGCAGGACGCGGTGCGCATGGGCGCCGAGATCAAAAACGGCAGCTTCTATCTGTACGCGCCGTCGATGTTCGGGAACCGCATCCAGATCACCCCGTCGATGGCGATCCCGGAGAAGACGCTCTACATCGTGGCCTTCTGCGTGGTGATCATGCTGGGGCTGACGGTCTTCGTCAACCGCACCAAGTGGGGCAAGGCCATGCGCGCCGTCGCCCAGGACCGCGGCACCGCGCAGCTGATGGGCATCAACGTCAACAAGGTGATTTCGATGACGTTCCTGATCGGCGCGGGCATGGGCGGTGCGGCGGGCACGCTGTTTTCGGTGCAGTACGGCTCCATATCGCCCTATTCCGGCTTTATCCTGGGCATGAAGGCCTTTACCGCGGCGGTGTTCGGCGGCATCGGCAGCCTGCCCGGCGCAATGCTGGGCGGCGTGCTGCTGGGGCTTCTCGAGGTGTTCGGCGCGGCGTTTCTGGGCGCGCTGACCGGGGGCATGTTCGGATCGGAATACAAGGACGTGTTCGCCTTTGTGATCCTGATCCTGATTCTGATCGTCAAGCCCAGCGGCCTGCTGGGCAAACCCGCCGGAGAGAAGGTGTAGCCCGTGACGACACTTGCCCGAAAAACCCAGGACGCGCCCGCCTTTTCCCAAATGACCGCCGGGGAGCGCGTCATCCTCATCCTGGAAACGATCGTGATCCTGGCCGCGCCGGTGCTGGCGCTGATTTATAAGACCAACAGCGTGGTCTTTGTGGCCTTCCTCTTTTCGCTGATGCTGCTCACCATGGCGAAGCTGCCCAAGATGCTGCGCTTTGCCATCGCCGCCGTGGACCTGGCGGTGGTGATGCCCATCGTGGGTGCGGCCAGCGGCACATTTGCCTATGTGGCCACGATGGTGGGGGTCTACGCGGTGCTCTCGATGGGGCTCAACATCGTGGTGGGCTACACGGGGCTTTTGAACCTGGGCTACGCGGCGTTTTACGCCGTGGGCGCCTACACCTACGCGATTTTCGCCTCCCGCCAGGCGGCGCAGTTCATGGGTTTTGGCGCGTATCCGCTGTCGGGCAACTGGTTCTGGCTGTTCCTGGTGCTGGGCTTTATCGTGGCGGGGGCGGTGGGGTTCCTTCTGGGGCTTCCGGTATTGCGCCTCAAGGGCGATTACCTGGCCATCGTCACGCTGGGCTTTGCGGAGATCATCCGCCTGCTCTTCAACAACCTCAACCAGCCCGTCAACATCACCAACGGCCCCATGGGCATCACGCCCATCCAGGCGCCCAAGCCGCCCAGTCTGTTCGGGCTGGCGCTGAATAAGCCGGTGTTCTTCTATCTGATTGTGCTGGCGCTGTTCCTCCTGACGGTGGTGGTGGTGCGCAACCTCAACAATTCCCGCATTGGCCGCGCCTGGGTGGCCATCCGCGAGGACGAGCTGGTGGCCCGCACCATGGGCGTGCCGGTGGTGCGGATGAAGCTGCTTTCCTTCACCATCGGCGCGGGCCTGGCCGGCATGATGGGGGTGGTGTTCGCGGCGCTGCAAAGCTACATCGACCCCACCAGCTTCACCTTTACCGAGTCCATCATCATCCTGTGCATGGTGATTCTGGGCGGCACGGGCAGTCAGCGGGGCGTGATCATCGGCGCGCTGGCGGTGGTGGTCCTGCAGCTGCAGATTCTGAAGGACCTTTCGGAATTTTTCACGGGCCTTGCCACATCCGGCGCGCTGGTGCTGCCGGCGGGGCTCAACCCCGCCAAGTATGAAAAGCTGGTATTCGGCCTGATCCTGGTGCTGATGTGCATCTTCCGGCCCAAGGGCCTGCTGCCCGAAAAGCGCGTGCTGACGCTGAAAAAGCGTCGGGCCGCCCGGCCGGACGCGGACGGGGGGCGAGAAGCGTGAGACTGCTGAATGTGACCAACCTGACCAAGAATTTCGGCGGCCTGACCGCCATCAACAGCGTCAACTTTTCGATGGAAAAGGGGCAGATCGTGTCCGTCATCGGGCCCAACGGCGCGGGCAAGACCACGTTTTTCAACATGATCTCGGGCTACTACGTGCCCGACAGCGGCACCATTACCTTTGACGGCAAAAACCTCACCAAGCTGTCGCCGGAGCGCGTGGCCCAGAAGGGCATCGCCCGGACGTTCCAGAACATCCGCCTGTTCAAGGACATGTTGGTGGCGGAGAACATCCTGGTGGGCCGCTACATGCGCATGAAGGAGGGCCTTTTTGACATCGTGCTCAGGCTGCCAAGGCTCCGGCGCGAGGAGCAGGCCGCCTACGACAAGGTGCTGGAGCTGCTGGACTACGTGGGCCTCTCCGGCAAGGAGCAGGAGATGGCCAGGAACCTGTCCTACGGCCAGCAGCGCCGCCTGGAGATCGCCCGGGCGCTGGCGCTGGAGCCGAAGCTTCTGCTCTTGGACGACCCCGCCGCCGGCCTCAACCCCCGGGAGACCGAGGAAATGAAGGCCTTCATTCTGAAGCTGCGCCGGGACACGGGGGTTTCGATCCTTTTGATCGAGCACGACATGAAGCTGGTGATGGGCCTTTCGGACCGGATCACCGTGATCAACTACGGCGTCAAGATCGCCGAGGGCACGCCGGAGGAGATCAAGTGCAACCCGGAGGTCATCGAGGCATATCTGGGCAACGAGGATGACGAAGACGAGGCGCTGGAGGGGTGATGGATGATGCAGGACGCGGTGATGAAGCTGACCAACGTCAATACCTATTACGGGCAGATCCACGCGTTGCGGGACATCTCCTTTGAGGTGCGAAAGGGCGAAATCGTGACCCTGATCGGCTCAAACGGCGCGGGCAAGTCCACCACGCTGCGCACCATCTCCTCGCAGCTGACCCCCGCCGTGGGCGAGGTGGTGTACGAGGGGCGGACGATCTCCCGGCTCCCCGCCCACGAGGTGGTGGCCCAGGGCATCGCCCACGTGCCGGAGGGGCGCAAGATCTTCCCGGTGCTGACGGTGGAGGAAAACCTCGAGATGGGCGCCTTTCTCGTCCGGGACCCGAAAAAGAACGCCGCCAATTTCGAGCGGGTCTACGAGCTGTTCCCGCGGCTCAAGGAGCGGCGCAGACAGCGGGGCGGCACCCTCTCCGGCGGCGAGCAGCAGATGCTGGCCATCGGCCGGGCGCTGATGGGCTGCCCCAGGATGATGCTGATGGACGAACCCTCCATGGGCCTGGCGCCCATGCTGGTGGATCTGATCTTTAAATCCATCGTGCAGCTCAACCGCGAGGGGATGACGATCCTCCTCGTCGAGCAGAACGCGCGGAAGGCCCTCAAGATTTCCGACCGCGCCTACGTATTGCAAACCGGCGCCATCACCCTTTCCGGCACCGGGCAGCAGCTGCTGCGCGACGATACGGTGCGGGAGGCCTACCTGGGCTAGCCGCGGCGAAAAAGGACCGGGCCGGGGGGGGCGCTCCCGCCGGCCCGGTCCTTTTTCGCCGCGGCGTTACATCGCGCGGTCGATGGCCAGCAGCGTCTGGATCAGCACGTTGACGCCCCTGGCGCAGGCCTGCGCCGGGGTGTACTCCAATTCGCAATGGCTGTGGCCGCCCACGGAGGGCACGAAGATCATCGCGGTGGGCAGTTTGTCCGCGGCGTACTGGGCATCGTGGCCGGGGCCGGACACCATGCGCATGGCCGAATAGCCGCAGGTCTGGGCGCTTTTCTCCACCATGTCCACTAGCTCCCGGGAGAAGGCGACGCTCTTTCTGGACCAGGCCTCCTGCCAGCCGGCCTTGCAGCCCGCCACCTCCGGCGGAATTCGGCCGATGACGGCCAGCACCTGGTGCAGCACGTCGGGGCTGTAATGCCGGGCGTCCAGCGTAAAGCGCACCTCGTCCGGGATGATGGTGTGAATGTTGGGATGGCAGGAGATCTTGCCGGTGGTGTAGACCAGCGCGGGGTCCAGCTCGTCCAGCTCGTCGTGCAGGTACTGGATGGTTTTGACCGCGGCGTAGAGCGCGTCTTTGCGGTACTTCATGGGCGTGGTGCCGGCGTGGTCGGCCTGGCCGATGAAGGTGAATTCGTAGTTGATCATGCCGGCGACGCCCTCGACGACGCCGATGTCGCAGCCCTCGGCCTCCAGCACCGGCCCCTGTTCGATGTGCAGCTCAATGAGCGCCGCGTATTTGTCCGGCGACATGCGGTTTTCCTCGTCGCCCGCGTAGCCGGATGCGGCCAGCGCCTCGCCGAAGGTGAGCCCCGGCACGTCCTTGGCCTGGGAGGCCAGCATTTTTTCCTTGTCAAACTTGCCGCAGACCACGCCGGAGGACATCATCGCGGGCTCAAAGCGCGCGCCCTCCTCGTTGGTCCAGACCATGGCGGTCAGCGGATGGCGGTGGGGCACCTTTTCGCGGGCGATGGTCTCCAGCGCCTCCATGGCGGACAGTACCCCCAGTACGCCGTCGTAATTGCCGCCCCGGCGCACGGAATCCAGGTGGGAGCCGGTCAGAATGGCGGGCAGGGCTTCGGCGCCGGGCAGCGTGGCGTAGAGGTTGGCCATGTCGTCGCTGACGACGGCGCAGCCGATGGCCTCCATCCGCCGCACGAATTCCGCCCGGGCGGCAAGGGCCTCCGGCGACAGTGAAAACCGGGTGACGCCGCCCTTTCCGGTGTCGCCAAAGGCCGAAAATGTGCGGATTTTGTCTTCCAACCGCTTGAGATTGCATGAAATCACGGTTCATTCCCCCTCGTATTATCCCACTTCGGCGTGGGCGCCGCCCCCGGCGGCACGGCGCTTTTTCACCCGGGGGCCCTGAGAAACGGCCTCCACCGGGCAGACGGCGACGCACAGATGGCATCCCACGCACTTTTTTGCGTCCAGCACGGGCGCGCCCCGCTCGCCCCGCCGCAGCGCCTGATGGCCCGCGTCGTCGCAGGACACGCGGCAGCGGCCGCAGCCCACGCACTTCGCGCGGTCGAACTTGGGCAGGCAGACGGTTTCCCGGTCCAGGTCGTCCGCGGGCACGATGCGGGGGAGGGCCCGGCCCACCAGCTGGGTGACGCTTTCCATGCCCCGCTCGTCCAGATAGAGCCGAAGGCCCAGGATCATGTCCTCGATGATCCGGTAGCCGTACTGCATGACGGCCGTGGTCACCTGCACACTTTCGCAGCCCATGGCGATGAATTCGCCGCGTCCCGCCAGGTTTCGATGCCGCCCATGCCGCTGACGGGTACGCCGGCAAGCCGCGGCTCGCCCTTC
>JARKQG010000016.1 GCA_029974035.1 Eubacteriales bacterium | reverse complement strand
GCTAAAAAAGTTAGGCGCCTACTTTGCGAGCCTCCACAAGTGAAGTACGAATTCATACGGGAGCGAACGGACGATCCTGTGGCAAGGTGGGCAAAGTTTCTGGAGGTATCGACCAGTGGGTATTACGGCTGGCTGGGGACGCGGGATATGCGTGCAAAGCGCGAAAAGGCCTACCGAGATCGGGTAGAGGCAATCTTTCTGGAAAGCGGAGGCACATATGGGGCGGATCGAATCAGCGGCAGGATGCGGCTTGAAGGCCAAAGATCGAGTTTTCGGAAAGTGAAGAGGATCATGCGGGAACGAGGGTTACACTCAATCCACCTGCGCTGTCAGCACAGTTTGACGGACAGTCGGAAAGCGCGGGGAGAGGGGTATCCGAATCTGGTGCGGTGCATGACGATCAACGAGCCGTTTCAGGCCATCACGAGCAATCCACTGGGATGAAAAACACTACTTGTTATGGAAGCTCTGCAGGAGGACCTGGATCGTTGGCTGGTTCACTACAACACGGAGCGCCCTCACAGGGGCTACCGCAACCGAGGAAAACGCCCTTTGGATACCGTACTGGAGTTCACTTCAAATGTTAGACATGACCGTTAGTCGTACAGTCGGTGGTCATGAATTTATCCGCAGGGCGGGGCCGCGTCCATGCCGCCAATTTACAAAATGCTGTTATAATGATTTGCGATCACTGAATCCGGTAAAACACGTGGCGGGAGAGCATGTCGGACATGAATCAGAAAATCGCGGCTACGCGTGGGAAAACCATACGGGGGCGAATCCGGGTGGGTGTGCTGGCCCTGATGCTGGCGCTGCTCGCCGCGGTCGGCGGAATTGTGCTTTCGATGCAATTGACGCCGCGCACCTTCGTCGGCTTTTTGAGGCACAGTGGCATCTTCGGCGGAAAGCCGTACACCTCTTCGTTTATTGAGCGCGGGGCCGATCGGGTCCGGGTGGAGGAGGACATCGCCTATCCCTCGGCGTATCGTTCCAGCACCCTGAATGTCTATTGCCCGTCCGACGGATCGGAGGCAAAGGCGACGGTGTTCTGGGTGCACGGCGGCGGATACATCGACGGCGATAAGGAGGATATCAGGCCTTTTGCCATGGCGCTGGCGCAAAACGGATACGCGGTGGTCGCGCTCAATTACGCGCTGGCTCCGGAAACGGGCTATCCGGCCCCCGTTGTGCAGCTGGGCGAGGCCCACCGGTTTATTGTTCAAAACCCGCAGCGGTTTTCACAGTTGCCGCCGGACAGGCTCATATTCGGCGGGGACAGCGCCGGCGCGCAGATTGCCTCGCAGTTTGTGGCGCTGCAGTTCAGCGATGCCCTGCAGCGCGGGATGGGAATGGCGTCGTCGGTCGCACCGGGGAGAATAAAGGCCGCGGTGCTCTATTGCGGGCCGTACAACCTGAAAGGATTTGACAATGCCGAGGGCGGCTTTTGGGCGCTTTTTGTTCAGCAGATCGGCTGGGCTTATCTGGGCCAAAAAAACTGGAGGGACAGCGCCGCCGCATCGCAGGTATCCACAGTCGATTTTATCACTGAAGACCATCCCGCCACCTTTTTGACCGACGGAAACGTCGGCTCCTTTGAGGCGCAGGGAAGGGAACTGCTGGAGGCGCTCGGGCGAAAAGGCGTTTTTGCGCAAGGCCTGTTCTATCCGGAATCCGAAATTGCCCTGCCGCACGAATACCAGTTTGATTATTTGAATTATGAAGAAAAGGCAAAAGCGTGCCTGGAGCAGACGCTGACATTTATGGATGCCGCCATCGGGCAGTCGTCCGCGTAACGGAAGCGGTGCGGGCATGCGCGCGCCGGACCGCTTTTGCGCGCGGGAACAAAAAGTTCAAGGCCCTTGATCTATTGCGCCAAAATGGGTTTTTTTGTGGTATAATACGTGGAAGTATGGCTGGAAGGGGCGAGCCGTGTGAGTTCCAGATTGCGGGTCGCTCTGCTCGTGCTGGCGGGTTTGTGCCTAGGGATCGCGCTGTACTTCCCAGCCGTCCGCCTTTTTGAAAATAAGTCGTTGGACGATGAAATGGACGCGCTGCGCGCGCTGAAGCAACGCTCCTCCGGGGGCGGGGCGGAACAGGCCGTGGTCGAAGGCGAGCGGGAAGATGCGCAGGCGGCCGATCGATCCTCCATGGAAACGGAAGCGCCCCGGATGCTTCCCTTGCCGGGCGGCGCAATTTCTGAAACAGACCCAAAGGATGTTTTGATATCCGGTGCTCCGGTTTCTGCCGACCCCGGCAAAGAGCGGGGCGACGACGCGGGAAAAGCGTTCGCCGGGCGTGAAAGCCGAGAAAAGCAGACTGGCGTACGGGAAAAGGATTTTGCGGGCAAAACCGCCGGAACAGACCGAAGCATGGATTCGGATGCCGCGCGAGGCGCGGAACAAAGCCAAAATCCGTTCGGGATGTCCGGGACTTCGGAAAGCCCCGCCGTCACCGGGGCGGCGGACTGCCCCGAACCGCCGCGAGCGCCCGCGCCGACACCCGCGCCGTTTGTGTTTGATGAAGAAAAAATACTGGCGGAGTACAAGCCGCTCTACGCGGAAAACCAGGATGCGGTGGGCTGGCTCAAAATTGCCGGCACGCCGGTTGATTACCCGGTCCTTCAGCGGGACGACGAAGAATACTATCTGACCCGGGATTTCTACGGCCGGAAAAACGCCAATGGCCAGTTGATCCTGTCCGCGGAGTGCGACCCGTATACCCCGAGCCTCAACCTGGTGATCAGCGGCCACAATATGAAGAGCGGGAAGATGTTTGGCTGCCTTCAGAACTATGCGAGCGCCGGCTTTGCCCGAAAAAACCCGGTCATTGAGTTTGATACGCTGTTCCGCAGGGGGCGCTACCGGGTGGTTACGGCTTTCTATACATGGGATTACCAGGCGCGGGAGGGCGGGCTCCGCTACAACGTGGACATTCGCTATCGCCGTCAGATGACAACCTTTCTGGAGCAGCTTGAGCCGCTCAAACTCTACGATACCGGCGTCAGCGTGGAGTTTGGCGACGAGTTGCTCATGCTTTCCACCTGCAGCAATCAAACCGACGACGGTCGTTTTGTGGTCATCGCACGGCGCGAAAGGCCCGGAGAAGACGCATGATCCGGATGGGCCTAGTGCGAAGCGCCGCCGCTTTGCGCGGTGGCATGCGGTGTGCCGATACCGTCGCGGCAAAACATGCGGGTTTTTGAATGGCGGAAACCGTCTCCATCCCGGTAACCGCCGCCTGTGGCGGGCATTGTTCTGCCGCGGTTTGCCATCGCCTATTGTTTATTGGTGTGGGTTTTGCACACTGAACGGGAGGATTATCCATGATGTCTACAAAAGAAGGAAAAGGGATCCGCAGGGTACTATCCGTCGTTCTGGTTCTTCTGATGCTTTTTGGGCAGGCCGATCCGGCGTCCTATGCGGTGCTGTTTGCGCGCGCGGAGGAAGTGGAGCAGCAGGCCGCCCCAACTGCGCCTGCGGAGCAGCCGGATCCGAAGCCTTCCGAGGCGCCCAAGGAGGAGAAGAAGTCCTCCGTTCAGAGTGAAAAATCACAGCCGGAGGCGGCTCCGTCGGAAGCGCCCAGCGCGGCTCCGTCGGAAGCGCCCAGCGCGGCTCCGTCGGAAGCGCCCAGCGCGGCCCCGTCGGAAGCGCCCAGCGCGGCTCCTTCGGAAGCGCCCAGCGCGGCCCCGTCGGAGGCGCCCAGCGCGGCCCCCTCCGCTGAACCCAGCGTCGAACCGACTCCGGAGGGCACCGAGCTTCCGGAGGGAACGATTGCTTCGGCGATGATGGGGCTGCTCGGGGCGATGGACGGGGACGTCCATACCAATGGATATGACGCGGCCGTGGATGCCCAAGCCCGCAATCAGGGCATGGAGATTCCGTACTTCTATGTCGGCGCGAGCGTCCAGCCGTCGGTCGTCAGGACGGGCGAGGAATTTGCCTACTACATTCAGGTGGCTTTTCAGGGCGCACCCACATATAAGATAGACGGTCAGAGCTATCCCGCCTACACCCGCTACGAGGACGTCGAATTGGAGATCACCGTGCCCGACGGGATCGAGCTCTTTTACAACAATACGAAGCTGAACGTCGAGAACGGCAAGGCGACCCTGAGCAACATCTCCGGTGCGAGCGTCGGCAGCACCGGTTCTCTGACGCTGACCGGAAAGATGACCGGCAACGGGTCGGTTCCCGACGAAACCGATTTCTCCGAGCTGACAATCAAGGCCACCACCAGCGTGCGGGTCACCAATGGGCAGGGCGATGAATCCCCGGTCGGTTTCCAGTACATTCTTGACCCTTCCAACAGCGAGAATCACACCGAAGTCCAAAGCGAGGCCGACGAGGACTGGGCCCTGGAGAAGACCGGGAAGTCGAACACCCCGGATATCACCACCGTGGAAGGCGTTGAATACGCCACCTTTACCTACTATATCGAAATTGGGCGGAAAAATGCCGGCGGGCAGTTCATCACATCGCCGGAGGCCTATGATAAATTCGGCGCGGTCAACTTCTCCGACTTTGAATTGATCGATACACTGCCGGAACCTGCACGAGAAGACGGTGGCTTTGCCTTGCCGTCCTCCTCGTCGATCGAACTGCTCAACCCCATGAACGCGACGGGCAGCACTTTTGTAAGCGGCGGCAAGGATCAAAGCGCGCTTGTGATCGGCAGCTACAATCAGACGCCGCTCACCGGCCAGCGCCAGGGGACGAACCCCGCCGTTACGCGGACCCCCTGCTATTCCAAGTACGAGGTAAAGGTCACCTACCCGCTCGCCGACCTGACGCTCTCCTATGACTCCCCGCTGGAGGGCAATGAAAACTACTTCCTGCTGAACAACGCCGCCGTATTCAAGCACCGGTTTGCGGGCAAATCCTCCGATGAACCCGATCTGAGGGATACTGCCGACCTCTACTACCAGAAGCTCACCCTGCCCGGAACCCTCAGGATCCAGAAGAAGATCAGCTTCCTGTACGACTCGCAGAGCGAGCAGAGCTATGACGAGTATTGGTCCGGCATGTTCCCGGGCCCGGCGGTCTTCGCCATCACCCCTGACAGCAACTGGAGCGGCGGCGAAAACGGCAGCCCCGTCGCGGACGACGCCGAGCATGTAACCGAATACACGCTTGCGAACAACGAGGCCGCGCCGGAAATCGACCTGGCGCCGGGCACCTATTGGGTGTTTGAGCGCACCGCGCCGACAAATACGGTCAAGGCTCCGGCCGCGCAGCAGGTGACCGTGGGGAGCGGTGAAGACCGTGCGCTCACCTTTGTCAACACCACCCAGAAGGGGCTTTTGAAGTTCCGCAAGGTGATTGAAGGCACCGACACCGCGCTGCCGGGCGCCCAGTTCGCGCTGCTGAAGGACGGCGTGCCGGCGGCCACGGGCACGTCCGACCAGAACGGCTATGTGTACATCCTGGCCGATCCGGGCACCTATACCCTGAGAGAAACCCAGACGCCCGGCATCGAGTACCTCAAAGCGGCGGACCAGCCCGTGGTGATCGAAAACGCCAGGACCACCATCCTGGAGGACGTGGAGGACCCGATCGCCAAGGGCCGCCTGATCGTTTCGAAATATGTGGTGTCCGCAAAGAGCAATTGCCCCGCGTCGGAGAAGGTCCTGATCGACCAAGACGGCGGCAACGCGCCGGCGGGGGTTCTCGCGTCGGACTTCACCTTTACACTCAGCTGGCCGAATCCTGACGACCCCGCCAATCCCCACACCGCCACCAATACGATCGGCGTCAATGGCCAGGCGGTTTTCGATAACCTGGACCGGGTCGACGGAAGCGGCGATCCAATCCAGTACACGCTGACCGAGATCGCCGACGGGTCCGGCGCCTATGAGGTTTCAGAGCCGATCCCGTTCACCCTGAGCACGGGCGCCACCCGCAACCTCGATGTTGAGAACGCGCTCAAGAGCAGGCTCAAAATCTCCAAGCGCACCGCGGAATTTGGCGCGAACGGAGAAACCGTCTACGCGGCGCAGGATGGCGCGACGTTCAACATCTATACCGGTTCCGGCGGCACCTATACCCAGGTGGGTTCGACGGCGATGGCCGGAGAAGGCAATGGCGTCTACGCCAGCGAATACCTGCCCATCCGGGACGAGGACGGGAACCTGATCGATTACTACATCGTGGAGGCGCCCGTCGGCGGCTACACGGTGGACTTCCCGGGGGACGAAACCACCATCTCCCTGGGCAGCGAAAGCACGCCCGCGTGGAAGGTCAACCTGAATTTCGCAAAGGAGACGGACCTTACCGGCCAGCCGGTCACCAACCGGAAGAACGAAGGCAAGATCGCCTTCACAAAGTACAATACCGGGAAAACCAAAAAGCTCGGCGGGGCCGAGTACAAGGTGTATTACTATACGGACAATGATCCGGCAGGCGGCGCAAAGACATTTTTCCGGGACGGCGAGGTCTTTGTCACCGCCGACTCGGGCGACAATCTGGGCCGGTTCAGCGTCTACCCGGTGCAGCTGGGCATCACCTACTATTTTGAAGAGGTGACGCCGCCGGCAGGCTACCTTGCAAACGCCGGCCCCGATCCCAGCGCCACCGTGACGGAGCCGATGGACACCGCGGAGGCCGAAGAAACCAACCCCCGCAAGCCGCGGCTGAAGATCAATAAGCAGCTGCTCAGCCTCACGGGCGGGAGTGCGGACGCCGGCACGAACATCGGTTTCACCCTTTACACCAAGACCGCCGAGGGTGTTTTTACCCCGGTAACGGATGTGGGCGCGCTGACCACGGACGCCGCCGGCCAGGCCTACGCCGACCTGCCGGGGCCGGGCGAGTACTACCTGAAGGAGGACTTCCCGGCCGGGGTCGTGACCCCCTCCATGGAGGCGAGGCTCTATCCCGCGGGAAGCGCAGGCGAGCCGGGCTACACCGCAAGCGGCGACGACTGGTTCTACGGCCCGATTGCCGTCGACGCGGAGGATCTGGACGGCGAAGTGTCGCTTGTTCTGCAAAACTACCTCAACAACGGCGAACTCAATATCAGCAAAAAGAATGAAAAGACGGACGCCCTGGTTACAGCTTTTACCGCGACGTTCACCGTATCGGTGGCAATGGCGGAGGATGACGCGGCGGCGGAGGCGTTTAAGAGCGTTGGCGCTTTCCTTGGAAATCCCGTCGTATACAACGCCGCGACCGGCGCCTACGAGGGCAGAGTGTCCACCAGCGGCGGCATCGTGAAGGTGAACGGCCTGCCCATCTATGCCGAGGACGGCGCCGAGCTGGTCTATACGGTCACCGAATCAAGCGCGCCCACTGGCTTCCTGCTCTCGTCCGATTCCCAGACCGCGCGGTTTGGCGTCTTGGGGTTCCCCGGAAGCGGGGTGCGGAAGGTTTCGATGGCTTTCTCCAACATCCCGAAGGCCACGATGGAAGTCCACAAGGTCAAGGTGGATGTCTACGGTCAGCAGTACGGCCACGAAGTGAAGCTGGCGCTTCCCGGCGCGGCCATCGAGCTGTACAAAAAGGTCGTCGAGGATGGGAACATTCGGCTTCAGTATGTCGCGGAAGCCGTCACGGACGCCGCCGGAAAGGTCGCCTTTGGCGACCTAGAGGGCACCGGCGAATACATCGCCTTTGAGCGCACGCCGCCCACGGGGTTTGAGCTGCCGTCTGACAAAATTAAGGCGCCTTCCAGGGAGACCCTGGAGGGCTGGAGCCTCGACCAGACGGGGTACGAGGCCCTTGCCGCGACCTACAACGCCGTCCGCTACGACTTTGGCGCGGGCGCCAACCGCTACAGCAACGCGGACAATCCGCTGGTCAACGTCAAGCCCTACGTCCAGTTCCAGCTGACCAAAAAGGGCAGCGGGGCGGGCAACCCGCTTCTTGATCACGCGAAGTACCAGCTCTACGTCGGCGAGAGCCTCGAAACCGCGCGGCTGGTCGGCACGTACGAAACCGGCACCGCGCTGGACGAGGACGGCAACCCCATTGCGGGCATCTTTACCACCGAACCGCTGGAGTACGGCCTCGCCTACTGGCTGAAGGAAACCGCGGCGCCCGCCGGCTACGAAATTCAGGGCGACGGGGTGATTGGGCCGCTGACGCCTCACAACTACAACAAAAGCGCCCTCACGCCGATTGAGGCCATGAACGACCCGACCACGCCCGGCTCTGGCGAGGGCGGCCCGCGCTACCTGCAGATCCAGATCAAAAAGCAGCTCTACGATGCGGACGGGCAGCAGTTGATCGGGAACCTGGCTGGCGTCACCTTTGACGTGTACCTGGGCGACGGCAACGGCGCGCCGGTGGGGGACAGGCTGACCCGCATGACCACCGGTACCGACATGCGGGCGGGCAATACCGGGCTGCAGAACGCCGCCGTGGCCGGCAACGCGCTGTCGGAATCCATCAACATGGCCGCGCTTTCGCGCGACCCGGTCTACGGCCCCTATATTCAGGTGACGAACCCCGGTTCCAACGATGCGGTGTACTCCGCCCAGTTCCTGCTCAAGGAAGTCGGCTACCCGGCGGATGTCACGCCGGAAAAGACCTACTGGGCGCTGGACGCCTCGACCAGCGCGACCGAAGCCTACGCCATTGACACGTACTACTTCCTTAACCCCATTCGCAACCGGCAGACGAAAAAGGTGCCGGTCACTGTGCGCAAGGTGGGCTATAACCGGGCCGAGCCTGAAGCCGAAATCGCCCTTTCAGGCTTTGCCTTTAACGTATACAAGGGCACCAAGCCCTATGGCACGTACGTGACAACGGGAACCACCGACCCCAACGGCTATCTCACCTTCCTGCTGAATCCCAACACCGACTACTACCTGCAGGAATTCGAATCCTCGGGGAACTACGAAAATGATCCCACGTACGAGCCGTCGCAGGCCTTTACCACCGGCGACTACGGCAGCGACCCCATTGAGATCAAGGTCCGGGACCCTGAGTACGTGAAGCTGGTCATCCGCAAAGAGGATGCCGACGGCGAGATGGCGAACGGCGCCCGGTTCAGGATCCGCACCGCGAGCGGCGGGCAGATCCAGGACACCGACGGCCATGATCTTCCGGATACCATCACCACCGGCGCCACCGGCGACGGCGACGGCGTGGCCTCCATCTGGCTGCCCACGGGCAGCTATCGGGTGGACGAGATCCAGATCGGCGCGCATGTGCTCACAGGCGAGGATCTGAATAACTTCCACCTGGCCAACCCCCACATCGCCCCGGTCGCCCTGACGGATGCGAACTGGACGGACGCAGACGGCGTGGCCACGGTGACGGTGGACGTGGTCAACCCGGACCTCGGCGTGCTGGAGATCCTCAAGACCGATGACAACGACGACGATACGGGGGAAACCGCGGCGCCGATCGAGGGCGTGCCCTTCAGCATCCATTTCAAGTCCTTTGCGTCCGGCGACCTTGCGTCCGACGCGGCGGTGCCGGACGCGTCGGACCCCGGATTCGGCGCCGAGGCCATCGCCAGCGATTTGACCGGCGCGGACGGAAAGATCGTCTTTTCCGACCTCGTGCCGGGCTGGTATAAGCTGACGGAAACCGTCCCCGCCGGGTACGTGGGCGCCGGAACCCAGCGCGCCACCGTGGTCAAGGTGACGGCCAAGGGCATCGGCCAGGCGACCGGCGACCCGGTGCGGACCACCGTGCGCAACGAGCGCCTGGGCTACCTGTATTTGACAAAGGCGTTTGGGCCCGGTGGGGAATCGCTGCCCCAAAGCGTGCACTTCTCCATCTACAGCGACGATCAGTGCGAGTCGCTGGTCACGACTGTCGAAGTGCCCATCAGTGAAGCCATGGGAGGCATCAAATTCCCCCTTGCCCCGGGCACCTACTACGTGCGCGAGGAGGCCCACGAGGGCTGGTATTCCGCATACAGGGTCGGCACTCGGAACGATGAGGGCCAGTCGGTCTTTACTAATTTTACGTGGCTGGAGGATACCGCCGCGGCGGTGACCGTGGACGGGGACAACACCAGTTCCCGCTATATTGCCCTTGACGTAATCAACTTCTCCGACCGGGCGTCGGTCACGCTGAAGAAGATCAATGACGCCGGAGCGCCCATCGAGGGGGCAGAGTTTGGCATTTTCCTGGACGAGGCGGGCACCCAGCGACTGGGCGAATCCGCGCTGACCGGGCCGGACGGCACCGCGACGCTGACGGTCACGCTGCCCTGGGATCGGGTCAAAAACGGGGAAAGTACCTATTATTTGCGGGAGATTTCCGCGCCGCCGGAGTATGAGGTGCTGCAAAACGCGGTCGAGCTCGAACTGAGCCTTGGCGGGACGCTGAGCTACACGGATGCGGGGTGCGAGTCCCTGACCATCACCGATACCAACGCCGTGCGGATCGACCTGATCAAGTACGGGAGGACCCGCGCGAACATCGACCGCGATCCGGAGGGCGGAATGCCCACCGTTTCCGGTGCCTGGTTCGAGCTCTACAGGGTGGATTCGTCCGCCGAACCCGCGACGGCGACCCTCGTCCGGACCCAGGCTACCGGCCCGGCCGGCACGCTGACCTTTGGCAACCTGCCCAAGCTGACCGGTGGGCACGAGGCGTACTATCTCTATGAGTCCTCGACCCCCGCCGGCTATGTGCCGGGAACGCTGGAGGTGTATCAGAACGATGCCCCGGCGGCGCTCGAGCGCGTCGTCGTCAACGGGGCCGCGCTGGACATGTACCGCGTAGCGACGGACGCGTCCGTGACGCTCACCGCCCACAATGCGCCCAAGGGCTCCATCGCGATCCTCAAATACAACTATACCGAGCCCGGCAGCCACGCCCAGGGCAAGGTTCCGCTGTACGCGCAGTTCTCGGTCGCCGGCGAGGGCGCGAGCCTGACCGGGCAGACCGTCGACCAGTACGACGCCTCCAAGCCGGACAGCCTCGACGACGGCGCCGTCGTTCCGCAGAACGGCTACTACTACGAGGCTGCCAGCGGCACCTACTACAGTGCCGTGATCGTGGAGAACCTGCGCCCGGGCGACTATACCGTCACCGAAACCCTGGCGGGGCAGGGCTTCCTGCTGCCGGAGGGCGACACCGACGGCCAGCCATGGGATACCGAAAAGACCGTGAAGGTGGGGGACGACGGCGAATGCGCCGTGGTCAGATTTGCCAACGTTTCCGAAGTCGCCATGACGCCCGACGTGCAAAAGAGCGTTGATTCGGTCTTCTACGACGGCGCGGAAGCGGATTTTGAGCATCAGCCGATTGAGGCCAACCTGCAGAACGCCCCGCTGGACGTCACCTACCGGATCAGCGGCGCGGCATCCACTCCGGAGCACCCGTTCCTGCTGCCGGTGGACAGCGTGACCGTCGAGGACACCCAGCTCTCATTTAAGGATAAGGACACCCAGGCCGTTTCCGGAGCGGATCAGGTACGCCATGCCGTCACCCGGCTCGTCGCCGGCGCGGCGGGCTATGGCGAGCCCGAAGCGGGCGGCGTGACCGCGACGGTGTACGGCATCGACGCGGCCGGGAGCGCGCACCAGGTGGGCAGCTTTGACGCGCTGAACGCGACGGAGGCGCAGCGCACCTTCAGCTTCGGCGCTGAGTCCGGCTACACCGGCTTTAAGGTGGTCTACACCCCCGCGGGCGAAGGCGAGAAGCTGCAGCCGGGCTTTGCGGTGGATGACTTTCTGGTCACGATGCGCTTTGAACAGCCCGACAGCACCGGGGATGCGCTGGTAAGGCTGATCCACAGCATGGACAACACGGCCAAGTCCACCGTCGATTACACCCTGGGCATCAGCGCCTTTAGCGCCAGCGCCACTTCCAGCGCCGACCTTGCGATAGACCCCGCCGGGGATATGCCCACGGCAACGCTCTCAAAGGCCGTGCAGCCGATGAACGAAGACGGAACGGCCCTGCTGCTCCCGTGGGACAGCGCCAATCCCGTCACCGTCCGGCCCGGGAACTGGGTGTACTACACGCTGACGCTGACCAATACGTCGGACGACCTTTCGATTCCCGACCCGGTCATCGTCGACAAACTGCCCGACGCGCTGCTGGTCGATCTCAACGATATCCAGTTCAGCGGCAATGGCCTGACCAGCGCAGACACCGGCAGCTACGCGGATCCGGCGGCACGGGTCACGTACATCTACCACAACGCCACAGGGCTTCTGGCCCCCGGCGAGAGCGCGACGATTTCCTTCCGGGCGATGGTCCGCAACAACGTGATCATCGACGGCGCGGACGCCGGCGGCATCCTCAACACCGCCTACGCGGCCAGCACCCGGAAGCTGAAAAAGCATGCCGACAACCCCTGCGGCACCCCGTTTACGGACGCCGGCGGCGGCTGGCCGTCGGAGCTTCTTGGCGGCGGCCTGCTGGGCGGCGATCCCGACGAGGCGTATCAGGCGCTGACGACCACCGTCCCGATCGGCCTCGAACTGGAAAGCGGCGTGAAGATCTACAAGTTTGTCTCCGCCGACGCCACCGGCCTTGACAACTGGTATTCCGGCGGCGAGTACGCCGTTGCCAGCGTCGCGGACGGCGGCGGTTCCAAGGGCCGGATCCGCTACAAGATCGTGCTGGTCAACAACGGCACCAGTCCGATCAAAAACCTGCGCCTGGTGGACCGGCTCCCCAGGGAAAATGACCAGGATATCCAGGGGGACACAGACCGCTACACGGCCTGGCCGGTGCACTATACCGGCGGCGTTTCGGTCACCTACAGAAGCGGCGATCCCAGCGATACGGGCACGTCCGTCAGCCCGGCCGTGTATTCGACCAGCGTCAACAAGACCAACGCGCAGTACCGCCAGGCCGTCAACCCCTCGAACGGAATCTCCGGTTGGGACGGCGACGCGGCGGGCGCGGAGGCCATCTTGCTCGACTTCGGCGACTTCACGTTTGCCGCCGGCGGGACGCTGGTGATCAGCTTCGAAGCCATGGTGCCGGATGAGGACGCGGAAGATCTCGACGAGTATTTCTTCGAAAACGCGGTCAACTCCGCGCTGGCCGGCTACAAGGTTAACGGTTTCCCCAGCTACTCCAGCAGCCCCTACGCCAAGGTCATCCTCACGCCGGATGACGTGAGCCTGGGCAACCGCGTCTGGATCGACAAAAACGCGGACGGTCTGCAGGACGGCGCGGACATCGACGACTCGCTGGGCAGCCCCGCCGAGCCCTCCTACACCGGGGGCGACATCAGGATCAGGCTCCGCAAATACGTCAACAGCGACGTAAGCGCCACGGCGACCGCCCCGAAGACGATCGGCGCGGGCGGCTTCTACGGCTATGACAAGCTGACCCCCGCAATCCTGCTGGACGGCGTGGCGGAGAATGCCGCCTGCGACGCCGGCGGGAACATCCTCAACAATAAACTCAAGGGCGTCAGCCGCGCGAGCTATCAGCTTGAGGTGACGAACATCCCCGAGGGCTACATCGTCACGCTTCCCTTCGCGGGAAATGGCGGCGTCGCGCCCGGCCATACGTACGGCGGCAGCCGCCTGACCGACAGCAACTTCGCCGCGAGCGGCGATTCGGGCGCGTACCTCTCCGAGCGGTTTTATCTGACGCCGGACGTGGACGATCTGAGCTTCGACCTGGGGCTGATCCGCGTCCGGGATCTGGAGATCACCAAGAAGGGCGACGACGAAAACCTGCTCGAGGGCGTGACATTTAAGATCTACGGACCGTTTACCGACGGCGAGATGGATGCCGGCGTTACGTTGTCCGACGATGGGGCGCAGAAGAACCTTCTGACCACCCTGAGCCCAACCACGACAAGCGGCAAGACGGAGTTTGCCAGCGTGACGGACGGGAAGTACCTCAACTATTACGCCAACTATGTGGTGGTGGAAACCGGCGCGGCGCCCAACTACGAGAATTCGACGCTGACCATCGAATCCGGTGACAATACCGGTGCCGCGGCGGACTATACCGTCCATGGCGAGGGAATTATCAGCGGCGGAAACTACTTCGTGCTCAAGGCGCGCGGCGACTCCGGGGCCGCTTCGGGGAAGGCGAAGGACGTCGTCACCCTGGTGAACGGGTACCGGGCGACCGGCTCCATTGCGCTAGGCGGCACCAAGGCGCTCACCGGCCGCGGCCAGGCCGCGCTCCAGGCGGACGAGTTCTCCTTTGTGCTCACGGACGCCGTCACCGGCAGCCCTGTCGGCGCGGCTGTGTGGAACGACGCGAGCGGCGGCTTCACCTTCCCGGCACTGACCTACGATCAGACGCAGCTCGGGGACCACGCCTACACCGTGACCGAGGTTCCCGGCGCCCATCCGGCCCTCTACGATTACGACGACAGGATCTACACCGTCACCGTGTCGGTGGACGACAACGACCACAACGGCACCCTGGGCGTCAATATTACTGGGATCACCCTTTCGGACGGCCAGAGCGCACCGCCGGACAGCGCGGAGGATATCGCGTTCACAAACGCCTATACCGGCGAGGCGGAAGTGGTGCTGGAAGGCACGAAGACGATGCGGGAGCGCGCGTACGGGGCGGAAGAGTTCACCTTTGAGCTCTACGCGGGGGCGAGCGCGACGGGGACGCCGCTGCAGACGGTGAAGAACTCGGCGCCGGACGGCGACGGGGTATCGGGCTTCGCGTTTGACGCGATCGGCTTTACGGGCGCGGACATCGGCCAGGCGTACACGTATACGATCGTGGAGAAGGCGGGCGGCGTCGGGCTGCACACCTACGACACGACGGTCTACACGGTGGAAGTGACGCTGACCTACGACGCGCAGAGCGGCGAGATGACGCTGGAAGTGGTTGTGAAGGAAGGCGAAACGGCGGTGACCGGGCTGACCCGGGATGTGCAGACCAGCGCGGACGGGAAGGTCAAGACGGTGACGGTGGGCGGAGTATCCTTTGAGAACGCCTATACCGCCTCGGCCAGGGTGGTTCTGAGCGGCGCAAAGGCGCTCGGCGGCCACACACTGGCGCAGGGCCAGTTTACCTTCGGGCTCTACGACATCACGAACGGGGAGCCGGGCATCTTGCTGGATGAAACGACCAACGGCGCGCCGGGCGGCGACGGCAAGGGGACCTTCTCCTTTGACGCCCTCGCGTACGACGGCTCCGACATTGGAAAGACATACCTCTACAAAGTGGCGGAGGCAAACGACGGCGCCGCCGGGTATACCTACGACACCACCTACTACCTGGTGCGGGTGACGCTGGCCTACGATGCGGAGACCGGCGAGATGACGCCCGTGGTGGCGATCCTGGAGAACGGCGCGACCGATATCGGCCGCGGCACCGCCTCCGAAACCGCGGACGGCGTTACCACGACCGTCGCCGGCGGGCTTGAATTTGAAAACCTCTACAGCGTCATCGGAAGCTATACGCCGGTGGGCCTGAAGGAGCTGACGGGCAGGGCCCTGACGGAGGGCATGTTCAAGTTTGAAGTGGTGGACGGCCTCGGCAACGTGGTGTCCACAGGCTTCAGCGGCGCCGACGGCGCGATCAGCTTTACGCCCATCGCCTACGGCAAGAATAAGGAAAGGGACGACACCACTGCCCCCGGCGCGCCCCACGTGTACACGATCCGCGAGGTTGCGGACTACGACGCCGCCGGGGCGGACGAAGCGGGCATCGTCTACTCCACGCAGACCTACACGCTGTCCGTCACCGTGACGAATGCGGAAAACGGCATGCTGACCACGTCGGGCGTCTACACGCCGGACGGCGCGGCGGGCACGCCGGCCCCGGGGAATGCCGCGGTCTTCCGCAATGGCACCGAAGAAGTGTCCTTCTCCGTCCGCAAGGCCTGGGACGACCGGAACGACCAGTTTCTGCACCGTCCGGAGCGCATCACGGTGCGCCTCACGGGCAAGGCGCGCGGGGTCACCGTGGTGGAGCATTCGCACACTTTCGGCAGCGGCGACGGGTGGAGCTACACCTTCCCGAACGTGCCCAAGTACGATTACAGCGACCCGGCGCACTCTGAACCGATCGACTACGCGATCACGGAGGACGCCGTGGCCGGCTACGCCTCGGCAATCCGCCAGACCGGCACTGCGGGCGGCGGCGCCCTGACGACGGTGGCGTACGAGATCACCAATACCCTGCGCACCTTCTCCGTGTCCAAGCGCACGCCCGACGGCGGCCGCCTGGCGGGCGCGACGCTGGAGCTTTACATGGTTGAGAACGGCACAAGCACCCTGTTTGACCGCTGGACGACCGCGGCCGACGCCGACCACCTGGTCACCGGCCTTGCGCCCGGGAGTTACCGCCTTGTCGAGGCGGTGGTGCCCGCCGGCTATGTCCGCGCGGAAGACATCACCATCACCGTCGGGGAAGACGGCTTGGTGACCTCCGGCGCGATGAACGCGGCCGGCACCGTGGTGATGATCGACCCGGCAATCCCGCGCGCCAATGTGAGCGGAACCAAGACGTGGATTGATCTTTCCAACCAAAGCGGCGCGCGGCCGGAGAACATCTCGCTGACGCTCTACGCGGACAACGTGCCCGTTTCCGCGACGCCCACCTGGGTGAAGAACGGCGATCAGTGGACCTATATCTACGCAAACCTCCTCGTCTACCGCACCGGAAACACCGGCCCGAGGATCGTTTACAGGGTTGAGGAGGCACCGGTGGCGGGCTATACGACGGTCTACGACGGGCTCGACATCACGAACCAATTGACCGGTGTGGAGATCGAGTACACCTCGGTTTCCGGCGTGAAAACCTGGGCGGACGACGATGACGCCGCGGGCCGGCGCCCGGATGCCATCACGGTGGTCCTGCTCCGGAATGGATCGGCCTACCGCACCCGGACGGTTACCGAGGCGGACGGCTGGGCCTACGCCTTCCAGAACCTGCCCACGTCCGACGGGCTGACCGCGGCCTACACCTACACCATCAGCGAGCGAAGCGTGCCCGGCTATGTGCGCGCCGTCCGCGGGCATGACCTGGTCAACACCTATGTGCCGCCTGAGGAACCGCCGGCCACCCCCAAGAGCAAGTCCCCGTATACGCCCGAGGAATGGGAAGCGCTGATCACCCTTCTGGACGAGGAAATCCCGCTCTATGGCGGTCTTATCAAGACGGGAGAGGAAACCCCGGTCTATCCGTTCGTGTTTGGCGGCATCGGACTCGCCGCCCTCGCGGCGGTGCTTCTGGCCGACCGCCGCAAGCGCCGGGCAAAGAGCAAGTAAATGAATAATGGGGGATGATCCAGATGAAGAAGTTCTTTCAGGCACTTGCAATCCTGCTGTCCATCGCCCTGATGGGCGGCGCGATCGCCGTGGCGGAATCCTCGGCCAAGTGGAGCAACGGCCAGTGCCCCGATCAGCCCTACGCGGGCGTTCCGCCGGTCGATCTGACGAAAAAGCTGGGCTACATGGTGCTCGACCCGCTGAACAACGAAACCCTCGACACCGCCGTCAACGCGCTCCACATCTACCTTCCGCGCGGCGACGCCGTTCTGGGGGACGGGACCCTGCGCCTTTACGAAAAGGGCATCAAGGACCCCATCCGGGAGATCTCCTTTGCCGACGGCGACCGGGTATCCCTTTGCCTCATCGACGAGGGAACCTGTGCCTGGCTCATCTGGGAGGGCGGCATTCAGGTGACCATCGCGCTGGATAACGCGCTTGACGCGGGAAAGACATACAGCGTTTCCCTTGACCCCAACAGCATCGTGGTTCCGGAATACGGCATCGGAAACACCGCGCTGGACGGCGATAAGGGCTGGACGTTTACGACCGGATCGGCTTCGGGCGTCGTCGGGCGCGCGCGCTCCGGCGAGGCGCAGCCCCGGGCGGGGGACAGCGTGGCGGTCGAGGTCAAGCTGGGCGAGGGCGTCGCCTCCGCAATGCTCTTCTTCGACAGCGAGGCCATGACCACCGAGGACGAGCCGCTCACCCAGACCGGCACCCTGACCGCCGTTTACGGTAGGGCGGGGCCGGTCCGCTGGGGCGTCGCGCTGATGGACGCCTCCGGTCAGATCGTCTCGGCGTATCGGTACAGCGAGGAAGTCCTGCCCGGATAATGCCCGTAACAAAGCGCCCGGGTCGCAAAGACCCGGGCGCTTTGTCGATCCAAAGAGCCGCCGCCGGGCGTGCCCCCGGCCCGCATCTTGTCTTTCGGCTCCGACGGAGCCGCGGTGATGCCTTACAGTCCGTCAAAGGCGGAAATCTTGCAGGGCATGCTGCTTCTTGGGCCGGATCAGATCGTAGCTGCGCCCGACCATCCACATCAATTCCTGTTCCGCCACGTCGCCGTCGAGGGCGACGCTGTTCCAATGGGCCTTGTTCATGTGGTAGGCCGGCGTCACACCCGAAAATGCCTGCCGGAGCAGGCCGGCCTCCAGCGGATCGCACTTCAGGTTGACGAACAGCCTGCCTTCCCGCTCAAAGATGAGCGCGAAGGACTTTTTGTTTCCCCGGTGCCGCATGACCGTCCAGGCGTGGTCGTCCGCGACGCGGTCAAACGGGTAATCCTCGTAGGACAAGGGAAGGGTCAGGCAGAAGTCTATGAGCTCACGGCGGGTCATGTCGTTCCTCCTTTCGGGCGCGCGTTCCGTCAAAGCACGTGCCCACGCCGGCGCGCCCGCATTCCCTGCGGCTCAGCTGGCGGTTGATCATCTCGCTCACGCGGCTTCGCACCGCGTAAACCCATGCTTCGTCAAAGGGCAGACCAAAGGCGCGGGAAAACCCATAGTACAGGTTGACGGCCTGGTAATAGCCCTCCAGCCACGCCAGATCCTGCCGTTCCAATTCCGGCGGCGCGAGCCGGGGCGCGCGGTGGACGAATACCGCCTCGACGTAGGAGAGGAACTGCGTCATGCGCTCGTCGCTGTGCACGTCAAAGGGCAGCAGGATCAGTTGCCACTGGATGCGCTCCGGCAACGCAAAGCGGGCGATCCGGTCCAGCACCATCAGGGCATCCCGGACATCCATCTTCCGGTAGCAGGGGAGAGCCTCCTCGCGGGTGCTCCATAGCGCCAGCTTTTCGCGAAGGGGCAGCTGTCGGATGCCGAGAAGGGCTTCGCTGGGGCCGACGACGGCCTGCTCGACGGGCGCGTCCTCGGCCTCGAGCCGCGCCTTCAGAAATGCCTGGCCGCCCGACATGGAGGCGACGTAGCCCACGTCGTAGATGCCCAGCCGCCCGGCGCGTCCGGCAATCTGCTTGACCTCCTGCGAGGTGAGGGGGCGGACATCTTCGCCGTCGTACTTGGAAAGCTCGGTAAAGACGATGCGGCGGATCGGCAGGTTGACGCCCATGCCGATGGCGTCGGTGGATACCAGCGCGCGCCGCTCTCCCTGGGCGAAGGCCGCGTACTGCATGCGCCGCACCTCCGGCGGCAGATCCCCGTAGATCACCGCCGCGGGCATGCCCCGCTCGGCCAGAAGGCCCGCCAGCGCGATCACCCTTTTCTTGGAAAAGGCGACCAGCGCGTCGCCCGCTTCCACGGCGCTCAGCGGCACATCTCGGGGCTGGATCTCCAGCGGGACCGCGCGGACGTATTCGTGGAACTCCAGCTCGTCGCCGCAATCCCCGATCATGCGAACCAGCTGGTCGCGGGCGCTGAGCGCGCCGCACACGTGGATTTCCGGGCACTTCAGCCCGAGGATCGCGCGGGTCCAGGCGGCGCCGCGCTGAGGGTCCGCGAGCAGCTGCACTTCGTCGATCACCGCCACCGGGCAGGACCGCTCCAGGTTCAGCTTTTCCACCGTGCAGCTGGTGAGCAGCGCGCCTTTGACGAGAATCTCCTCCTCGCCGGTCAGCAGATTGCAGCGCGCGCCGGACTGGTTCATCCATTCGTAGTTCTCCAGCGCCAGCACCCGGAGCGGCGCCAGGTATACGCCCCGGCCAACCTCCATCAGCCGCCGAATGGCCTGGTAGGTCTTACCCGTGTTGGTTTCGCCCAGGTGCAGCACAAACCGGCGGCGCATCCTGCGGGCTTCGGGGTATTCGTCCTTGGGGTTTGCGGGCAGGCGGCGGTTGAATTCGTCCGCCAACAGCTTTGGAATGTGCCGGGCGTAGAGCACCGACAGGATGCCTGCGCTCACATAGGCGCGGAAATTGCCCCGGACCACTTCGTCAAACTGAAAGTCGGTGGCGTGCTGCCGGTTGTAGTCCGCGAGGATCCGCCGGGAGAGTGCCTCCAATAGCGCAAGGTAGTTTTTGTGGACCTCGTCCAGCCCCCGGGGCGCGTGGGCGCGAAGTCGCGAGAGCGCCTTGAGCTTTTCGCGGACGGCGGCCTCATGCTGCCACAGGTGCCGGTCCTTCGTCCGCGACGAAATGGACTTGATCTGGAAGTATTGGCGCCGGATCGCCGCGAGCTCGTATTCCTGCCGCCTTTGGACCTTCACGGGGGCGCACCTCTCTTTTGCGGGGCTAGTCGTCCGCGAAGCCTAAGAACCGCGCTATGGCTGGATCTTTTCCTGTCCGGCTGTGTCGCGCTCCGCTTGACGTAGCGCTGCTACGCCTGCGCTCCGGCTCCGTGCCGGGCAGAAAAATCTCTGCGCCCTATCATCGGTTCTTAGCCTTCGTGGACGACTAGCGTCAGTATACCACACCCGGCGGTTTTCAGTCGGCGGCCGGGGCGCAACCGGCAAAAAGGCCCCGCTTGCGCGGAGCCCGGCCATTTTCATGTATCCGGAAAAGACCGGGGATCACACGTTCCACAGGATGACGCCCAGTATGGTCAGTGCCAGTCCCAGCACCGCTGCCCAGAACCAGTAAGGGACGCAGAACAAAAGAATCAACAGCCCCACGACGATCATCAGCGCCGCGATTACCCGCATGGAGCTTCTGCTCCGGCCCGGACACTTGCGCATGGCCGCCACCTCCATGCCTCAAGCTATGCCGCCCGGCGGGTGCGGGTGTCAGACCTCGCTCACCGAGCCGCCTTCGATCAGTTCGCCCTTGACGATGCGGTATTCGCAGTCCTCCGGGTCCTCCAGCAGCCGAAGCATCAGCTCGACCCCGACGCGGGCGATCTCCTCCGCCGGCTGCCGCACGGTGGTCAGCGGCGGCTGGGTGAAGGCAGACAGCTCGATGCCGTCAAAGCCGATCACGCTCACATCCCGCGGCACCGACAGGCCGCCTTCGCTAAGGGCGCGCATGGCGCCGATGGCCATCATGTCGCTCATTGCGAACAGCGCGGTGAAGTCGCGCCGCCGCGCGATCAGGCTCAGCGCGGCCTGGTAAGCGCCCTCCATGCCGAAAGGGCTCGCGACGTAGAGATCCTCGTCCAGCATCAGGCCGTGGGCCTCCAGGGCATCCATGGCGCCATGGAAGCGCAGGCCGATGCCGTCGCCCGCGCCCTCCCGGCCGCCCAGCACCGCGATTTTCCGGTGGCCGCCCAGAATCAGCCGCTCCACCGCCATCCGGCCGCAGGCGCGGTTGTCAATGCTGACGCTGGAAACGTTGGGCGCGCCGACGCAGGCGGCGTCCACCGTCACGAAAACCGAGGGAATGCCCAGCTGCCGCACGTCCGCCTGGCGCCCCACCACGTTGCTGCCCAGGAAAAAGATGCCCTCCAGCTTCTTTTCCGCGATCAACCGGAACGCGGCGTCCAGCTCCTGCCCGCGCTCGTCGATAAACTCGATCAGGTACTGATGCCCCTTCTCCCAGCCGTAGTCCGTCATCAGCTCGGCGATGCCGGTCAGAAAGCCGTTGCGCCGCCCGCGCACGATGATGGCCGACAGGCCGCTGGCCCGCTGTTTGAGGTTTTTGGCGTTGGCGTTGGGCGCGTACCCCAGCTGATCCACGATGCGCAGCACCTTCTGGCGGGTTTCCTCTCCGACGTCCGGCCGGTTGTTGAGTGCGCGGGACACGGTGGAAATGCCCACGCCCGCGCGCTTTGCGATATCCCGAATGGTGTAGACCCTCATGGCGCACCCCCTTGGCATGGCGGATGTCCCCGCGCGCTGGCGCGGCGGAATCGTTTGCGGATATGATACCTCGTTTGGTTGCTTTTTGCAACCACGGTGCTATAATAGCAAAAAAGGGGGCCTGGAACAAGTGATAAAAAACCTGCTGATGGATCTTGGCAACGTGACGCTCTCCTACGATCCGGTCAAAATGACCGAGCCATGGGTGGACGGTGAGGCCGACCGGGATGCGATCATCCGCGCCCTCTTCGGCCATCCGGACTGGGGCCGCGGCGACGACGGCAGCCTGACGGAGGAGGAGATCTTCCGCAACGCCCGCGGGCGGCTGCCGGAACGGCTGCATCCGGCGCTTTCAAACATCCGCGTCCATTGGCCGGAATACCTGACGCCGCTTCCGGGCGCGGAGGCGTTTCTGCGGAGCATGAAGGCGCGCGGCATGAAGCTGTACGCGCTGTCCAATGCGCCCGTCCGCTATGCGCAATTCAAGGACGGCATCCCGATTCTGAAGCTCTTTGACGCCGAGGTGATCTCTGCCCTCATCGGGCGCGCGAAGCCCGGCGCGGCGTTTTTTGAATACGCGATGGACACCCTGTGCCTGAACCCGGCGGAGTGCCTCTTCGCGGACGATCTGGCGCCCAACGTGGCGGGCGCGCAGCGCTGCGGCATCCCGAGCGTCTTGTTTGACGGCGATTACCGCAAGCTGACGGCACTGATCGATGAAAAAAACGCCTCCTGACAGAAAATCATGGCCGCGGTGCGTTTTTTGGCAACAAGAAGGACACAAATCCGTCTAACAAATGGAAAAAACGTAAACTGCGGGGGTCAGGCCATGAAGAAGACGGCGCTTTTGCTATTGCTTGCGCTCACGCTCGCGTCCGGCGGCGCATTGGCGGAGGGGCGCAGCTTTGCGCTCAACCGGGAACGGAGCTCGGACATCTACGCCTGGGACGGCACGGTCCTGACCGAGCCGGGCGAGTACATTTACATCTATCCCATCACGGACGGCATGGCCGCGGCGGAGGACGAACTGTTCGCGGCCCAGTCGGCGACCGCCGGGGGCGCCGCCCTGCCCGCGCGCTTCGCGATTCTGGACGCAAAGGGGCGCCGGCTGACGGACTACCTGTTTGACAGCGTCTGGTACAGCCAAACCGGCGACGTGCTGATCACGAGCATCGACGGAAAATACGGCGCGATGAGCCGGTCCATGCAGGAGCTTGTTTCCTGCGATTACGACTGCGTCGTTCCGGACGGCGAGGGCGGCTTTCTGCTGCTGGCCCACTCGGACGACGCGACCGCGCCCGTACTGCGCATGGCGGCGGGCGGCACGCCCGAAGAGACCGGCGTGCGCGCGCGGTTTTACGTCAACGCCGACGAAATCACGGATACACCGCTGCTTCCCGCCTGCGACGAGAGCGGCCTGTACGGCCTTTTGCGCCTGGATGGGAAGTGGGCGGTGCGGCCGCGGTTTGAGTGGATACAGTCCTTTGTGGGGCGCTATGCCATCGCCCGGGAAAATGGCAGGGTCGGCGTCATCAACGCGGATGGCCAGTGGAAGATCAGGCCCACCTATGATGACGACCGGGGCATGCTGCCTGGCGGGGACGCGGTGCTTCTGATGCGGGGGCTCAGGGTCTTTGCCGTCCGCACGTCGGACGGAAAGCAGCTGTTCACGGCGCGCCTGTCGGACGAAGGCTACGCATCCGCAAGCAGCTATCGTCCGGTCTTTTCCGTCACGGACAGGGGCCGGTGCACGCTGTACGACGAAGCGGGGCGCGAGATCCTGTCCATTGCCGATGGCCGGACCCTCGATCTGTGGAGCAAACTGCCGGAGGACCGTTTTTTGGCCCTCGCCCCGCGCGACAACCTCCTCATGGATGGGGAGGGCCGCGAACTTCTCCGCGTCCAAAGCCTTATCACGCTGAGCCCTCTGGACGGCCGCGCGCTCTTTCAGACGGCGCGCTTCAAAACGCGCATGGTGCAATATCCGGGCGACGACGCGCCATCGGAGGAGCCCATCTATGCCACCTACCGTTACGGCTTGGCCGACGCGGACGGGCGGGAGCTGCTGCCAATGGTCTACACCCAACTGGACGAACTGATTCCCGGCAGGTATTATGCCAAGGATGCGCGGCGCTGGGGTGTGATCGACGAAAACGGGCAGTGGATCATTTCCGGATCGCTGTACGACCAATTGATGGACTGATGCGAGGGAGGAAACCGATATGATCAAGAAACTGGCGCTGCTCCTGGCTGCGCTGCTGACCCTGACCGCGCCGGCGCTGGCCGCCGCGCCCCAGGCCGATGTGAACGCCTACCCGATCGTGGACGGCTCCACCGCGACGCTGCCTCTGAGCTATGCGCTGATGCGCGCCGTCACCGGCTGCACCGAGGATGTGGCGGAGGCCGCCATCGCCCACAGCAAGACCACCGAATCCTTCTACGCGCTGGTGGACGGCAGCGCCGAGCTGCTTTTGGTCTACGCGCCCAGCCAGGATGCCTTCGACTATGCCGCCCAGATGGGCGTGAAGCTCAAAATGAAGCCCATCGGCCGGGACGCGCTGGTGTTTCTCGTCAATCCGAAGAACGCCGTCCAGACGCTGACCCGGGACCAGCTGATTGCCATCTACACCGGCAAGGCCGTCAACTGGAAGGACGTGGGCGGCGCGGATCTGCCCATCGTGGCCTATCAGCGCATTGAAAATTCCGGAAGCCAGGTGATGATGGAAAAGCAGGTCATGCAGGGCGTGCCGATGATGGAGGCCCCCACGGAGCTGCGCACCGACGAGATGGCCGAACTCATTGACGAGGTCGCCTCCTTCCAGGACGCCCCCAGCGCGCTGGGCTATTCCGTGTACTACTACGTGCACAACATGTATTCAAATTCCAACATCCGCATGCTTGAGGTGGGGGGCGTCGCGCCGGACAATGGCACCATCGCCTCCGGGGAATACCCCTTTACGCAGGACTTTTACGCCGTCGTCCGCGCCGACGCGCCCGAGGACAGCATCCAGCGAAAGCTCTATGACTGGCTGACCGCGCCCGAAGGCCAGACCCTCGTCACCGATGCGGGCTACGTGGCCGTTACCGGCGACGAAGTGGAGAAATGATGGAATTGGGATGAAGAGGCGCCCGGAGCGGTCCGCTCCGGGCGCCTTTTCGCAAGCGGGTTACCGCCCCCGCCCCACGAAGAACAGCGCGATGGTGCCGGGCCCGGAATGGGCGCCGATGATCGGATTGATCATGCCGATGTGGATGGCCTTGACGGGCACCGTTTTGCGGATCACATCCGCCAGGAAATCGGCGTCAGCCTTCGCGTCCCCGTGGCCGATGTAGACCGTCTGCCCGGCCAGCTCCACGCCCGTCTCCCGCATCTTCCGCGCAATGGCCTTCAGCGAGGTGCGCCGGCCCTGGGCCTTTTCCACCGGGATCAGATGGCCCGCATCGTCCACGTGCATCACGGGCTTGATCTTAAGCGTGGTGCCGATGATGGCGGTGGCGGCGGATATGCGCCCGCCGCGCTTCAGGAACATCAGATCGTCCACGGTGAACCAATGGACGTTTTGCAGCACGTGCGCGTCGATCCAGCGGGCGTTGTCCTCGATGGACATGCCCGCCTCTCGGTTTTTCGCCGCCTGCAGAACCGCCAGACCTTCGCCGAAGGTGGCGCCCAGCGAATCGCTGATGACCACCTTGCGGCCGGGGTAGCGCTCCATCAAAACCGGCGCGGAGATGTTGGAGGACTGATAGGTCCCGCTCAGGCCGGAGGAAAAGCACACATAAAACACGTCGTAGCCCTTTTCCAGCCAGGGCGAAAAGGCTTCCTCATAGGCGCCCGGCGAGATCTGCGAAGTGGAAATGCTGTCGCCTGCGCGCAGCCGGTCATAGAATGCGTGAACGCGCTCGTCCGGCCAACTGCCGTCGTAGAGCGTATCCCGCCCTGCCAGCCTGTACAGCATCGGCAGCGACTGGATTTCGTACCGGCGGAAATCCTCCGCGGGCAGGTCGGCCGTCGCGTCGGTAAAGATCACATACGGGTTGGACTGAGCCATCAAAAAACACCCCCACCTTCCGAAACCATTATACAGAAGGCGGGGGTGGCTGTCACCTGACAAAATTGTCGGAATGTATAACGGTCGGCCAAAACGCGGCGCGCTACGCGGTTTTGCGGGTTTCCCGGCCGCAATGGCCGCAGGTGACGGATACATTCCCGGCCCCGCGCGGCAGCCTGAGCCACGAGCGGCAGCCGGGGCAGCGGAAGTACAGGTAGACCTTGCGGTTTTTGAAGCGTGCCCGCGCCTGGTAAAAGCGCGTGACGTGCGGAGCAGCCTTGCGCGTAAGGCGCGTCCTCACTCGGTACAGCCGGTCGGCGATGGGCGCGGTCTTCCGGAGAAACCAATCGTTCTCGCGGCGGCGCGCCTTGACGTTGCGCGAGAACATTCGGAAAAACGACCAGATGACCAGCGCGTAGGCCACCGCCAGCAGTACTTCAAGGCGCGGAAAGGCGCCCATAAGAATCAAAACCAGCGCCGCGTACGTCATGGTCATCGACAGCTGGTCGCCGCCGTAGCAGCCCGTAAAAAACCGCTTCGCCCGTGCGAGAACCCCGCGCAAAAACGCCATCCGATAATTCCCTCCGGCAGACTTCTTGCCCTAAGTATGGAGGAGTATAGCAAAGGAATGTGATAAAATTCGCTCCGCGCCGTGAAATTCCGGAGAAATCCGCCGCCCGCGCCCAAACGGCCGGGAATTGTGCGGGTTTTTGCTTGACACGACGCCATTTATCCTTTAAAATGATAGGGCTGCCTTTATGGCGCCGAGGTTTGGAATGCCTGCCCGCGGTCATTCGGGTGCCCGGGCGATTCACAATATTCTGAGAGATGGAAAGGGAGTATTCGCATGTATCGCACCTACCAGCCCAAGAAACGCCAGCGCTCCAAGGTCCACGGTTTCCGCGCCCGCATGAAGACCAAGACCGGCCGTGCCGTGCTCAAGGCCCGGCGGCTGCGCGGCCGCAAGGTGCTGTCCGCGTAACCGGGGATGGACGCCGCCAAAGAGCATCGCTTCCGTTTAGGCCGCCGCTTCAGCCTGGGCCGCAACAAGCACTTTCAGTATGTCTACCGAAGGGGGAAGTCCTTCCCTGGGAAGCTGATGGTGCTGGTATACTTGAAGGCCCGGGATGTGAAGGTCGGTTTTTCGGTATCCGCGAAGGTGGGCAACAGCGTGGTGCGCAACCGCATCCGCCGCTGTCTGCGGGAGGACTTCCGCATGCGGCGGCCCTTCCTCGTCGGCGGCAAGTACATTTTTGTCGCCCGGCGCGCCGCGGCCCGGGCGCCGCACCCGGAATTGACCAGGGAGATGGCCTATCTCCTCAAAAAGGCCGGCGTGAACCAATGAACTTCCGAACGCTGCCAAAGCGGGCCATGCTCGCGGGAATCCGGTTCTACAGGCGGCAGATCAGCCCGTCGCTTCCGCCGTCCTGCCGGTTTGTACCCACCTGCTCCGCCTACGCCATGGAGGCCATCCAGCGCTACGGCGCGCTGAAGGGCGGTTGGATGGCGGCAAAGCGCATCCTCCGGTGCAATCCGTTCCACCCGGGCGGATACGACCCCGTTCCGTAACAACCCCTGCCGCCCGCCCAAGCGCGCCGCGGCGCATGAGAGGATTGGACACATGAATTTTATCAGCGCCTTTTTGAAAGACGTTCTGGACCTCATCAACAGCGTCGTCGGCAACTACGGCTGGTCGGTGATCCTGTTCACGCTTCTGATCCGCATGGTCCTGATGCCGTTGGACATCAAGAGCCGGCAGTCCATGAAGCGCATGAACGAGGTACAGCCGCAGATCGCCGCGCTTCAGAAGAAGTACGCCAACGACAAGGAAAAGCTCAACGTCAAGATGAGCGAGCTGTACAAGAAGGAGAAGATCAACCCGCTGAGCGGCTGTCTCCCGATGATGATCCAGCTCCCCATCCTGTTCATGATGTTTACCGCGATGCGGGTTGTGGCCAACGAGCATACCGTCAAGCTGATTCAGGCCATGATGAGCGGCACCTTTACGCCGGACATGCTCCAGCCCTTTTTGTGGATCAAGAGCATCTATCAGCCGGATTCCTTCCTCTCGACCATTATTCCCGCCATCGGCGATCAGCTCCAGAACATTCAGGAGGTTGCCGGCACGATCCTGACCGCGGACAATCTGGCCTCGGTTCGGCAGTTCCTGGGCAGCGACGCCTACAAGACCATCGCGGCGCAGTTTGGCGCCGGCTCCTCGATTTTCCAGACCAAGATGCTGTTCTGGGACATCAGCATTCCCGCGCAGTTCAACGGCTGGTTCATCCTGCCGATCCTGGCCGGCGTCAGCCAGATGATCAGCTCCAAGCTGCTCACCCCGGGCAACGCCTCCGCCGCCGGCAACGACGCGCAGCAGCAGACCAACAAGATGATGCAATGGTTCATGCCACTGTTCTCCGTCTGGATTTGCGCCACCTATACTTCCGCGTTTTCGCTGTACTGGGTGTTCAGCAATGTGTTCCAGGTGCTGCAGCAGCTGGCCATCAATTGGTACTTTGACAAAAAGAAGGTCAAATCCAATCCTGAGGAGGAGGTCATCAAACCTTGAGGTCTATTGAAAAGAGCGGCAAGACTGTTGAGGACGCTGTAAAGGCCGGCCTGGCCGAGCTCAAGTGCGATTCCGCCGATGTCAACATCGACGTTCTGGAAATGGGAAGCCCCGGTCTTTTCGGCATGTTTGGCAAGCTGGCGCGGGTGCGCCTGACGGTGAAGGAAGCGGAGGACGACTACGCCATCGACATGCCGGTGATGACCCTTGACGCCGTGAAGCCCCGGGCGGAAAAGCGCCAGCCGGAGAAGAAGCCCGAACGCCAGCCGGAGCGCCCCAAGCGGGAGCCCAGAGAGCCCAGGGCCGAGCGCCCGGCCCCCGAAGCAAAGCCCGAGCCCGAACCGCGCGAAGCCGACGCGTCGGCACCGGTGATCCGCTCCGTGGCCGAGTTCAAGGCGTCCCGCCGCGAAGCCCGTCCGCCGCGCGAGGCGCGCGAACCCCGTGAGCAGAGCGCGCCCCGCGAGCAGTCCGAACCGCGCGAACCCCGTGCGCCCCGGGAGGCGCGCGAACCCCGCCCGCCGCGCGAACCCCGGCGCCGCCCGGAAGCCGCGCCCCGGGAGGCGATGCCTTCCATGCCGACCGAGGATCTGCCGCCGCTGGACCCGTCGCTTTTGAGCGAAACCGGAACGCGCGCCTACGACTTTCTGAGAAACGTCACAAAGCTCATGGGCGTCGACGTCGAGATCCGCATGAAGGAGGACGAAGGCCACCTGTACGCGCAGATGACCGGCGACGCGCTGGGGGTGCTCATCGGCCGCCGCGGCGAGACGCTGGACGCGCTGCAGTACCTGACCAGCCTCGAGGTCAATAAGGGCCGGGATGAGTACACCCGCGTTTCGCTGGACAGCGAGCACTACCGCGCCAAGCGCGAGGACGCGCTGCGCAAGCTGGCCGCCCGGATGGCCTCCCGCGCCCGCAAGACGGGCCGCCGCGTAGCGCTGGAGCCCATGAACCCCTACGAGCGCCGCGTGCTCCATTCCGCGTTGCAGGACAACCCCTACGTGACCACCCATTCGGAGGGGGAGGAGCCCTACCGCCGCGTGATCATCACCCTGAAATAACCGCCGCAATCGGAAGGGAGCCGCGCGCCGCGAGGCTCCCTCTCATTATGCGTAAACTTCCGGGTCCGCCCCATCTGAACCATTTGGCGGATTGCATCGTCCATATCAGTGTGCTATAATAAATTTGTGTGCCCTGAGGACTTCTACCAAAGGAGCTGAGCGCCTTGGCCAAGCAGGATTTCAAAGAGCCCTATGAGGAAGAGGACGTTTTCACGCTGGAAAACGACGCGGCGGAGGAGAAACGCCGCCACGTCCTGCAGTACTCGCTGGTCGGCGGCTTTGCCGTGGTTGTGGTGGCGCTGGCGCTCTGGGGCTCCATTTGGCTGACCCAGAACCGCGTGGCGGAAAAGGCTGCCGTGCCCGAGCCGGCGGAGACCACCGCACCGGCCGAGTCCGCCGAACCCAGCCTTGACGCCTGGCCGTCGGCGCAGTTCCCGTCCGTTCCGGTGTACGAGGCTTCCGGCTATGATACGCGCCTTTATGGGGACCGCGCGGAGGTGGCCATACCGCCGATGAGCGTCACGGGGTTTGACGCCTATGCCGATCAGTTGGCGGACGACGGCGCCCGCGTCTTTGTGCGCAGCAAGGCGCTGACGGTGCTCTATTACAAGGACGTGGAGATTCACCTGATCGCCAGCGGTTCCACCACCGCGGTGGCGCTGTGCGGCGAGCCGGCCACGGCCTGGGACGACCCGGATTACGCCGCCTTCCCGCTGCCTGCGGCGGGCACGCTGGTGTCCGTGGAGGAGGGCGTCGGTGCCAGAAGCCGCGTGCTGACCTACCGGGGCGCCTCCGCCACCGACGCGCAGGAGTACCTGAGCCGGCTGGCCGCGGGTGAGTGGGCCATTTCCGAGCCGCTTTCGCCCAAGGATCAGACGTTCAGCGCCGTCTACAAAAAATCCGGCCAGCAGATCACCGTGGACTATTTCTCCGGCTCCGATAACTTCCAGGTCAAGCTGGCGTTTCTGGGCTGACACAATCGGGACAATTGACGGGGGCGGTTCGCGCTGCGCGAACCGCCCCCGGTTTATCCCGCGCCCCGACTGGGGCGCCTTTCACAGCTTTTTGAACGAAGCGGTGGACGAATAGTCCCAGTCCTTCGCGTCCAGCGCCCGAAGGGTGCCCACCACGAGGTCCGTCAGCACCTTTTCCATCTTCTCGCCCTTGGCCTTCGTGCCCTTGGTGGGGTCGCCGGTGGCGGCAGTGTCGGTGAGCTCCGCAAAGTCCCATTTGACGTCCACAAAGGGGGGCAGGTGGTTCGGCACGACGCCGGCGGCCTTGTCCATTTCGCACCACTGCTCAAACAGCGCGAGGGCGATGGAGGTTTCGCCCTCCCCGGCGTGGCCCAGGCCGTCCCACACCTCAAAGGTGCCCGGCGGCAGCAGCTTGCCCGCGGCCACCCACCAGTCGTTGAGCGCCACGATCCGGGCGTCGGGGCACTCCATCTTGATCTCCCGGGCCGCGACCTCAATGGCCGCGATGTTGCCGTCATGCCCGTTCATGAGGAAGATCTTCTTGATGCCGTTTGCGATGGTGGTGCGCAGGATGTCTTTGATGACGGCGATCATCGTGTCGTACTTCAGGTAGATGGTGAAGGGGAACCGGGCGTAGTGCTCGCTGACGCCGACGGAGACCGGCGGCAGCACCAGAAGGCCGGGAACCTGCTCGGCCACCTTGCAGGCGAGCATGTAGCTGACGTGGGTATCGGTGCCCAGCGGCAGGTGCTGCCCGTGGGCCTCGCAGGAGCCCAGCGCCAGAATGGCCTTGTCATAGTTGCCCGCCTTAAACTGGTGGGCGGTGATCTTCAGTGCCTCGTGCATCGCAATCCCTCCCGATGTGCGCGCCCCGGCGGGCGCGTTCTTCCGGTTATTATGGTACCTTTTTCCGCCCCAAAATGCAAGCCCTTGCGCGATCAGAGAGGGCGCATGCCCTCTCTGATCGCGGTTGGCGCTTTTTTGGCTTACGAAGGGGTGACTTCCTTCACGAACTCGAATTCGCCGTCCTTGACCACGTTGATGGTCACGGACTTCATCGGCACGTGGCTGCCGTCCTTGTAGGTGATGGTTCCGGTGACGCCCTCAAGCCCCGTGGTTTCGCCGATGGCCTTGGCGATGGCCGCGCCGTCGGTGGAGCCGGCGCGCCCGATGGCGTCGGCCAGGAGGTACATCGTGTCATAGCCCAGCGCGGCGAAGGCGTTCTCCGGCGCGTTGCCGTATTTTTCGGTGTAGGCTTTGACGAAGTTCTGGACCTTTTCGCTCTGATTCTTCAGCGAGGCGTGGGTGCCCACCAGCACGCCCTCGGCCGCGTCGCCGGCGACTTCCATCAGAAGCGGCGTGTCAAAGCCGTCGCCGGAGATGATGGGCTGCTCGGCGCCCTTGTCGCGGAACTGCTTGACGATGACGCCCGCGTCATCCGGCACGCCCGCCACGAAGATCGCCTCGGCTTCCTTGCCGTCGGCCAGGAAGCGGTCGATCTGCGCGGAGAAGTCCGGGTCCTTGTTCATGTAGATGTCCTCCAGCACGATGGTGCCGCCCAGCGCCTCAAACCGCTCCTTGAAGAAGGTGGACAGCGTGGTGGTGAACTCCATCGAGTTGTCGGTCAAGAGGTAGCACTTGGAGAAGCCCAGGTCGTTGACGAGGTACTCGGCGCAGGCATAGGCCTGTACGTTGTCGCCGAAGGGCGCGAGAAACGCCATGTCGCCCACCAGGTCCGGCAGCGTGGGCAGCGTCGCGCCGGAGGTCACGAAGGGGATGCCCGCCTCCTGCGCGATCATGCCCGCGGCAAGGGCGTAGTTGGAGTCGGAAAGGCCCGCCACCACGACGACCTTGTCCACATCCACCATCTTGGTGACGGCGTTGGCCACGGCGTCCTGCTCGGTCTTGCCGTCGATGGCCACGACTTCCACGGTCGCGCCGCCAATGCCGCCGGCGGCGTTGATCTCATCGGCCGCCATCTGGAAGCCGTTGAGGGACGGCTGATCCAGCGAAGCCTGGCCGCCGGTCAGGTTGTAGATCGCGCCGATCTTGATGGTGTCCGCCAGCGCGGTGCCGGCGAGCGCCGCGGTCAGCAAAAGCGCGAGCAACAGGGACAGAAGCCTCTTCATTCTCATTGAAATACCCCCCTATGAATGATTCCATAACGCGGCGGACCGCGGTTATGTCGTTGCCCTGCGGCGCAGCCTTCCGGCGACTGCGCGGCCCAGCGCGCGGTACTCCGCGGGGTCAATCGCGCCGCGGTATACCGAGCCGTCAAACCAGGAGCCGACGATGGCGTCGCTGTACCCCACGAGGCCCTGGCGGCGGAAGATGATGATCACGATCATCAGTGCCGACAGGATCAGCTGCGCCGCGCCGTAGATTGGGTGGCCGAAGATCGTTACGCTGGATTCCAGCCCGGACAAGAGCTCCGGCACGATGGTCATGATGATGGCGCCCACCACCGAACCGCTGAGCGAGTACATGCCGCCGATGATCGACGTTTCCACGATGTCAAAGGTCCTGTCGTAATAAAAGAAGGAGGGGGAGATCACCTTTTGCACGTGGGCCCACAGCCCGCCCGCCACCGCCGCCATGAACGCGCTGACGCAGAAGGCCAGCAGTCTGTGCCGCGCCAGGCCCACGCCCAGCGATTCCGCCGCCACGATGTCGTCCCGGATGGCCACCATGCTGCGCCCGTAGGCGGAGTTCAGGATGCGGTGGAGGATGAACATCATCACCACCATGACCGCGTAGATGGTGAAGGTGTCCGAAAGCCCCGCGATGCCCGACAGGCCCTTGGCGCCGTTGGTGTAGTCGGGGTTGTTCTGCAAGAGCGAACGGATGATGACGATCAGCCCCAGCGTCGCCACCGACAGGTAGTGCCCCTTGAACCGGAGCACCGGAAAGCCGATCAGAAGCGCCACGAGGGCCGCCAGAACCCCGCCCACCACGAGGGCCGGAACCAGCGGCATGGCCACCTGGCCGAGGGTGTCCGGCAGGTTTTTCAGCAGGATCGCCTTCTTGGCCACCGGGATCGTCAGCAGCGCGGAGGCGTAGGCGCCGATGGCCATGAAGCCCGCGTGGCCCATGGAGAAGATGCCGGTAAAGCCGTTGCACAGGCTGAGGCTGGAGGCCAGGATGATGTTGATGCCCACCAGCTTCACCAGCCGCACATAGTAGCCCGGGAGCGTCCTGTCCGCAAGCGCGATCAGGAGCAGGGGCAGCGCGATGAACGCCCAGAAGCGAAACGCCTTGTTGCGCACGATCATGCTAGCTCCTCCTCCCGCTGCCGGCGCCCATCAGGCCGTTGGGCCGGACCAGCAGCACCAGAATCAGGATCACGAACACCAGCGCGTCGCGGTAGACGGCGATCTCCTTGGGCAAAAGCCCCGCAAACAACATCTCCGCCACGCCCATGATGAAGCCGCCCAGCACCGCGCCGGATAGACTGCCGATGCCGCCCAGCACCGCCGCCACAAAGGCCTTGACACCCGGCACAAAGCCCATCAGCGGGTCAATGGTCTTGTACTCGCCCGCCAGCATGATGCCCGCCACTGCGGCCAGCCCCGAGCCCACCGCAAACGAGAAGGTGACCACCGTGTTGACGTTGATGCCCATCAGCCGCGCGGCCTTCTGGTTGTCGGTGCAGGCGCGCATCGCCATGCCGATGCGTGTGCGCCGGATGACCAGGTTCAGCCCCGTCAGCAGCACGGCCGTCAGGATAAAGGTGATGATGTTCATGGTGGACAGCGTGACGCCGCCGATGCGGTGCAGCGCGACGAGTCCTTCCGGCAGCTTGAAGGCGCGGCTCTGCGCCGAAAAGAGCATGGTCATCAGATTCTGGATGAACATCGATACCGCAATGGAAGTCATCATCACGGTCTCCTCGCTGGCGGTGCGCAGCGGGCGGTAGGCAATGCGCTCCACCACCACGCCCAGCACCACCGACGTGACGATCGCGATTGCGATGGCCACCGGCAGCGGCGCCATCATCACGGACAGCATCATGTAGGCGGCGTACACGCCCACGCACATGATGTCGCCGTGGGCGAAGTTGATGAGCCGCAGGATGCTGTACACGATGGAGTATCCCGTGGCGACGATGGCATAGACGCTGCCCAGCTTCAGACCGTTGACCACCTGAACCAGCACATAGGATGGATCCATGCCCTCACCTCCCGAGATAAGCTGTCTTGACGTGGGGATCATCCTTGAGCAGACGGCTCTCGCCCGCCATCGCCACCGTGCCGGTTTCCAGCACGTAGGCGCGGTCGGAGATCTCCAGCGCCTCGCAGGCGTTCTGCTCTACCAGCAGCATCGTAATGCCCTTTTCGCGGAGGCCGCCCAGCACGTTGAACACCTGCTGGGTCATCAGCGGCGAAAGGCCCAGGGATGGCTCATCCAATAGCAGCAACCTGGGGTCCGCCATCAGGCCGCGGCCGATGGCCAGCATCTGCTGTTCGCCGCCGGAGAGCGTGCCCGCCAGCTGCCGCCGCCGCTGGGCGATCACCGGAAACAGCGAAAACGCCGCTTCCATGCGCTTTCCCAGTTCCGCCTTGTCGCGGAGCAAGTAGGCGCCCAGCCGGAGGTTTTCCATCACCGTCATGCCGGAGAAGATCTGCCGCCCTTCCGGCACCTGGATGACGCCCTTTTCCACGATGCGCTCCGGGGCCAGCCCCTTAATGGACGCGCCGTCCAGCAAGATGTCGCCGCTCCGGGGCGCGAGAAGGCCGGAAATCGCCTGCAGAATGGTGCTCTTGCCCGCGCCGTTGGCGCCGATCAGCGCCACAATCTCGCCGTCGTTCACGGTCAGCGACGCGCCGCGCACGGCGCGAATGCTGCCGTAGGATACGTCCAGTTCCCTCAGTTCAAGCACGGCACGCCCTCCCCAGATACGCCTCGATCACCGCCGGGTGTTCGCTGACCTCCCGCGGCAGTCCGTGGAAAATGGTCTCGCCGAAGGCCATCACGTAGATGTACTCGCAAAGCTCCATCACAACCTTCATGTCGTGTTCGATCAGGAGGATCGTAAGTCCGAAATCCTTCTGTACCCGCCGAATGGTTTCCACCAGATCCGCGCTTTCGCGGGGGTTCATGCCGGCGGCGGGTTCGTCCAGCAGCAGCAGCCGGGGCTTCATCGCGAGGGTCCGCGCAATCTCCAGAAGCCGCTGATCACCGTAGGGGAGAGAGGCCGCCTCTTTGTCCGCCGCGTCTCCGATGCCCACGGCGTCCAGCATCTCAAGGGCCGTCGCCCGGAGCGCCTTTTCCCGGTTCCAGTAGGACGGGAGGCTCAAAAGCGCCTGGGCCAGGTTGTAGCCCTTGTGAATCTGGGCGCCGATCATCACGTTTTCAAGGCAGGTCATCTTGCCGAAGAGCCGCAGGTTCTGGTAGGTGCGGCCCACGCCCATGCGGGCGACCAGATCCGGGCGCACCCCGGTGATCTCGCGCCCGTCCAGGTGCGCGCGGCCGGCGGTAGGCTTCAACTGGCCGGAGAGGATGTTGATGAGCGTCGTCTTGCCCGCGCCGTTGGTGCCGATCAGGCCGTAGATCCGGCCGCGCTCGAGGGTGGCCGAAAAGCCGTCCACGGCCGTCAGCCCCCTGAAACGCATCGTGATGCCGGAAACCTCCAAAAATGCGCTCATATGCAGCCCCTCAAAACAAAAATGAATTCATACACGGATTATAATGCAAATCCGGTGTTTTTTCAACCCTCGCGCCAATGAAAAAGAAATTCTAAACACAAAAATAAGCAGCTTAGCGTTCTGTCCAAAAATGGCCCATTTTCCGCACGGTGAAACGATCCGCATCCGCGTGAAATTCGTCGTGGCGGGGGCGGATGCATGGAGCGCGTCCGTTTCATCCATACTGTGCATAAAGGCGGTGATGAAATGACAATCCCCGAGGACGCAAACGGCCTGGAGGCGCTGCTCGAAACGAATCCCGAGGCTTACGCGTACTTTGAATCGTTGCACCCGTCGGTTCGGGCGCGCCTGGAGGGCGCGGACCTGTCCACCCCGGAGGCGCTGGCGGCCGAAGCCAACCGGGCCGCGCGGTCTGCCGTGATGGACGTGAGCGGCATCTACGACGATTCGGACTGCTGGCCCAACGGGCCGGAGGAGGCGTAAGACCGCGCCCGGCATGCGCCGGGCGCGGTCAAAGCATCAAAAACCCTGTGAGGTTTTTTGATGCGAAGGAAAGTGGCTGCGCACACCTGAAATCCCCCGGGATTTCCGGGCGGTGTGCTGACGTATGGGGTTGTTTGGTCCATCAGTGTGCGCACTGATGGATTAAACGCGTTCCCGGCGCGCCGGTCGCCGGGAACGGTTGAAGCCCTTTGGGGACTTTGTGGATGGTCTTTTACGCAGTTTTCAGTGCTCAGTCCTCGGGGGGCAGGACATAGAGCCTGTGAAAAACCGGATGGGATCGCTCCGGCGCGCCGGAGGTCTGAAAGGTCACGGTGCCGGCGCCGGGCGGGGCTTCGAGACCTTCGGCGCGCAGTATGGCCCGGAGCTGGCGGGCGGTGCCCTCGTTGCCGTCGTAGAGCCGAGCGTCGGGCATGGCCCTCTGGATCGCGCGGCGGAGAAAAACGTAGTGGGTACAGCCCAGCACGATGGCGCTCACCTCCGCGCCCGGAAAGGGTGCGAAGCGGTCCGCCAGGTAGGCGTCCAGGGCGGGGGAATCCATCTCGCCCCGCTCGGCAAACTCCATGAGGCCCGGACAGGGCAGCATTTCCGCCCGTTGGCCGTAGTGGCCCATCAGTTCCTGAAACTTCTTTTGCCGCAGCGTGGCGGGCGTCGCCATCACGAGGATTCGGCCGCCTCCGGCGGACAGCGCCGCGGGCTTGAGCGCCGGTTCCATGCCGATAATGGGCAGCGTCAGACGCCGGCGCAGGTCGTCCGCCGCCGCGCTGGTGGCGGTGTTGCAGGCGATCACCAGCGCCTTGACGCCCTGATCCGTCAACACCCGCACGCTCTGCTGTGTCAGAAGGCGGATCTCGTGCTCCGGCCGCGTGCCATAGGGCGCGTTGAGGTTGTCGCCGTAGTAGATGAAGTGTTCACTGGGCAGTGCGGTGCGCAGCGCGCGCAGCACGCTGATGCCGCCGACACCGGAATCAAACACGCCGATGGGTCCGGAATGCAATGAATACGCCCCCTTGCCTGGGATCATCTCATTATAAGACAATTCCCGTGTTCGCGCAAGGGGGCGAGGGCGATGGTCCGGGCGGAGCCGTCAGGCGAAGCTGGTCTTGCGGCGCGCCACGTAGGCGGAGTTGTCGCTGTAATAGCTCAGCGACTTCAGGTCGCAGGCGACGGTGGAAAGGGTGTTGAAGCCGCCCTGCTGGATGACCATGATCGAGGTCCTGGCGCTGTTGGCATAGTAGATGAACATCAGCGCGTGACCGTTCTTGACCAGCACATCCCCCGGGCGCATGTCCAGGTAGCCGCTCTTTTTGGAGGTGCTGGCGATGGTCTTGTAGGCGGAGGATGCCTTGATCGCCGTGGAGTTGAGGTAGGAATAGCTGGTGCCCAGCCCCCACTGGCACATGGATACGAAGGAAGAACAGTCGTTACCGGGGTAGGTGGTGCTGGGAATTTTGGCGGTGTGATAGGCGTTGGAGCCCGTCTTGACGAAGGCGCCCGCATCCAGCAGCCGGTCCACGGTATAGGTGCGCAGGGTGGTCTTTTGGGTGTAGGGGACGCCGAAGTACACCGTGTTGGCGGAGTAGGAGCCGCTGCCCGAGTAATAGCCGATGGATTTGGAGCTCATCCACGGGAAGCGCGCCATCTTGAAGGCGTTGAGGATGATGGTCTTGCGCGCCAGCGCCTCGGTCTTGCTGATGGTGCCCGACGTGTACAGCGCGTCCAGTTCGGTGGTGGTGTAGCGCAGGATGTCGTCAATCTTGGCCAGGTTCGCGTTGATGCCCGACACGCTGGTCTTCTGGCTGGGTTCGGCGGTGATGGGGGAGGCCTTCTGCACCACCACGCGCAGCGTATCCGTCTTGCCGCCGGCCTTGGCGGTGATGGTGGCGCTGCCGGAGGCCTTGCCGGTCACCGTGCCATCGGAGGAAACGGCGGCGACGGAGGGGTTGTTGCTGCTCCAGCTTACGGTCTGCGGCGCGCTGGCGGGGGCCACGCTGGCGTCGAGCGCCAGTTTGCTCCCGACCCGCACCACGGTGCTTTCGCTCTCGATGTTTACGCTGGTGACGGACTGGGAATCCACGACCGTCAGCTTCTGGCGGGCGTAAACGCTGCTCTTGGCCTTGGACCGGGCGTAGATGGTGACGCTGCCGGTTTTCTTGGCGGTGACGAGGCCGCCGGAGGAAACGGTGGCGACGGCTTTGTTGCTGCTCGACCAGGTGATGGAGGCGTTGGAGCCCGTCGGCGAAACGGAAGCGGTCATCTGCAGCGTGGCGCCCTTCTCCAGTTGGGTGGCCGGGGCCGTAAGGATGACCTTGCTGGGGGCGGGCACCTTTTTGACCGTCACCTTGATGGTGCGGTAGCGCTTGGAGGAATAGGCCGAATAGGCGCGCACCAGCGCCGTTCCCGCCTTCTTGGCGGTGACGAGGCCGCTGGAGGACACCGAGGCCACCGAGGACTTGCTGGACTTCCAGCGGAACGACTGGCCCGCGGTGGCGGGCAGCGCCGTTGCGGTCAGCTGATAGGTGCCGCCCACCGTCAGCGACAGGCTGGACACATCCAGCTTGATGCTGGTGGGGATCCGGCTGTCGATCACCTTGACCGTGGCCTTCGCCCAATTCTTGTTGCTGGACGGACGTGCGCCGACCCGCGCCGTGCCCACCTTCTTGGCCGTGATCACCCCGGCGGAGGAGATGGTGGCCACGGATTTGGTCGCGCTGTACCAGACCATCTTCTGACTGGCGTTCGAGGGATTCACCGCGCCGGTGAGCTGCGCGGTCTTGCCTTTCGCGAGGTCGATGGTAATCAGCTTCGTGCTGAGCGTTACGCTCTTCTGCTTTACAGCCCCGAGGGCATCGACCGGGAGCGCGCAAAGGATTGCAGCCGCCAGGAAAAGACAAAATGCCCTGCCTCGCGATTTCATCGGTTTCGCCTCCTCGTTTCGTTTGGAATGTTTTCCAAGTATTTCATGTATGACGATTATATTACAAAATAGCACCAAAAGCAAGTGAAATTTTGCGGGCGGCCGCAATACATCTCAAATTGTGGCATTGACTGACTTCCGGCAATCGGTTATAATAATACAAACGGCGGCTTATTACAGAGGAAAAGATGCTGATAGACTTTCACACCCACGCCTTTCCGGACCGGATCGCGGCGGGCGCGGTGAAAAAGCTGGCGCTGGGCGCCGGCGGGCTGCACCCCTCCACGGACGGCACGGTTCGATCGCTGACGGAAGCGCTCGAGCGCGCGGACGCGATGGGCGTGCTGCTCCCGGTGGCCACCAAGGCCTCGCAGCAACGGTCGATCAACGACTGGGCCGCGCGGCAGAAGAGCGGCAGGATCATCCCCTTCGGGTCGGTGTACCCGATGGCGGAGGACGCGGTGGACGAGCTGGAGCGCATGGCCGCGCTGGGGCTTCGCGGCGTCAAGCTGCATCCGGAGTATCAGGACTTTGCCGTGGACGATCCGCGCCTCACGCCGCTGTATCGCAGGATCGGGCGGCTCGGCATGGCGGTGGTCTTCCACGCCGGGCAAGACATGGCCTACCTTCCGCCATGCCGGTGCGAACCCCGGATGCTGCGGCGGGCGATGGAGCATCTGGAAGGCGCCCAGGTGGTGGCCGCCCATTGGGGCGGGCTTTTGATGGGCGACGACGCGCTGAAGGATCTTGTGCCCGCGCCCAATCTGTACCTGGATACCTCCTACAGCCACGGGCGGGTTCTGATGCCGGTGGTCCGGGCGCTGATCGAAGCCCACGGACCGGAGCACATCCTCTTTGGCAGCGACACGCCCTGGTCGAACATCGCGGACGAGGCGCTCCTGATCCGGACGCTTTCGCTGCCCCGGGCATGGAATGAGGCCATCTTTTTCCGCAATGCGCGCCGGCTTTTGTCGTCCGTCGGGGCGATGTGATTTCAGCGAGGCCAACAATTGATTTACGGAAGGGGATATCCAAATGGGTCAGGATGGGACGAGGGAATACGGCAGAAGAAGCGTTGTTTCGGTCATGAACTGGATCGGTACCCTGATCGTACTGGCCATTCCGGGCGTTAACATCATCATGCTGTTCGTGTGGGCGATCACCTGCAAGCGCGCCTCGAAGCGCAACTTCTGCATCGCGGCGCTGGTGCTGACGCTGATCGTGTTCGCGCTTTCGCTCGCGCTCATCGCGGTGTATGGAAACGCCATCGCCACCTGGATCGAGGGTCTCGACGCCCAATGGCCGTTGAACCCCGTGGTGACCGCCGCCACGCCCGCGCCCAGCGTGATGCCCTGATCGGTGCCCTGCCTTTTAAGGCCGGCGGCGTTTGCCGCCGGCCTTTGACGTGCGATGCGCCCGTCAGCGAGAAAACAGGGTGAGCATTGCGCCCCTGGGGAACACCTGCACGTCCTGCCGCACGGTGGACCGGGACAGGTACTGGCGGACCCTGCGCCGGGTGTAGCGGAAGGCCTCCTCAAAGCTCACCACGCGGTCCTTGTCCAGATCCGCGCGCAGGGAAGTCCTTCGGTCCTTGATCAGATCCCAGCCGCCCGCCTCGCAAAGCGACCGGACGAAGGCCGTGGCCATCGCCGCCTCGCTGTCCGCGCCGTCAAAGGAGATGCGGTAGCTGTCCTGGGTGGAGCTGGAGGAGGTCATCACCCGGTATTTGCTCTTCACAAAGCCGGAGGCCGCGCCGCGAGAGAAGGCCTGGATCACGCCCCGGTTGAAGTCGGAGTAGGCGTCGTCGCTCAGAAACGCGCCGCTCTGGCAACAGTCGATCATGACGATCACCGTGCCGGGAATTCTCCGGAGCATCTGCTCCAGCTGATCGGCGGTGACGCGCGTTCCGTCGTGCAGTTCCAGCCAGGCGCGGCCGGAATCAAAGCCGCCGTGACAGTTGATGTAGAACAGCGACACATCCGTGGGCTCCGCATCCTGAAAGGCGGTGCGGATGGCCTGCACCAGCTCCTTGCGGGTGCTGTCCAGCTTCATCGTCACCTTGTAGCCGCCGGGCGCGCCGGAATTGGCCAGAAGGTCCGCCATGCCCTGGGTGGTATTGATCGAGCCGGTGCGCAGCCGCCCGTCCACGTATCGCTGCTCGCCCACCAGCAGCGCCCGGTACACCGGCTCCGCGGGGGTGACCGTGACGGTCAGGCTGCTCTCGCGGCCACCGTCCACGCTGGTCACGGTGATGACCGCCCGCCCCTCCGATACGGCGGTGACCACGCCGCGGCCGTCCACCGTGGCCACGGATTCGTCGGAGCTTGAAAAGCGCATCCGCTGGTCGCTGGCGTCCAGCGGCATCACCGCGTAGTTGAGCGCGGCGGTCTGCCGCCGGGGGAGCTCCAGCGCGTCCAGCTCGAAGTGCACCTCCTGGAGCGGGATCGACTGCACCGTCACGCGGCACTTCGCCTCCGCCCGTCCGCCGGCATAGGCGATGACCTCGCACTCGCCCGGCGCGATGGCGATGACCTCGCCCTCCTGGGTGACCTTGGCCACCGAAAGATCGGTGGACACCCACCGCACAAGGGCTCGGGCGCCCGCCGGCGACGCCGCGGCGGAAAGCCGCGTCACATCGCCGGAGCGCAGCTGAACGCGGTCCAGGCTCATCGTCAGCGATTCGAGGGCCGGCGCGCCCGCCTCCGGCTCCAGCACCGTCAGGTGGTAGGCGCCGGTCATGTTGCCCCTGGCGCTGACGCGAAGCAGGTAGGTCTGCCCGGCGGATAGGTCGGCTTCCATCAGAAAATTGCGCTCGTAGTCCGCGTAGGCGTCGTCGGAAGTGACGAGCACTCGCCCGGAGGGGTCCATCAGGTATCCCAGCGTGTCGATTTCGGAGGATGTGGCGATCACGTAACCGCCGGTTAACGGCGCGGTGAAGGCGTACCAGTGGGTGTCATAGGCGCGGGCAATCACCTTGTCGTAGCCGTCGGCCAGGTTGCCCAGTTGAATGGGCCGGTCAAAGCTGCGGCCCAGCGCGTCGCGCATGATCTCCACCTGCGCGCCCGAGCCGCCCTTCACCACCAGCAGGTACCGCGCTCCGGAGATGAGGCGCGCGGAAAAGCTGAAGCCCTCGCCCTCGGCGATGGGCGAGGCGTCGCCGTATCGGTAGAGGATGCCCGACGCGCCCTCGGCCCCGAAGCTGCGGAATGTGTAGAGGTTGTTGGCGGGGGCGGTGAAGGTGTACCGGGCCTCGGATGAGGTTACCGGAAGGCGCTGGTTGATGAGAATGGTCTGGTCGGCCCCGGTCTCGGCCCGGACCGCCCTGGCAACGCACAAGGCGAACAAGAGCGTCAGCGCCAGCGCGCAAATGACTCCCGTTCGCCTCATGGTTCACCTCATCTCTCCGGCGTGTCGCCGGCCGGATGAGTGTATTGTAATCGAATTCCGTTAACTATGCAACGGAACGGGTTTTGTTTCCAGATCGTTCACCGTTTGGTCATGATTCCTTCTTAATATACGAGGTGGAGACGTACCCCTCGATCTCCGCGGTCTTGATATGGGCCCAGCCGCCGGCCAGGTCCTCCATCACGATCAGCCGCGCGTTGTGCTCGACCACGCCCTTGATGGCGGCGCTGGTGGAGGGCTCCGCCCGTACGTTGAGGGTGGAGCTCTTGGAGCCCAGCACCACGCGGGCGTAGTACTCGTTTCCGGTCAGCGCGGGCAGCGGGGCGGGGGTGGGCTTGGGCGTGGGGCGCGGCCGGGCGCGGCCCAGGTTGGCGGGCAGCGCGCCAAGCGCCGAGAGGGGCGTGCGCTGATAGTTCATTTCCACCAGCGCCATGCCGGGGTAGTAGAAGCGGAGAATGTCCGTCCACGTGAGGCCCTCTGTGCCCGCCATCTGCTGCGCGCCGCGCTGGCTCATGCCCACGCCGTGGCCAAACCGGCGGGTTTCCACATCAAAGGATTCGATGCTGCCGTCGGCCAGGGTGTTTTCCGAAACGCTGGTCACTTCGCAGTTGGCGGCGTTGATCTTCAGGCCGTAGTTGGGCTTGAGGTCGCCGTAGATGTCCAGGCTGGCCGTCAGCGGCTGCTCCAGCACCACCGTGTCTGCGCGGTAGGTGGCGGAGGACAGGGCGGCCTCCTCGGGCGTGAGTTGGGTAAACTGCTTCGCGCGCACCTGCATTGTCACGTCCAGCCGGGTGAACATGCGGTTGCCCTCGCCGAACATCGGCGCGGCGGGCGTCACGGCCAGCACGCGCACGATGCCGATGTCGGCGAGCTCCTCGCTTGCGCCGAGCGCCGCCATCTGCTCCGCCAGGCCGCTTTTGAGGGCCTTGGCCATGCGGGCGGGCAGCGCGCTGCCGTCGGCGGGGATGTTCAGCCGCTTGACCACGCTGGAGGGGTTGGCCAGGTCGTAGGGGTCATCCCGGACGTCCAGATAGCCGTAGTCGCCGGAGTAGCCCCAGATCTGGTCGGGCATCGCCGTCTGACCGCCGTTTGAGGCGGAGAAGTAGCAGGTGGCGTAGGTGTTGTTATAGAAGCCCACTACGCCGCGGGTGGCATCCACGGCGGCAATGGCGTTTTCGGTATCCGGGTCCAGGCCGCGAAACACCTGGTCGGCGGTGGTGTCCACCACGTCGTAGGCGCGGCTCCCCGCGCCGGACTTGCGGCTCATGGCGTAGGTGCGGGCCGCCACCGCCTGGGCCTTCAGCGCCTCGATGGGGAAGGAGTCACTCATTTCGTAGGGCACGACGCCGTAGAGGTAGTCCTCGACGTCGAGGGTCACCACCGGCTGGATCGCGCCTTCCACGGCGGACAGCGTCAGATCGCCGCTGTACACGTTTTCGCGCCCGGTTTCATGGATGACGAGCCCCGCGCGGGGGTTGTCGGAGGCGGCGCGGGTGAGCGTCAGGCTGGTGCCCATGTTGAGGGTCAGCCCGCCGCAGGCGAGGTACAGGTTTTCGCCCTCCACGGCGACGGATAGATCGGTGTTGGCGGCGAAGCGAAAGCCGCTGTCGTTTTCGATGGAATAAGGCCCGGTCAGCGTAATGCCCAGCGCCACCGGCGACTCCAGCGACTTGAGCAGCACCCGCAAAAGCGCCGTTTCGTCCGTCTGGCGCGGCTCGACGGGGTCCGGCGTGGGGGTGGGCGCGGTGGTGGGCTCGGGCGCGTCCTGAACAAAGGTTTCCTCCGCGGACTGGCTCCAGGGCCATGAAAACGCCCGGCCCGGCGCGGAAATGCCCATGAGCAGCACGAGCAGCAGCGCCATTGTCAGCGGCCTTCGAGAGCTCCAGTATTTCATCATCAACCTCCACAGAACATGGAATCAGATTTTCGACGTTTTCGCGTGTCGAACTGTTCCATTTGTGGAAAAGTATGTGTAAAGCGCGGCGCATCCATGCGGTTTTTCCATGAATTGGCAGGGAAAATGTGGGATAAGCAAAAAACGCGCGGAAAGGGCCGAGCCCATTCCGCGCGTTTTTCCGCCGGGCCATCAACCGCCCTCCCGGGCTATGCCCCCGCGAGGCGCGCGATGGCCCGGGCCATGATCTGAACGGCTTTCATCAGCTTGTCGATTTCCACGTATTCGTCGGGCATGTGGCAGGTTTCGATATCCCCGGGGAACGTAATGCCGAAGGCGACGGTGTTGGGCATCGTGCGGGAGTAGGTACCGCCGCCGATGGCGATGGGGCGGGCGGGAAGGCCCGTGGCCTCGTGAAAGACGGCGAGCAGACCCCGGACGACCTCGCTGTCCGCGGGCACGTGAAGCGGCGGATGGCTCGACAGGATGGACGCCTTGACACCCCATGGGGCCATAACGCGGGCGGCGGCGGCCAGCATCGCCGGTTCGTCGGCGGAGATGGGGTAGCGGTTGTCCAATTCGGCGCGGAGCGTTTCACCGTCGTAGCGTAAAATGCCCAGGTTGGACGTCAGCGCGCCGGATTCCTCGTCCGCGATGGCGATGCCCAGGGCTTTGCCGTCGTGGGTCAGCCCGATCACCGTCGCCAGGCCCTCAACGGCCCGGCGGATTTCGCCGCCCGCGCCGATTTCACGGAGCGCCACCAGCAGCATGCCGGCCGCGTTGACGCCCAGATGGGGCATGGAGGCGTGGGCGGAAACGCCGGTGGCGGTGATCTTTGCGCGGCCGTCGCCCGCGTCCTCGGCGGCGAGGGCAAAGCCGGGGTGCGCCCGCATGACCGCGTCCAGCGCCTCACGGAGGCGTTCAAGCCCTACGAACTGCGTGCCCACCAGAGCGGTGGCGATGCCGGGCACCACGTTTACCCGGACGCCCGCCTCCATGGCGAGAAGCGGGATCTCTGCACCGGACGCGCCGTCCGCCTCCGCGGTCAGCGCAAGGGTCAGGCCGCCCTTTTCGATGTTGATGAGGGGGTATTCCGCGTCGGGAGAGAAGCCGTAGTCCGGCAGGTCGGAATGGGCCCGGTAGTAGGCCATGTCGGTCATGCCGGTCTCCTCGTCGCAGCCGGCGATCAGGCGCACCCGGTGCTTCAGCGGAATGCCTGCCTCGCGCACCGCCCGCATGGCGTAGAGCGCACCCAGCGCCGGGCCCTTGTCGTCGGAAACGCCGCGGCCGTAAATGCGGCCGTTTTCAATTTCGCCGCCGGTGGGGCTGTGCACCCAGCCGTCGCCCAGGGGCACCACGTCGAGGTGCGCCAGGATGCCCATGGTCTTTTCGCCCTTGCCCATCTGGGCGTGGGCGCAGTAGCCGTCAAAGTCCCGCACGTCAAAGTCCATCGCCCGCGCGTCGGCGAGGAATCGGTCCAGCATGCGGCGCACCTCCGGCCCGAAGGGCGCGTTGTCGGCGCTTTTGGGCGCCTGCACGCTGGGAATGGCAATCCAGGACTTCAGCTTTTCGAGCAGCTCGTCCCGGTACGATGCGACAATTGCGTCCAGATGCTGGTAATTCATGTCGTTTCTCCGCCTTTCTGTGGATGGAAGTGATCGTAAATGACCCTGGCCAGCGCGGGCCCCACGCCCTCCGCGCCGCAAAGCGCCTCCTCGGAGGCACCCTTCAGCGCCTCGATGGTGCGAAAATGCGTTAGCAGCGCCTTTTTCTTCTTGGCACCGACGCCGGGAATGCCGTCCAGCGACGAGGTGGCGGACTTTTTGGCGCGCAGCTTGCGGTGGTGGGTAATGCCAAAGCGGTGGGCCTCGTCCCGCAGCCGCTGGATCAGGTGCAGCGCCGGGCTGTGGCGGTCCAGCAGCAGCGATTCCTCGGCCTCCGGCAGCACGATTTCCTCAATGCGCTTGGCCAGGCCAAACATGCGCACGCTGGCGCCCGCCTCGTGCATCGCCTTTATCGCCTCGTTGAGCTGGCCGCGTCCGCCGTCGATGAGCACCAGATCCGGAAGGTCGGAAAACTTGCCGCCCAGCGGGGGCAGGCCCTTCTCCCCGCGCTCGGCCCGCTCCGCCAGGCCGTGGGTAAAGCGGCGCAGGATGACCTCGTGCATCGACTGAAAGTCGTTGGGCCCCTCCACGGTTTTGATGCGGAAGTGGCGGTACTCCCTGGGCGCGGCCGTGCCGTCGATCATGACCACCATCGAGCCCACCGACTGGTCGCCCTGGGTGTTGGAGATGTCGTAGCCCTCGATGCGCCGGGGCGGCACGGGAAGCTCGAGAACCTCCGCCAGCTCCTTCAGCGCGCCGAAGGTGCGCTCGTAGCTCTTTTGCAGCTTGAGCTCCCGCAGCGCGGCTTCCTCACGGTTATTGCGCACCGCCATCTCCACAAACCGCTTTTTTTCGCCCCGCTCCGGCGCGGTGACGGTGACCTTCGTCCCCCGAAGGCCCGTCAGGTACTGGGACACGGCCGCCCAATCCGCGGGCAGCTCCGGCAGCAGCACGGCGCGGGGGACGCCGGTGGCATCCTGGTAGTGTTGCAGCATGAACTGGGCCAGCACCACGCCCGCCTCCTCGTCGCCCGCCCGGGGGAGCGCGTAGTGCTCCGCGCCGATGAGCCTGCCGCCTCGCATGGACAGGACCGATACCAGCGCGTCCTCGCCCTGGGGACAGCAGGCGATCACGTCCTGATCCACATCGCGGACGGCGGTGGCCTTCTGCTTTTGCATTACCTGCTCGACGGCGTAGATCCGGTCGCGGTAGACGGCCGCGCGCTCGTAGTTCATGGTGGCGGCAGCTTCCTGCATGCGGGCGCGGAGGTCGTCCAGCACCTCCTGGTACTTTCCAGAGAGAAAGGCGATGACCTTTTCGATCAGCGCGTGGTAGTCCTCGCTGGAGATGAGCCCGGCGCAGGGCGCCAGGCATTGGCCGATTTCATGGTGCACGCACGGGCGCAAGCGCATGCCCTCGGTGAGCTGCAGCCGGCAGGTGCGGATGGGGAAGATCTGCCGCACGGCATCCAGCATCTCCCGCACGATGGTGGCCCCCAGGTAGGGGCCGAACTAGCGCGCGCCGTCGTTTTTGCGCTCCCGCCGGACCACCACCTCCGGGTAGGGTGCCCGCAGGTCGATGGCGATGTAGGGGTACTGCTTGTCGTCCTTGAGCAGGATGTTGTAGTAGGGCCGGTGGAGCTTGATGAGGTTGCACTCCAGCATCAGCGCCTCCACCTCGCCGTCCACCAGCACCGTGTCCAGGTCGTCAATCTTCTCGACCATCGCGCGCACCTTGGGGGTATGGTTCCGGGCGCTCTGGAAGTACTGGCGCACGCGGTTTTTGAGGTTCTTTGCCTTGCCGACGTAGATGATCCGGCCTTCGGACTTCATCAAATAGCAGCCGGGGGAATCCGGCAGGTTTTCCAGCTTGACCCGGAGCGATTCCGTCATGCGCGCGCCTCCTTCCGCCCCGTGCAATAGGGCCGCCCGATTGCGCGGGCGGCCCCAACCATCAGACCACGACGTTGACCAGGCTGCCCGGCACGAAGATCAGCTTGCGGATCGCCTTGCCCTCAATCAGTTTTTGGAAGGCCTCGTTTTCCGCAAAGTAGCGCTGCGCGCCGTCGCGGGTAAGATCCGCCGGAACGTCAATCCGGCCGCGCACCTTGCCGTTGACCTGGAAGGCGATTTCCACGGTGGCGCGGATCAGCTTCTCCGGGTTGTAGGCGGGCCAGGGCCTGCGGTAGAGCTCCCCGCCCAGATGGAGAAGCGCGTTCAGTTCCTCGGTGATGTGGGGCGCCACCGGGTTCAGAAGCTGCAAAAGCACCGACGCCTCGTCCCGGGTGACGCTGCCCTTCTGGGACAGGGCGTTCACCAGCGTCATCATTTGGGCAATGGCGGTGTTGAACTTCATCCGCTCGTAGTCCTCGGTGACCTTTTTGATGGTGGCGTGCACATCGTAGGCCATGTCCTCGGAGATGCCGGGTTCGTCCGTCATATTCTCCATCAGCCGCCACAGCCGGTCCAGGAAGCGGCGGCAGCCCCGGGCGCCGTCGGTGGACCAGGGAATCGCCTGGTCAAAGGCGCCCATGAACATCTCGTAGAGGCGGAAGGCATCGGCCCCCAGCTCGTCCACCACGTCGTCGGGGTTGACCACGTTGCCGCGGGACTTACTCATTTTCTCGCCGTTGGCGCCCAGGATCATGCCGTGGGAGGTGCGCTTTTTGTAGGGCTCGGGCGTGGGCACCAGGCCGATGTCGTAGAGGAACCGGTGCCAGAACCGGCTGTACAGAAGGTGGAGCGTGGTGTGCTCCATGCCGCCGTTGTACCAGTCCACCGGCAGCCAGTATTTCAGCTCGTCCATCGCCGCGAACTCATGGTCGTTGTGGGGATCGATGTAGCGCAGGAAGTACCAGCTGGAGCCCGCCCACTGGGGCATGGTGTCCGTTTCGCGCCGGGCGGGACGGCCGCAGCGGGGGCAGGGGGTGTTCACCCAGTCGGTGATGGCCGCCAGCGGGGATTCGCCGTCGTCGGTGGGCTCGTAGTGGGCCACCTCCGGCAGCTTCAGCGGAAGCTGATCGTAGGGCAGCGGCACCCAGCCGCAGGATTCGCACTTGACCAGCGGGATCGGCTCGCCCCAGTAGCGCTGGCGAGAGAACACCCAGTCCCGGAGCTTGAAGTTGACCTTGCGCTCGCCCAGCCCCTTCTCCACCAGCCAATCGATGATGGTCTTCTTGGCCCGGGCCACCGTCAGGCCGTTGAGGAAGCCGGAATTGACCATCACGCCATCCTCGATGTCGGCGTAGGCGGCCTCCGCCACGTTGCCGCCGGCCACCACCTCGATGATCGGCAGACCGAATTTCTTGGCAAACGCCCAGTCGCGCTCGTCGTGGCCCGGCACGGCCATGATGGCGCCGGTGCCGTAGCCCATCAGCACGTAATCGGACACCCACACCGGAATTTCGAGCCCGGTCACGGGGTTGACGGCCGCGATGCCGCGGATGGCGACGCCGGTCTTTTCCTTGGCCAGCTCGGTTCGCTCAAAGTCGGACTTCCGCGCGGCGGCCTCCCGGTAGGCGGCGATTTCGCCGTAGTTTTCGATCTCCGCCCTGTGGGCTTCGATCAGCGGATGCTCCGGCGAGAGCACCATGTAGGTGGCGCCAAAGAGCGTGTCCGGCCGGGTGGTGTACACGCGCAGCGCCTCGCCGGTGGTGAGGCGAAAATCCACCTCGGCGCCCTCGCTGCGGCCGATCCAGTTGCGCTGCTGAAGCTTGACCTTTTCGATGAAGTCCACATCGTCCAGGCCGTCCAGCAGCTTCTGGGCGTAGGCGGTGATCTTCAGCATCCATTGGCTCTTGACCTTGCGGACGACCTCGGAGCCGCAGCGCTCGCAGACGCCGCCGACGACCTCCTCGTTGGCCAGGCCCACCTTGCAGCTGGTGCACCAGTTGATGGGCATCTCGCTTTTGTAGGCCAGGCCATGCTCGTAGAGCTTCAGGAAGATGAACTGCGTCCATTTGTAATAGGAGGGATCGGTGGTGTTGATCTCCCGGGAATAATCAAAGGAAAAGCCCAGGCGCTTCAGCTGGCTGCGGAAGTGATCCACATTGTTGCGCGTCACCACCGCGGGATGAATGTGGTTTTTGATCGCAAAGTTCTCCGTCGGCAGGCCGAAGGCATCGTAGCCGATGGGGAACAGCACGTTAAAGCCCTCCATGCGCCGCTTGCGGGCGATGATGTCCATGGCGGTATTGGAGCGCGGATGCCCTACGTGCAGGCCTGCGCCGGAAGGATAGGGGAACTCGATCAGCGGATAAAACTTGGGCTTTTCATGGCTGGCCTCGGCGCAGAAGGCGTGGGTGTCCTCCCAATGCGCCTGCCATTTGGCCTCGATGGCCGCCGGATCGTAAACAGGAAACTCCTTCATCTAAAGACGCCTCCAAAAATGATCGCCTTCCCGCTCCGAGGAGAGGAAGGCGAGTGATCCTTTCGCGGAAACGGACCGGATTATGCCGCGGGAGACGCGGCGGGGGCCTCGGTCGCTAGCGCCGCGGGGGCTTCGGTGGCCGCGGGGACTTCGGTGGCCGCAGGGGCTTCGGTGGCCGCGGGGGCTTCGGTGGCCGCGGGGACTTCGGTGGCCGCGGCGTCCGGCGCGACGGTCACAGCCGCCTCGGTGGCGGCGGGCGTCGGCACGGTGACGCTGCCTGAGGAAAGGCCATAGCGGTTGTAGGTGGCCGCCAGCACGATGACCAGCACCGTAAACACCGCCGCAGAGATCTTGGTGATCAGCTCCAGCTTGCCCTCGTAGGTCTTGGCCTTGGATTTTCCGAAGAAAGTTTCCGCGCCGCCGCTGATGGCGCCAAGGCCGGAGGTGTTGCCCTGCTGCATCAGGACCGAAATGATCAGCACGATTGCCACGAGAATGATGACAATGTTGATGATCAACATGAAAGCTGCCATGAAGAACCCTCCTTAGCGATGTGACACGGCGTACCATGCGTAAGCCAAACTAGTATAGCACAGCCGGCGCGGCTTGACAACACAAATTTTGTGAAAAACGGGTTTTCCGGGCGGATTTCATGGAAAAATCACGGACACAGCGGGCATCCGGCCAGCGCCGCGAAGTCTATCAGGGTTTCGCAAGCGGCGATATCGCCGGGGACATCGGTGCTGCAAAGCGGCGCGGGCGCGGCACGCAGGCCCGGCGCAACCCTGAAGACGGCTTCGGCGACTGCCGCGCCTTCGGGCAGGCGCTGGAGCACCTGGCGGAGCGCGCCTTCGTGGGCGGCCAGCGCACCCCGCGCGGCGGCGCTTCCATCCGCTTCGGAAGCGCCCGGCGGATCGTAGCTCCGGTAGGCGTCAAGGAGCGCGGGTACGGCGGCGCAGAGCGCTCCGGCATAGCCCGTGCCCTCCGGCGCCGCGCGGCGCGCCATGCGCTGCGCCGCGCCGGACACCGGCCGCCCGCCGCCCGACACGAAGGCCGCGACGCCGGCCATGAGCAGCGATTCCGCCAGTGCGCGCGCCCCTTCCTCGCCGCGCCCGGCCATCCGGTCCGCGGCGTCAAAGGCGCGCTGGGCCGCCTCCGCCGCCATATCCGCGCAGAGCGGACAGTAGGCGTCGCCCCGGAGCAGCTTCAACGCGGCCCAGTCGGCCCGCGCCAGGTGGCAGGCGGCCAGGTCCATCAGCCCCTGGGCATAGGCCTCCGGCGGGGCCTCGGTCAGCGCGTTCAGATCAAAGGCGACGATTTCCGCCGCCACCGCGGGCAGCGTCACCGGTTCGCCCCGGAACAGCATCGGCGCCTCCCGGGTCAGGTAGCCGCAGCCGTCGGGCCTGGTGACGACGAGGGCCGCGGGCCGCTCGGTCTGGGCGGCGGCGGCGCGGGTGACGGCGGCCACCGCCTCCGCGCCCACGCCGATGAAGCATTCGGTGTCCATGCGCATGGTGAGCATCACTTCGCCCAGCGCGCGCTCGTCCGCCAAAGGGTGGGTCAGAAGAATCGGCGCGACCTCGAAGCCCTCCGCGCGCAGCGCCGCCAGCGCGCGCGCGCCCGCGGCGTCAAAGCCCGCCCGGTCGCTGACCAGCACGGCCTTCCGGCCCAAATCGCGCTTTTTGAGAAAGCGGGGTAGCTTTTTGGCCGCGTCCCGAGCGATGTACAGATCCTGCGTCGGCACCTGATGCGCTCCGCCGCAGGCGCATTTGAGCCCGGAAAACAAGAGACGATCGCCCTTCATGGCAAGGGATACCGGCATGCGCAACCCTCCGTTTCAAGTACAACAGCTATTCTACCCCAGGGACGCGCCGGCGCGCAACCATTATTTTACCCGGGATGCGGCAGGAAAGACGGGCGCCGGGAAAGAAAGCCTTATCGTTTTACAGTCGGAGGGGGCGTGCGGGTTGGAAGTGACCGCCGGAATGTACTGGATTGTGCTGCCGCTGGCGTTTCTGGCGGCGACGATGGACGCCATCGCCGGGGGCGGCGGCGTGATCTCCCTGCCCGCCTACCTGAAGGCGGGGCTGACGCCGGTTGCGGCCTCCGGCAGCAACAAGTTTTCCGCGATGTTCGGATCGCTGATGGCGACGATCCGGTTTATCCGAAGCGGGCGCATGCCCTATGCGCCGGCGCTCCTGGCCGCGGCGGGGGCGCTGCCGGGCTCCTATCTCGGGGCCGAGGTGCTGCGCCACGTCAGCGATCAGTGGATGCGCGCGTTTCTTCTCGTGGCGCTGCCCGCCGCGGGGCTTTTGTTGGTGTTCGGGCGCGTCGGCGACGGGGAATCCCGGCCGATGACCCGGGGCAAGCTGGCGCTCTGCCCGGCGATCGGCCTTGTCGTCGGATTCTACGACGGTTTTTTTGGCCCGGGCACCGGCACGATTCTGATTTTGCTGTTCACATGGCTTTTGAAAATGGACGCGGTGAGCGCGTCGGGCGCGGCGAAGCTGACGAATCTGGCCTCCAACGTGGCGGCGATGGTTTCGCTGTTGCTCAGCGGAAACGTGCTGTTCCCGCTGGCGGTGCCCGCAATGCTGTGCTCGGCGGCGGGGGGATACCTGGGGGCGAAGCTGGCGCTGGTGGTGGGCGCAAAGCTGATCCGCGTGGCGATGGTGATCGTGATGGGGCTGATTCTGGTCAGCATCGTGCTGGAGTACTTCGGGCTTCGCCTGTAGAGGCGCTTGTTTTCCATTTGTAAAAAGCTGCAACACAGATTTGCCGCAAATGCCTGCTATCGTAAAGCCATTCCATGGGAATTAACCCAAGATTCAGGAGGAAGATAAATGAAACCCTTGAAATGGCTGACCTGTTTTTTGCTGGCGCTGCTCCTGGCTGCGCCCGCCTGGGCGCTGGCGGAGTCGGAGACCCTCATCGCGCTGGGCGACGGCATCACCGTGGACGGAACCGCCGCGCCGACCGACGCGACGGCGGCCGTCTACGTATCCGCCAAAGTCGAAACCCACGAGGACGTGGGCGAGGCGCTGGCGGGCGTGGAAAACACCGTGGTGACAATCACGGCCGCCGGAACCTACCGCATAACCGGCAGCCTTTCGGATGGGCAGATCGTTGTCGCCGCCCCGGAGGATGCCCGGGTGCGCGTGATTCTGGACGGCGTGACGCTTTCCTGCCGCACGGCGCCGGCGATCCTGGTGCGGTCCGGCCTGGATCCGCGCACGGCGGGCGAGTACGGCGTGACGCTGGAGCTGGCGGCCGGGTCGGCCAATGAACTGAGCGGTTCGCACGCCGTGGCGGAGGAAGAGGACGGCATCGACAGCGACGGCGCCATCAGCTCGAGCATTTCGCTGGGCTTTGAGGGCGAGGGCGCGCTGAACCTGACGGGTGACAACGAAGGCATCGAAGTCAAATTCGGACACCTGACCTTTAACGGGGGGACGATCAACGTCACCGCCAACGACGACCCGGTCAACGCCTCGGAGGACGAGGTGGCGGTCATCACCGTCAACGCCGGAACGCTCTTTCTGCAGGTGGATACCGACCCGCAGAACGAGGGCGACGGCATGGATTCAAACGGCAGCATTGTCATAAACGGGGGCACCGTGGTCGCCCTCAGCCACCCGAGCAGCATGGACAGCGGCCTGGATGCCGACCTGGGCACCACCGTCAACGGGGGCACCGTGGTCGCCGCCGGGAACATGTACGACGAAATCACCGCCGGCGCCGGCGTACAGCTGATGGTCGCGCAGTTTGGCGAGGCCGCGCAGTTTGGCGAGGCCGCGCAGCAGACCGTGACCGCGGTGGACCCGGACGGCAAGGCGCGTCTGGCCTACGCCATGCCAAGCGCCTATCAGCACATCGTCTTTGCGCTGCCCGCGCTGGAGGCGGGCGAATACACGCTGTATTCCGGCGGGGAGATTACGGGCACGGCGGAAAACGGGCTGTATCTGGACATCACCGCCTACGAACCTGGCGAGGAAATCGAATATGCCGACGAGATGGCCGGACGCATGGGTGGCGGCTTCGGCGGCGAGCGCCCGGAGGGTGCTCCCGCGGGCGAACGTCCGGAGGGCCTGCGTCCGGGCGAAGTTCCGAGCGAAAACCCGGGCGCGTGACCGGCGTTGCCGAACAACAGATTGTGCGGTGGCCCACGGCCACCGCACAGACCACCCGCAAAGTCCCCAAAGGGCTTCAACCGTTCCCGGCGACCGGCGCGCCGGGAACGCGTTTAATCCATCAGTGCGCACACTGATGGATTAAACAACACCATACGTCAGCACACCGCCCGGAAATCCCGGAGGATTTCAGGTGTGCGCAGCCACTTTTCTTCGCATCAAAAAACCTCGCAGGGTTTTTTGATGCCCTGGGCGGTGGCCCATGGCCACCGCCATTTCAACGTCAGATTGCGCGGTGGCCCACGGCCACCGCCATTTCATTGAGGTGCAGTAGGCCAATGCCGAAAAAGACCGCCACCGACACGTTGTTGCCCGAACGGGCGATGCCGATTTTGCCGCCGACGTTGAGGCCGGTGGCCTTGGCGCTCACCTGCATCAGCGCCTCGTGGGCCGCGCCCGCCACCGAGCCCTCCTCGTGGTACTGGCTGGAGGCGATCACGCCCTCGCGCTTGGCGGCCACCACCGCGCGCTCGACGATTTTCATGATGGAGGGGATGAACTCGCCGCCATAATCCACGGCGGCGGCGCGCACGTCCTCGGTGGCCAGTTGGGCCTTGAGGGCGCGTTCCTCGTCGCGGGAGCGGGTGAGGCAGATCATGATTGCGGCCCGCGCCGTGACGCGGCTGCCGGAGATGTTTTCGCTGGGACTTCCGATGCCCTGGTTTTCCATGCTCTTTGCCCGCCTTTCAGTCGGATGCGCTCAGCGCGGCGGCGCTCATGCCGGCCAGCGCGCCGGTGGAGAACGCAATTTGCAAATTGAAGCCGCCGGTCAGCGCGTCCACGTCCAGCACCTCGCCGGCAAAGAACAGCCCCTCAATCAGCCGGGACTGCATCGTCGAGGGACTGACCTGCTTGACGTCCACGCCGCCCCGGGTAATCACCGCCTCGCCAAAGCCGCGAAGGCCGCGCACGGTCAGCCCCATGCCCTTGAGGACCGCGATCAGCGCCCGGCGCTCCGCCTGCGTGACCGAGTGGATGGGCTTGGCCGGCGACAGCCCCGCAAGTTCCGCCACCGCCAGCGCCAGATTGTGGGGCGCCAGACCGTCCAGCGCCGAGATCAGCCCCTTGCGAGGGGCCTGGGCAAAGTCCCGGATCAGCCGCGCATCCAGCGTGGCTTCGTCCAGCGCGGGCTTGAGGTCGATCAGAAGGCGGGCGCCGGCGGGCTCCTCCGGCAGCAGGCTGGACAGCGTCAGCGCCAGCGGGCCGGAGAGGCCGAAGTGGGTCAGCATCAGTTCCCCCTGCTCGGCAAAAATTTTCTTGCCCTTCACCAGCGCGGTCAGCCGCACGTTTTTGAGGGAGATGCCCATGGCGGCGCGGGGCCATGCTTCCTCTGTTTCGATGGGCACCAGCGCGGGCAGCGGGGGATGAACCGCGTGGCCCGCGGCCTCGGCAAAGCGAAGCCCGTCGCCGGTGGAACCGGTGGAGGGGTAGGAAAGCCCCCCGGTGGCCACCACCACCGCCTGGGCTTCCAAAGCGCGCCCGTCGTCCAGCGTCACGCCGGCCACCCGGCCGTCCCGGATCAGAATTCCCGACGCGCCGCAGCCCATGACCATCCCGGCGCCCGCGCGCCGGAGGGCCGATTCCAGCGCCCGGGTCACGTCGCTGGCATGGTCGGAAACGGGAAAAACGCGGCCGCCCCGCTCAATTTTGAGCGGCGTGCCCGCGCTTTCGATCAGCCCCATCAATGCGTCGTTGTCCAGCGCGTCCAGCGCCGAATACAAAAAGCGCGGGTTTCGCACAATATTGCGCATAAAAAGCTCGGGCGGCGCCGCGTTGGTCAAGTTGCAGCGGCCCTTGCCGGTGATGTAGAGTTTCTTGCCCAGTTTGTCGTTTCGTTCCAGCAGCATGGCGGAGGCGCCGTTTTGCGCGGCGTAGAGCGCCGCCATCATGCCGGCGGGGCCGCCGCCGATGACCACGACCCGCGGGGCGCTCACTCGCCGTTCTTGCTCAGGTACACGTTGTACTGCGCCCATATTTCCTCCAGCTGGTTGAAGTTGGCGGCCACCTGCTGGCGCTTGCGCTGGCTGAGCGCGACGATCAGCGCGTTGATGAGGGAGAGCGGCGCGGCCAGGGAGTCCACAAAGGAGGCCATGTCGCTCTTGGCGGTCAGGCACAAATCGCTGGTGGCGTGCAGCGGGGACAGCGGACCGTCGGTGATGGCCACCAGCGTCGCGCCCTTTTCGCGGGCCAGTTCCATGCCCTCGATGGTGCGGCTGGTGTAGCGCGGAAAGCTGATGCCCACCAGCACGTCGCCCTCCGCGACGTGCGCCAGCTGCTCGAAGATATCGCTGACGCCGGAGGTGACCACGTGGACCGTGGGGAAGATGTAGCTCAGGTAGTGGCCCAGAAACTGCGCCAGCGGCGCGCTGGCCCGAAGCCCCAGCACGTAGATCGTACGGGCGGAGAGCAGCTGTTCCACCACTTCCTCAAACACGCTGATGTTGAGCTCGTCCAGCGTGGCGCGGATGTTCTGGATATCCGCCTTGAGCACCTTCGAGAGCACCTGCGCGTGGTCCATGTCGCCGGTCATCTCAAAGCGCTGCGAGGCGGTCAGCCGGTGGCGGATCAATTCCTGCAGTGCCTTTTGCAGCTGCGGGTACCCCTCGTAGCCCAGGGCCGCGGCAAAGCGGACCACGGTGGACTCGCTGACACCCACGTATTCGCCCAGTCTGGAGGCGGTCATAAACGCGGCCTTATCGTAGTGACTGACGATGCATTCAGCGATGCGCCGGTGACTTTTAGACAGTTTTTTGCCGCTGTGGTTGAGGCGCGAGATCAGTTCCTGTGCGTTGTCCATCCCTAAATCCTCCCGGAAGGTAATGCGGCTTGTACACGAAATTATACCCTATCAAAAAGAAAAATGCAAGTCGGGAACTCTGCTTGCGCAAATTTCACGAAAAAATTGCCAAAATGATCCCGAAAATGGATGCGTGAAATACACAAATTGAATTTGGCAACTTGAGGGACATGTGATATAATGAAATGAAGGCTTGCCTGCAGCGCGGACGGCGCCCGGTTTCAACGCCCCTTTGCGGGAGAGCGGAGAGCCGCCGGCCGCGGGCGCAAATGTCGGAGGTAGGGATTCATGACGTTCTCCGTGGCAATCGACGGACCTTCGGGCGCCGGGAAATCCACCATCGCGCGGGCGGTGGCGAGGCGGACCGGCGCGCTGTATCTGGACACCGGCGCGATGTACCGCGCGGTGGGTCTCTTCGTATTGGAACAGGGCGTGGACCCGGCGCACGCCGAGGCCGTGGCCCGCGCGGCCCGGACGGCCGACGTGCGCGTGGGCTATGAGGGCGGACTTCAGAAGGTGTATCTCGCCGGGCGAGACGTGTCCGACGAAATCCGGCGGCCGGAGGTATCCGCGGCCGCTTCCAAGGTGTCCGCGGTGCCGGAGGTGCGGCGCCGCATGGTGGACATGCAGCGGGACATCGCGCGGGGGCATTCCGTGGTGATGGACGGGCGGGACATCGGCACCTGCGTGTTGCCCCAGGCGACGCTCAAGATCTTTCTCGTGGCGGACCCGGCCGTGCGCGCCGCGCGCCGATTCCGCGAAATGCGCGCCGTCGGCGCGAAGGATACCTATCAGGAGGTGCTGGAGGCGATCCTGAAGCGCGACCACGACGACAGCACCCGCGCCTCCTCGCCGCTGCGCAGGGCGGAGGACGCCGTCGAGTTGGACGCCAGCGCGCTGACCGCCGACGAGGCGGTGTGCGAGGTTCTGCGGCTGCTTTGGGAGCGGGCCGGTGCGGCGGATGAGGGGGGCTGCCCGTGAAGCCCTGGTTTTACGCCTTTGCCAAGGCGGTCATGCGCGTGTTCTTCTGGCTTATCTATCCGCTGTCCGCGTTCGGCGCGGAAAATCTGCCCGAGGCCGGCGCGGTCATCCTGTGCGGCAACCACCTGTCGCTGCTGGACCCGCTGGCGGCGGGCGTTTCGATGCGCCGCCGCATCCGCTTCATGGCCAAGTCGGAATTGTTCCGGGTGCCGCTGCTGCGGTGGATCATTCGCGCGCTGGGCGCGTTTTCCGTGCGCCGCGGCAGCGCCGACATGGCCGCCGTGCGCACGGCCCTCGCCGTCCTCCGGGAGGGGGAGGTGCTGGGCATCTTTCCCCAGGGCGGGCGTGATCTGACCGGCAGCCGCGCCATGGAGAGCGGCGTGGCGCTGATCGCCCTTAAATCGGGCGCGCCGGTGGTG
>JARKQG010000092.1 GCA_029974035.1 Eubacteriales bacterium | reverse complement strand
ACAGCATCAGCGTGGCCAGGCCCACCGGGCCCAGGCCCACCACCAGCACCGCGTCGTTTCCGGAAACGCCCACCTTCTCGATCGCCTCGTACACCGTGCCGAAGCCGCAGGCCACCTGCGCGCCGTCGCAGTAGGTCAGCTCGTCCGGCAGAAGAACCAGGTCGCGCTCGTCGCACAGCATGTACTCCGCCATGCCGCCGTCCCGCTGCCAGCCGTAGGCCGCGCGGTGCGGGCTGGAGCAGGAGATCTGGTAGCCCATCCGGCAGTCGTGGCACACGCCGCAGCCGTGGATGTGGTACACGATCACGCGGTCGCCCTTTTTGAACCGCACGAGGCCCGGGCCTTCCTCCACGATCTGCCCGCAGGGCTCATGCCCGGCGATCATGCCGTCGATGTACCCCTCCGCCCCTTTGCCCGTGTGCTCGCGGTAGATTGCGCGGATGTCTGACCCGCAGATGGTGGAAGCCATCGTCTTCACCAGCACCTGCCCGTGTCCGGGCTTGGGAATGTCAAACTCCTTGAACTTTACCGTGCTGTCGCCCGGCAGCATCGCGCCCAGCATCTTGCCGTCCATTCGATTTCCCTCCCGTTATTTTGAATACCCGTTCCATCCGGGGATGGTCCCGTCCACATCCCAAAGGTCCAGATAATCCCCCGCGCCCTCCCAGAGAAACACCTGCCCCTTGATCAGCCGGCAGTTGCGCTCCACGGCGCGCATTTTTTCCATTTCGCCGGGCGTCAGCGGGTCTGAAAGGATCGCCCGGATGTTGGACAGCGCGTTTTTGCGCTTGGTGGTGAAGGGAATCGGCGTCTGGCCGCGCTGCACCGCCCACTTGAGGCAGACCTCCACCGGGTGAACGCCGTGGGCCCGGGCGATTTCACGCACGACCGGTATCTCGGTATCCGCCAGATCCTCCGGCGTCCGGTCGCGCTCCGGGCGCCCGGGGGAGCCAATGGGGCTGTAGCCGATGGGCTGAATGCCGTTGTCAAGACAGAACTGGAACAGCTCGCCCTGCTGGAAGGTGGGGTGCAGCTCCATTTCGCTGACGGAGGGTTTGATCCGCGCGTCGCGCAGAATCAGCTTCAGCTTGGGGATCGTCACGTTGGAGGTGCCGATGTGCCGGACCAGGCCCATATCCACCAGGCACTCCATCGCCCGCCAGGTCCGCATGAATTCCTCATGGATATAGGGCCGGGACTCGGGGTTGCGCGCGTCGCCGTCACAACCGGGCGCGTGGTAGTTGGGGAACGGCCAGTGCACCAGGTAACAGTCCAGATACCCGGCGTTCAGCGCCTCGACGGACGCCTTGCAGGCGGCGATCACGTCCTCCGGCGCGTGTTGGTCGTTCCAGAGCTTGCTGAGGATGAACAGCTCGCCCCTGGGCAGTCCGCCGTCCATCGCCTCCCCGATCGCCGCGCCCACCTCGCGCTCGTTGCCGTAGCAGGCCGCGCAGTCGATGTAGCGGTAGCCGATCTTCAGCGCCTCCCGCACCACATCCGACACCATTTCGGCGGACGCGTGGTCCGATCCGAAGGTGCCAAGGCCGATTCCCGGCATTTCGGCGCCGGTATTCAGCCGTCTGACCGGAACACGCGCCGGATCAATCCCGTCCTGCGCCCCTTGAAACACCGCCACCGGTCAGCCCTCCTTTCGACAGTTGCCCGCAGCCGGGCTCCACGGGCCATTATAGCATATACGGGGGCCATGGCACAAGACAAATGCGCTTGCAAACCGCCCTCGGGCGGTGGTATCATGAAGGCAGAACGGCGCTTTTCGGCGCAAAGGGAAAGCGAAAACGCCCAGACCGAAAGAACCGCGGCAGGCCGTCCGCCGCCCTGCCCACGACGAAACCGCGCGCCGCCCGGAACGCGCGCGCCCGGGGGAAACATGTCGGACTCCAACATTACGAAACTCGCGCTGGCGAACGCCCTCAAGGCGCTGATGGCGAAGAAGTCCTTCGAAAAGATCAGCGTCGGAGACATCGTGGCCCAATGCGCGCTGACGCGGCAGACCTTTTACTATCATTTTCAGGACAAGTACGACTTGATGAACTGGATATACTACACAGAAACCGTGCGCTTCATGTCCGGCTACGGAACGCCGGAGCACTGGACGGAGGGGCTCATCCGGCTGTGCCGCTACATGCGGGACAACGCCACCTTTTACCGCAACGCGCTGGCAACCACCGGCCCCAATTCCTTTCCGGAATACCTGTACGGCTACATCCAGAGCATCGCGTTGACGGCGGTGGAATCGGCGGCGGATGTGCCCTTCGACCCGGAAAAATGGGATTTCTTCATTGAATTTTTCGCCCTCGCCTTTGTCAGCTTCATCGTGCGCTGGTCAAACCGCGGCATGAAGGAGGACCCCGCCGGGTTTATTGAAAACATCCGCCGGCTCTACGACGGCAGCGTGCTCTCGGCGCTGGAGGGGATCCGTCAAAAGCCTTGAGGGGACGGGCAAACGTGCCGGACGCCCCCGGCGCATGCCGGGGGCGTCCATTTTTCAGCGGGATCAGCCCTTCATTTCAAAGACCGCCGTCACCGTGGCGCTGACGGTCACCAGCCCGGTATCCACCTGGGTGGGCGCGCCTTGGCCCGCACCGTCCTCAACGGCGTACTTGGCGTTGATGTAGGGGCCGTAGCTGTCGACGCTGCCCTCGGCGAGGCTCTCCAGCGCGCCCAGCTTCATGCCGGCGGCGGCGGCCAGCACCTCCGCCTTTTCGCGGGCCTTTTCAAAGGCCAGCTTCAGCGCCTGATCATAGGCGGCGTCGTTGTTCTCCGCGGTGAAGGACACGCCCTGCAGCTGGTTGGCGCCCGCGCCCAGGGCCGCGTCGATCAGCGGGCCGACGGCGTCCATGTCCGCGGTGGTGATGTTGAGCGTGTGGGAGGCGGTGTAGCCGGTCAGCTTCTGGGTATCGCCGGAGTAGTCGTAGTTGCCCCAGACGCTCAGGTCGCTGACGGAAATGTCCCGGTCCTTGGCGCCCGCCCCGGTCAGCGCCTCTTTGACGGCCGCAATCTTTTCGTTGACGGTGGCCTGCGCTTCCACGGCGCCCTGGGCGGTCTCGCTGACGCCCAGCATAATGGTGGCGGTGTCCGGCTTGATGTTGATGACGCCCGTTCCGGAAACGGTCACCTCGGTGTCCTCCGCCAGCGCGGCAAAGGGCGTAAGCAGCAGGGCCAGCGCGAGGCCCAGAGTCAAAATTTTCCAGAGCTTCATGAAAACCACTCCTTTTTGCCTGTTTTGAGGTACAAAAATGGCGCATGGCAGAGAAAGACATGCGCCACACGGGAACCCATCGCTATCTGCGCCGCTTGGCGCGCACCACCCGGACGATCACCACAATCAGCACGATCAGCGGGATCAGGACCACCAGAACCGGCGCCAGCGCGGCCAGCATGACGGCCATGTCCTGCAAAAAGCCGCCCAGCCAGTCGACCGAGTCAAAAAACCCGGTGCGGACGCGCTCCATCAGCGTATCGCCCGTCGGCCGTTCCGGATCGACCGCGGTCACCTCGGTCAGATCGACGTTCACCCGAACGTAGTCGGCCTTGCTCTCCCAGCCGCGGATGCGGCTTTCCAGCGAATTGATCTCGGCCTGAAGCTCGTAGAACTTGTCCTGAAGCTCCACGACGGCGCCAATGTCGGCGGCGCTGCCCATCAGCCTTTCGATCTGCGCCTGCTGCGCCTCGAGCGCGTCCAGTTGGGCGGCGGCGTCGTAGTAGTTGGCGGACACGTCTTCCGCGGAGCGGGTCTTGCTGGTGACGCTGCCGATCACGTCCAGACTGGTCAAAAATTCGTCGAGCTGGGCGGCGGGCACGCGGATGAGCATCGTCCGCTGGCGGCCATCCGACCGGCCCGCCCCGATGGGCTGGCCCGACTGACTGTCCGACTCATAGTAGGCGTCGTACTCGTCCACCAGGTTGTCGATGTTCTGGCTGTCGGTATCAAAGGCCGCGGTTGCAATGGCGTAGCTGGCGGAGCGGAGGACCACCTGCTCGCGCTCGGAGGCGGAATCCACAACCGTCTGCTGACCGGCCGTCCCCTCGGAGCCTTCGATGGCGCCGTCCGCGGTGATGCTCAGCGTACCGGCATCGGCCGCCCTGTCCTCCAGCGGCGCGCCATATTCCGCCGGAGCCGAATAGGCCGCGCCGGCGGGCGCCTTGGCCATCAGACCGTCAACCTGCGCGGGAGGCGCGATGACGTCCTGGCCAAACAGCGCCGTGGACACCGTAAGGAGCGTCAGCGCCGCCGCGATCCAGCCCATGCTGCGCGTCCACGCGCCGACCCGCCGCGTCCTTCCGCGGCTTTGCGCCTCGGCGCGGATGGCCTCGCGCCACGCGGCCTGCGCGGAAAGCGGAACCGCCAGCCCTTCGTCGAGCTCGGCGCACATGGTGAGCAGCCGCGTCATCGTTTCCAGCTTCTGCCCGCAATCCGGGCACGACCTGGCGTGCTCATCCATCCGCCCGCGCGCTTCCCGGTCGAGCTCGCCGTCCAGGTACGCGTTCAGGTTTGATTCAAACCACAGGCAGGTTTCCTGTTCGTTCATGCGCTTCCCCTCCTTCCCGCCTGTTAGACCGGATACCGGCCAAAAAGTTCCGGCTGCCGCACCAGCACTTCCCGAAGTTTTTCCCGTCCGCGGCTGATGCGGGATTTGATCGTACCCACGTTGGCCTCCAGCATTCTGGCAATTTCATCATAACTGAACCCCTGCACGTCGCGCAGCACAATGGCGGCGCGCATATCCTCCGGCAGATCGGCAATGGCCTTTTCCAGCATGCGCCGCTGCTCGGCGGCGATGGAGTGCTGCTCCGGGGTTTCCCCATCGTCGGCGGGCGACCAGCCCGTGTCCAAGAGAACGTCCAGCGACGTGGCGGTGCGCAGCTTTCGCCGCCTCAGTTCGTCCAGGCAGGTGTTCATGGTGATCCTGTACGCCCAGGTGGCAAAGGAGGATTGACCTTTGAAATTTGATATGGCACGGTAGACGCGCAGCATGGCTTCCTGCAGGCAGTCCTGCGCGTCTTCGCGATTGCCGCACATTCTCAGCGACACCGCGTACATGCGGCTTTCATGGGCGCGCATCAGCAGTTCAAACGCGGCTTCATCGCCTTGCGATGCCCTGCGGACGAGATCCCGCTCATCGGGCGCATTCTGCAAGCCGATCACCTCACTTCCACCTGCTATTATACACATTGCGCGTTAAAAAACCAAATGCGGCCGACATTTTCCAGCCGGTCCTTCTTTTGACGCGCCATCAGGCGTTGGGTTGCACTTTTTGGGCGCCAATCGCATTTTTTGGCCAAAAGCGCGCCGCCGCCCCTTGCTTTTCTCCGGGCTATCCCGTATAATGATATCCGCATCTTGCCGGAATGATGGAATGGCAGACGTGACGGACTCAAAATCCGTTGGTGGAGACACCGTGCGGGTTCAAGTCCCGCTTCCGGCACCACAATCCGTCTCGAAAGAGACGGATTTTTCTTTGCTCAATTCAAAAACAGGCTGATTCTGCCTGAAATCAGCCTGTTTTTGCCGATATTTGCGTATTTACCCCGTCCGTCTCCGTCAAATTGGCATGGGTATCCCC
>JARKQG010000077.1 GCA_029974035.1 Eubacteriales bacterium | reverse complement strand
CTCCGGAGGATTTTCTGGGCGAAGGCCTCGTCCCAGCGCAGGTGATGCCGCAGCGTGGCCGCGCCCGCCTCCTGGGCTTCGTCGGCCGCGCCTTCGTGGTGGCTCAGATGGAACAGCAGCGTCTTTTCCGCGAAGGCGATTTTCTGCGCCCGCCGCCTTCTGAGCGCGCTGATCAGCCCGCGCTCGGGTGATACCAGGAACACGATCAGGAATGTAACGCCCGTCATCCCGGCCATGGACCCCGCGATGGATACGTCCCACAGTGCCGCCGCCTGATAGCCCAGCACCGCGTTCGCGGCGCCCAGCGCGCCCGAGAGCACCAGCATGGTCTTGAGGTTGTCGGTCAGAAGGTACGCGGTCACCGGCGGCCCGATCATGAAGGCCACCACCAGCACCGACCCCACCGCCTCAAAGGCGCCCACGGCGGTCAGGGAGACGATGGTCATCAGCGCGTAGTGCATCGCGGCGGGGGCAAAGCCCAGTACCGCCGCCAGCATGGGGTCAAAGGTGACCAGCTTCAATTCCTTGAAGAAAACCGCGATGAAGGCGAGGTTGAGGAGAAGCAGCGCGCCCGCGGTGTAGGCCGCCCTGGCCCCGATGTCCGCGCCGAACACCACCATGCGGTCAAAGGGCGCGAAGGCCAGTTCCCCCAGCAGCACCGAATCGGTATCCAGATGCACCGATCCGGCGTAGCGGGTGATCAGGATGATGGCGATGGAGAACAAAAGCGGAAACACGATGCCGATGGAGGCGTCCTCGCTCATCAGGCGCGTGCGCTTGAGGGTTTCCGTGAGCCATACCGTGACGACGCCCATCAGCGCCGCGCCCCCGATCAGAAGGGGGGAGGCGAGGTCGTGGGTCAGAAAGAACGCCAGCACAATGCCAAGAAGAATGGTGTGGGTAATGGCGTCCGACATCATGGACATTTTGCGCAGCACCAGAAACACCCCCGGCAGCGCGCAGGCCACCGCCACCAATACCGCGATCAGCTGAATTTCAAACTGCGGAGACATCCTCCAGTTCCCCCTTTCTCCACGCCCTGCGGTTCTTGCGCTGCCGATGGATGCGGGAGAGCACCCCGCGCCCCGGCGCAAACAGCAGGCTGATGCCCGCCATCGCGCTCACCGCCGTCACAATGGCCGGACCGGTGGGGAGCTTGGGGATCAGCGAGCTTGCCGCCGTGCCGATAACCCCGGAAACCGCCCCGAACAGCGCCGAGAGCAGCACCATGGCGCTCAGCTTGTTCGTCCACTGCCGCGCCGCCACCGCCGGGGCGATGAGCATGGCGCTCATGAGGATCACGCCCACCGTCTGAAGCCCCACGATGATGGCCAGCACCGTCATGGAGGAAACCAGAATATCCAGCTTCCGGGGCGAGAAGCCCAGGCTCCGGGCATAGTCCCGGTCAAAGGTGGACAGCTTGATTTCCTTCCAGAACAGCGCCGTCAGAAGGGCGAGCGCGCCGCCCGCCGCCAGCATGATGGCGAGATCGCGCCTGAGGAGCGTGGATGCCTGGCCGAAGATAAACCGGTTCAGCCCCGCCTGGTTGGCGTTGGGCTGCTTTTGCACGTAGGTCAGGAGCACCAGCCCCAGTCCGAAGAACACGGACATCACGAGCGCCAGCGCGCCGTCAAACTTCACCCGGGAATGCCGGACGATGTTCACCATCAAAAGCGTCGCCATCAGCCCCGAAATGAGCGCGCCCGTGAGCAGCACCTCCGTCTGCTTGCTGCCCGTCAGCAGAAAGGCCGTTACCACCCCCGGCAGCGCCGCGTGGGATACGCCGTCCCCCAGAAGGCTCTGCTTTCTCAGCACCGCGAAGCTGCCCATGACGCCGGAGATGACGCCCATGAGCGCCGAGCCCAGCGCCACCACCTGAAAGGTGTAGTCGGAAAGAAGCGACCACAGGCTTTCCATATCACACCGCCCCCTTGAGCAGCGTTCCCGTGCTGCGGTACGTCCTGCGCAGGTTTTCGTCGGTGAAGGCTTCGTCCACCGGCCCGGAGGCCACCACCTGCACGTTGATGAGCGTCACCCAGTCAAAGTATTCGGTCACCGTCTGCAAATCGTGGTGCACCACCACCACGGTCTTGTCCTGCGCCCGGAGCTCCTTCAAAAGCGTCACGATGGCCCGCTCCGTCCGCGCGTCCACGCCCTTGAAGGGCTCGTCCATGAAATACATCTCCGCCCGCTGCGCGAGCGCCCGGGCGAGAAATACCCGCTGCTGCTGCCCGCCGGAAAGCTGGCTGATCTGCCTGGCGGCATAGTCCGCCATGCCCACCTTGTCCAGCGTTTCCTTCGCAATGGCGACATCCCCGCGGCGCGGGCGCCGAACCCAGCCCAGGTGCCCGTAGCGGCCCATCAGCACCACGTCCAGCGCGGTGGCCGGAAAATCCCAGTCCACGCTGCCGCTCTGGGGCACGTAGGCGATCCGTCCCGCGCGGGGGCGGGCGTCCGCTTCCGGCAAAAAGCGCACCGTGCCGGACACCGTGGGCAAAAGTCCCAAAATGGCCTTGATGAGCGTGGTCTTGCCCGCGCCGTTGGGGCCGACAATGGCCGTCAGCCTGCCCGCGGGGATCATAAGATCCACGTCCCACAGCACCGGCTTTGCGCCGTAGGCCACGGTCAGGTCCTCCACCCGCACCGCGTATTCCGTCCGCCGCGCGTTCATGGCTGTACCCTCCTCATTTCAATGCGTCTACAATGGTGTCGATGTTGGCGGCCACGGTGGCGATGTAGGTATCGTGCCCGGAGGCCGCGTCCCCCAGCGAATCCGAATAGAGCTGGCCGCCGATGGCCACGTCAAAGCCCCGGGCGGAAACCGCCGCCTGAAGCGCCTCAATGGTCTTGGTCGGCACCGACGACTCCAAGAAGATCGCCTTGATCCCGCGCTCCACGATGAAATCCGCCAGTGCGCTCACGTCCGCCGTGCCCGCCTCCGCGTCGGTGGAAATGCCCTGCAGCCCCTTGACCTCAAAGCCGTAGGCGCGGCCAAAGTACTGGAAGGCGTCGTGGGCGGTGACCAGCACCCGCTGCGCTTCGGACAGTTCCCCGGCCCGGGCGCGGACATAGGCGTCCAATTCCGTCAGCTCTAACCGGTAGGCTTCGAGAGAGGCGGCATAATCGGCGGCGTTCTCCGGGTCCAGCGCGCCGAGGCCGTCCGCCACCGCCTGTGCGGCGTCCGTCCAGAGGCCGACGTCAAACCAGACGTGCGGGTCGTGGATGGAGGAATCCGCCTCCCAACCCAGGAGCTTTCCCTCATCCAGGCCGTCCGCAACGCACAGAACCGCCCGCCCCTGCCGGCCCAGCGCCTCGAAGAGCTCGCCCATCTTGCCCTCCAGGTGCAGGCCGTTGTAGAGCACGACGTCCGCGCCCTGCAAAAGCGTCACGTCCCCCGCGCTGGCCTGATACAGGTGCGGGTCGATGCCCGGTCCCATCAGCCCCGAGACGCTCACGTGTTCGCCGCCGATCTGACGCGCCAGGTCCGCCAGCATGGTGGTCGTCGCCACAAGCCTCAGCCTGCTCCCCCCTTCAGCGTGCGCCCCGGGAAGCGCCGCCAGCAA
>JARKQG010000066.1 GCA_029974035.1 Eubacteriales bacterium | reverse complement strand
GGCCGCGAACCTGTTCGACCGTAGAAAAGGAGTGGTGACCTCACATGGGAAACATGGCGCGGATTTGCAACGAGCACGAGGTGCAGATGGGCAGGCGCACACGCATGACCTTCGCCCGCATCGAGGAATCGCTGCCGGTGCCAGACCTGATCGAGATTCAGAAGAATTCCTACCAGCACTTCCTGAAGGAGGACCTTCGCGAAGTGCTCAGGGACGTCTCCCCGATCACCGACTATTCCGAAAGCCTGATCCTGGAATTTGTCGACTACTCTTTGGACGATACCCCAAAGTATACCGTTGAAAAATGCAAGGAGCGCGACGCCACCTATGCCGCGCCGCTGAAGGTGACCGTCCGGCTCACCAATACGGAGACCCACGAAATCAAGGAAAGCGAAGTCTTCATGGGCGACTTCCCGCTGATGACCGAGCACGGCACCTTCATCATCAACGGCGCGGAGCGCGTCATCGTGTCGCAGCTGGTCCGCTCGCCGGGCGTCTACTACGCCAAGAGCATCGACAAGTCCGGCTCCAACCTGTTTTCCTGCACGATGATCCCCAACCGGGGCGCGTGGATCGAGTATGAAACCGATTCCAACGGCGTCATCTACGCCCGCATCGACCGGGCGCGGAAGCTGCCCATCACGGTGCTTCTGCGGGCGCTGGGCTACGAGAGCGACTCGGTTTTGATGGACATGCTGGGCGACGACGAGCGCGTTTCCGCCACCATCGCCCGCGACGCCTCCGCCGAGGACCGCGAGGGCCGCGCCAAGTCCCGCCGCGAGCAGGCGCTCATCGAGATCTACAACAAGCTTCGCCCGGGCGAGCCGCCGTCCGTGGATTCGGCCACCAACCTCATCAATTCGCTGTTTTTCGACCCCAAACGCTACGACCTGGCGCGGGTGGGCCGCTACAAGTTCAACAAAAAACTGGCCATTGCGCGGCGCATCACGGGCCTCGAGGCGGCGGAGGACATCACCCATCCCTACACCGGCGAGATCCTGGTGGAAAAAGACGGCGTGATCTCCCGCGAAAAGGCGCTGGACATCCAGGACGCCGGCGTCAACGCCGTGATGATCCGCACCGCCGAGGGCCGCGCGCTGAAGGTGATCGGCAACAACTTCGTGGACTTTGAAGCCTTCATGCGCGACTACGACCCCGAGCTGTACAGACAGTATGACCAGGCGGCGGTGCGCATGCACGAGCGCGTGCACCTGCCGGTGCTGCTGGAGCTGTGCCAGACGGCCCGGGCCGACGGCCTGCCCTTCAACCAGCTGCTCAAGGACAACCTTGGCCGGCTGATCCCCAAGTACATCCTGGTGGATGACATCGTGGCCTCCGCCAGCCATCAGGTGGGCCTGTTCCACGGCGTGGGGGAGATCGACGACATCGACCACCTGGGCAACCGCCGCCTGCGCTCGGTGGGCGAGCTTTTGCAAAACCAGATCCGCGTGGGCCTTTCCCGCCTCGAGCGCGTGGTCAAGGAGCGCATGGCGATCCAGGACCTGGACAAGGTGCGCCCCCAGGATCTGATCAACATCCGCCCGGTGTCCGCGGCCATCAAGGAATTTTTCGGCAGCTCCCAGCTGTCGCAGTTCATGGACCAGCCCAACCCGCTGGCCGAGCTGACCCACAAGCGCCGCCTGTCGGCGCTGGGCCCCGGCGGCCTCAACCGCGACCGCGCCAGCTTCGCCGTGCGCGACGTGCACTACTCCCACTACGCGCGCATCTGCCCCATCGAGACCCCTGAAGGCCCCAACATCGGCCTGATCGGCTCGCTGGCCACCTACGCGCGGATCAACGAGTACGGCTTTATCGAGGCCCCCTACCGGCGCATCGACCGGGAGACCGGCCGCGCCACCGACGAGATCATCTACATGACCGCCGACGAGGAGGACCAGTACGTCATCGCCCAGGCCAACGAAATGCTGGACGAGAACGGCGCCTTCATCAAGGAGCGCGTCACCGTGCGCCGCCGCGAGGAGATCATCGAGGTCGACCGCGGGCAGGTGGACTTCATCGACGTCAGCCCCCGCCAGCTGATCTCCGTCGCCACCGGCATGATCCCCTTCCTGGAGAACGACGACGCCAACCGCGCGCTGATGGGCTCCAACATGCAGCGCCAGGCGGTGCCGCTGCTGGTGCCCCAGGCGCCCATCGTGGGCACCGGCATCGAGTACAAGGCCGCCTGCGATTCCGGCGTGGTCACCCTCGCCAAGGAGGACGGCGAGGTGAAGCGCGTCACCGCCGGCGAGGTGGTCATCCGTCCCCAGGACGGCGGCCCCGAGCACAGCTACCGGCTGTCAAAGTTCGCCCGCTCCAACCAGGGCACCTGCATCAACCAGCACCCGATCGTCCGAGAGGGCGAGATCGTCTCCAGGGGCACCGTCATCGCGGACGGCCCCTCCACCGACGAGGGCGAAATCGCGCTGGGCCGGAACGTGCTGATCGGCTTCATGACCTGGGAGGGCTACAACTACGAGGACGCCATCCTGATCAGCGAAAAGCTGGTCAAGGACGACGTGTACACCTCCATCCACATCGAGGAGTACGAGTCCGAGGCCCGCGACACCAAGCTGGGGCCCGAGGAGATCACCAGGGACATCCCCGGCGTCGGCGAGGACGCGCTGCGCGACCTCGACGAGCGCGGCATCATCCGCATCGGCGCGGAGGTGCGCGCCAACGACATTCTCGTGGGCAAGGTCACGCCCAAGGGCGAAACCGAGCTGACCGCCGAGGAGCGCCTCCTGCGCGCCATCTTCGGCGACAAGGCCCGCGAGGTGCGCGACACATCCCTGCGCGTGCCCCACGGCGAATTTGGCATCATCGTGGACGTGAAGGTGTTCACCCGCGAGAACCGCGACGAGCTTTCGCCCGGCGTCAACCAGATGGTCCGCGTCTACATCGCCCAGAAGCGCAAGATCTCCGTGGGGGACAAGATGGCCGGCCGCCACGGCAACAAGGGCGTCGTGTCGAGAATCCTCCCCGAGGAGGACATGCCCTTCCTGCCCGACGGCACGCCGCTGGAGATCGTGCTGAACCCGCTGGGCGTGCCCAGCCGCATGAACATCGGCCAGGTGCTGGAGGTTCACCTGGGCCTGGCCGCCAGGGCACTGGGCTGGCACGTGGCCACGCCCGTATTTGACGGCGCCCGGGAGGACGACATCCAGAAATGCCTCGCGGCTGCCGGCCATCTGGCGGAGGACCCGCTCTTTGACCGGGACAGCAGGCCCGCCATCCAGTTCTCCAAGTGCGGCATCGGGCCCGAGGGCAAGCTGTGGGTGTACGACGGCCGCACCGGCGACCGGTTTGACAACCCCGTCACCGTCGGCTACATGTACATGCTCAAGCTCCACCACCTAGTGGACGACAAGATCCACGCCCGCTCCACCGGCCCCTACTCGCTGGTCACGCAGCAGCCGCTGGGCGGCAAGGCGCAGTTCGGCGGCCAGCGCTTCGGCGAAATGGAGGTCTGGGCCCTTGAGGCCTACGGCGCCAGCCGCGTGCTGCAGGAAATCCTGACCGTGAAGTCCGACGACGTGATCGGCCGCGTCAAAACCTACGAGGCCATCGTCAAGGGCGAGAACATCCCCGAACCCGGCATCCCCGAGGCCTTCAAGGTGCTCATCAAGGAACTGCAGTCGCTGTCGCTGGACATCAAGGTGCTGGGCGAGAACAAGCAGGAAATCGCCATCCGCGAGCTGGAGGACGAGAGCCTGAACGAGCCGGAAGCCAAGGAGGAAGTGGTCATCACGCCGGAAGAGTCCTTCGGCGAGGAGGAGATCGAAGCCGAGAACTTCGACTTCGACGACCTGGCGCTGGACGACGACCTGCTGGACGACGACTTCTAAACCCGGCCCGACCGTGCTTCGAGGAAAAAGGAGGTAAAATTCCTTGTTTAATCTGACGAATCTCGATTCCATCCAGATCGGCCTGGCGTCCCCCGAAAAAATTCGCGAGTGGTCCCACGGCGAGGTCGAAAAGGCCGAAACCATCAACTACCGCACGCTGAAGCCCGAGCGGGACGGCCTGTTCTGCGAGCGCATCTTCGGGCCCACCAAGGACTGGGAGTGCAACTGCGGAAAATACAAGCGCACCCGCTTCAAGGGCGTCATCTGCGACAAGTGCGGCGTGGAGGTCACCAAGGCCAAGGTGCGGCGCGAGCGCATGGGCCACATTGAGCTGGCCGCGCCGGTGAGCCACATCTGGTACTTCAAGGGCATCCCCAGCCGGATGGGCATGCTGCTTTCGATTTCCCCCCGCGCCCTCGAGCAGGTGCTGTACTTCGCCAGCTACATCGTGCTGGACAAGGGCGAGACCACCCTTGAAAAGAACCAGCTGCTCAACGAGGCCGAATACCAGCGCAAGCTGGCCGAGTACGGCCCCGACGCCTTCCGCGTGGGCATCGGCGCCGAAGCCATTCGGGAGCTTCTGCGCGAGCTCAACCTGGACGAGCTGTCGGTTACCCTGCGCGAGGAGATCAACGAGCTGACCAAAAAGGAATCCGGCCGCGAGACCGAGGGCCAGAAGCGCGCCCGCGTCGTCAAGCAGCTGGAAGTCGTCGAGGCGTTCCGCCAGAGCGGCAACAAGCCCGAGTGGATGATTCTGGACGTGGTGCCCGTTATTCCGCCCGAGCTTCGCCCCATGGTGCAGCTGGACGGCGGCCGCTTTGCCACCGCCGACCTCAACGACCTGTACCGCCGCGTCATCAACCGCAACAACCGCCTGAAGCGGATGCTGGAGATGGGCGCGCCGGACATCATCGTGCGCAACGAAAAGCGCATGCTGCAGGAGGCCGTGGACGCGCTGATCGACAACGGCCGGCGCGGCCGCGCGGTCACCGGCGCCGGCGGGCGCCAGCTCAAGAGCCTCTCCGACCTGCTGCGCGGCAAGCAGGGCCGCTTCCGCCAGAACCTTCTGGGCAAGCGCGTAGACTACTCCGGCCGTTCGGTCATCGTGGTCGGCCCCACGCTGCAGCTGTACCAGTGCGGCCTGCCCAAGGAGATGGCGCTGGAGCTTTTCAAGCCCTTTGTCATCGAGCGGCTGGTCAACCAGGGCTCCGCCGTCAACGTCAAGACCGCCAAACGAGCCGTCGAGCGCCTCAAGCCCGAGGTGTGGGACGTGCTGGAGGAGGTCATCCGCGACCATCCGGTGCTCCTCAACCGCGCGCCCACGCTGCACCGCCTGGGCATCCAGGCCTTTGAGCCGGTGCTGGTGGAGGGCAAGGCGCTGAAGGTCCACCCGCTGGTGTGCACCGCCTTCAACGCCGACTTTGACGGCGATCAGATGGCCGTGCACGTGCCGCTGTCCATGGAAGCCCAGGCCGAGGCCCGCTTCCTGATGCTGTCGGCCAACAACATCTTAAAGCCCCAGGACGGCAAGCCCGTGGTGTCGCCCACCCAGGACATGGTCATGGGCTGCTACTACCTGACCCAGATCCGCGAGGGCGCCAAGGGTGAGGGCAAGATCTTTACCGACGTCGACGAGGCGCTGATGGCCTACCAGACGGGCGAGCTGTCGCTGCAGGCCAAGTGCCGCATCCGGCTGAAGCGGGTTATCGACGGCCGTGACGAGTACCGCATCGTCGAGACCACCATCGGCCGCGTGATCTTCAACGAGGCCGTTCCCCAGGACATGGGCACCGTGGCGCGCGACACCGTCGAGGACATGTTCAAGCTGGAGATCGACACCGAGGTGGACAAAAAGCAGTTGGGCCGGATCGTCGACGCCTGCTACCGCACCCACGGCGTCACCGTCACCGCGCAGATGCTGGACAAGATCAAGGCGCTGGGCTTCAAATACTCCACCCGCGGCGCGGTCACGGTTTCGGTGGCCGACATCGTGGTGCCCGAAAAGAAATACGAAATCCTGCGCGACGCCGAGGACCAGGTGCACCGCATCGAGCGCGAATTCAAGCGCGGCCGCCTGTCCGAAAACGAGCGCTATACCTCCGTCATCGGCATCTGGGAGAAGGCGACCAACGACGTGACCAAGGAGGTCATGAAGTCGCTGGACAAGTTCAACCCCATCAACATGATGGCCCAGTCCGGCGCCCGCGGCTCCGTCAACCAGATCCGCCAGCTGGCTGGCATGCGCGGCCTGATGGCCTCGCCCTCGGGCAAGATCATCGAGCTGCCCATCCGCGCCAACTTCCGCGAGGGGCTGACGGTGCTGGAGTTCTTCATCTCCTCCCACGGCTCCCGCAAGTCACTGGCCGACACCGCGCTGCGAACCGCCGACTCGGGCTACATGACCCGCCGCCTGGTGGACGTTTCCCAGGACATCATCGTGCGCGAGGTGGACTGCTTTGAAACCAAGGGCGAGCGCGTCCGCGGTTTGACGGTGCAGGACATCGTGGCCGACGGCGAGAACATCGAGGCATTCCAGGACCGCATCCGCGGCCGCGTGGCCGCCGAGGACGTGACCGACCCCGCCACCGGCGAGGTGCTGGTGCACCTCAACGAGTTGATCACCCACGACGTGGCGCAAAAAATCGTGAACGCCGGCATCAAGGAAATGAACGTCCGCTCGGTGCTCACCTGCCGCAACGAGCACGGCGTGTGCGCCCGCTGCTACGGCGCCAACATGGCCAACGGCAAGCTGGTGGATGTGGGCGAGGCCGTGGGCATCATCGCGGCCCAGTCCATCGGCGAGCCCGGCACGCAGCTGACGATGCGCACCTTCCACACCGGCGGCGTCGCCACCGGCGACGACATCACCCAGGGTCTTCCCCGCGTGGAGGAGCTTTTCGAGGCCAGAAAGCCCAAGCGCGAGGCGACGCTGGCGGAGATCTCCGGCGTGGTATCCCTCAGCACCGACAACAAGAAGCGGCGCGAGCTGGTCATCACATCGGACGATCACGAGGTCAAGCGCTACCCGCTCAACTACGGCTCCAAGCTCAAGGTGCAGGAGGGCGACCGCGTGAACGCGGGCGACGAGCTGATCGAAGGCTCCGTCAACCCCCACGACCTTCTGCGCATCCTGGGCGTCAAGGCCGTGCAGGAATACCAGGTGAAGGAAGTGCAGTCGGTCTACCGCCGCCAGGGCGTCGAAATCGCCGACAAGCACATCGAGGTCATCGTGCGGCAGATGCTGCGCAAGGTGAAGGTGGACGACGCCAACGATACCGAGCTTCTGCCCGGCGCGCTGGTGGACATCTTCAAGTTTGAGCAGGAGAACGAGGCCACGATCCTTCGCGGCGGCCGCCCCGCCACCGCCAAGCGCGTGCTGCTGGGCATCACCAAGGCCTCCCTCGCCACGGATTCCTTCCTGTCCGCCGCGTCCTTCCAGGAGACCACCCGCGTGCTGACCGAGGCGGCCATCAAGGGCAAGAACGATCCGCTGCTGGGCCTCAAGGAGAACGTCATCATCGGCAAGATCATCCCGGCGGGCACCGGCATGAGGCGATACAAGAACGTGGAAATCCACGAGGCGTACTGAGTTCCCGACAGCGCTCCTGAGCTTTGGGCGCGGGCCCGGTTTCGGGCCCGCGCCCAAAGTGGAAGGCGAAGCCGCGAAACATGTCATAACCCAGCGTTTACAAGATTTCATTTGACAAACAAGGGACATAATGCTATCCTAATTGGGTTCGGGACCGGGGGAGGTATGCGCATATGCTGGAGAAGCTTCGCCGCGGCGACAGGGTGGTCGGCTCGAAAAGGCTGGTCAAGGCCATCGAGGCCGACGAGATCTCGATGGCGTTTGTGGCGCTGGACGCGGACATCCTGGTCACCAAGAAGGTTGTCGAACTCGCAAGACAGAAGGGTCTGCCCGTCGTCGAAATCGACTCGATGAAGGCGTTGGGCGAGGCTGCCGGCGTCGAGGTGCCCACCGCGGCCGCCGGAATCAAAAAGGCTATCGTGTGACGAGGGTTGCGTCGCATTGAATAGAACCACCCATTGAATCAAGGAGGTGCTTCCATGCCCACGATCAACCAGTTGATCCGTAAAGGCAGGGAAAAGGTTATTGTCAAGTCTGGTTCTCCGATTCTGGAGAAATGCCCGCAGAAGCGCGGCGTCTGCCTGTCGGTCAAGACGCTCACGCCCAAGAAGCCCAATTCGGCGCTGCGCAAAATTGCGCGCGTGCGCCTGACCAACCAGATCGAAGGCACGTGCTACATCCCCGGCATCGGCCACAACCTGCAGGAGCACTCGGTTGTGCTGATCCGCGGCGGCAAGGTGCGCGACCTGCCGGGCGTGCGCTACCACATCATCCGCGGCGCGCTGGATGCGGCGGGCGTTGCCAAGCGCATGCAGAGCCGTTCCCTCTACGGAGCGAAGAGACCCAAGAAGTAATCGCCTTCGCCGCCTCATTCGCACTACACCCTAAGGGTCTGAGGAACGCGGATCTTTTGGGCAGCGTGTGGATGGGTCGGGCTTTTCGGCAGCGCCAAATGCCGGGACGGGAAGGCCGAT
>JARKQG010000048.1 GCA_029974035.1 Eubacteriales bacterium | reverse complement strand
CACGTAGCGGCCGAAGCGCACCAGAAACGGATCGTCCAGGTGCATGGACTTGCGGAGGGTTTCGATCACGTCCGGCTTGATCTTTTCCTTCATCATGATCGTGACCGGGTCGCCCGCCACCACGTTGAGCATGAAAAAGATGACGAACACCATGCCGATCAGAACCGGAATGGTGATCAGGATGCGCCGGAGTATGTACTTGCCCATCGGCCAAATCTCGCTTTCGTGTGTTGGGTGCGGCGGAAGGGGCCGGCCGCGAAAACCGCGGCCGGCCCGGCGCGCACGCTACGGGTTGACGATTTCGACGGAGTAGAAGCTCTGGTCGTTCCAACCGTTCCAGGCCACCTTGAAGTTCTGAACCCTGGGATTCAGGCAGAACAGGTGCTCCAGCTGGTACATCGGCAAAATGGCGTAGTCGGTGCCGACGATGATGCTCTCGGCCTCCTGGTACTTTTTGAGGCGCGCCTCCTGGTCCACCATCACGCGGGCCTCCTCCAGCATCTTCCACACGTCCTGGTTGGCGTAGTTGGAGGAGCGGGTGACGGAGTTCTTTTCGGAGAAGAAGGTGTAGAGGAAGTTGTCCGGATCGTTGAAGTCCGCCGACCAGGACTGGTAGTAGCTGGGCAACTTGCCCTCGGCGCGCAGGCCGTAGAAGGTGGCGTCGTCCATCATGTTGATGCTCACGTTGACGCCGATCTGCGAAAGGTAGCTCTGCACGATTTCGTTCACCTGGAGCGCGGAGGAGCTGTCCGCAAACTGGGCGACCTCCAGGTCAAACCCGTCCGGGTAGCCGGCCTCGGCCAGAAGCGCCTTGGCGACTTCGGGATCGTAGACGATCTCCGGCGCGTCGGGGTTGTGGCCCAGCACGCCCTCGGGCACGAAGGTGTTGGCCACTTTGCCCTTGCCGTTATACAGGGCGTCCAAAATCGCCTGGCGGTCGATGGCCATGAACAGCGCTTGGCGCACCTTCGGGTCGTTAAGCGGCTCGATGGACTCGTTGAACAGGTAGTAGTAGGTGCCGGCGCGCATGCCGGACACGATGTGGTCCTTGTAGTCGCCGGTGGTGAGGAAGTAGTTGAGCTGGCTGGGGCCGTATTCAAAGTTGAACACGTCCACCTGGCCGGTTTCGAACATCATGCGCTGGGTGTCCTCGTCGGGCACGATCATGAAGGTGATGCCGTCCAGCTTGGAGGCGCCCTTGAAGTAGTCGGGGTTGGTTTTGAGCGTCACGGACGCGCCGCGCTCCCAGCCCACCACCTGGAAGGGGCCGGTGCCGATGCACTTGGCCGGGTCTACGCCAAACTGGTCGCCGGCTTCCTCGGTGGTCTCGCGGTCGTAGATCGCGCAGCCGGGGGTGGCGATGTTGGCCAGGAAGGAGCCGAAGGGGTTTTCCAGCGTGATTTCCACGGTGTAGTCATCCACCGCCACCACGCCCTCGACGGAAGTGATCGTGCCGGTGGTGTCCTCGTAGAACGCCTTGGCGCCCTTGATCATGTCCATAAAGTCGGTGTTCTTGGCCAGCGTCTTGGGGTTCATCATTCGGTTGACGGTGTACACCACGTCGTCGGCGGTGAAGTCCGCGCCGTTTTGGAACTTGACGCCCTCCTGCAGGTGGAAGGTGTAGGTCAGGCCGTCGTCGGACACGTCCCAGCTCTTGGCCAGGCCCGGCACCAGCACGGCTTCGCCCGCGTCGTTGGTTTCGCACTCGATCAGGCGGTCAAAGCAGTTGAGGGCGATGGTGTAGGAGTCGGTGGTCAGCTGGCCGTCCAGCGTCTCCGGATCGTCGATCAGGAACAGCACCAGCGTGTTGGCGTTGTCCGCCTCCGCCATGCCGACGGCCGGCATCAGCATGAGCGCGGTCATCAGCGCCAGGACAATGGCAAGAACCCTCTTCACGATAAATTGCACCCCTTTTCCCAATTTGGATTTGCGCGGGCCCCAGAAACAACAAGGGCCGCATCCATCGATGCAGCCCTCTCTGGCCTTCACCGACAGCGCCTCCGCCCGGAGCGGGCGGGAGTCCGCAGGATTTTCACGTGCGGACCAACGGATGGGCACGTCTGCCCGGCCGTTTCGGCAGCTTATCCTTTCCCCGGGTTCACGGAATACCTTCTCCGCCGGGTACTTTTTGTCACTGCGCCTCTATCGTATTGTCCAACATGATAGCACGCGCCCGCGCGTTCTGTCAACCGCGACGGCCCGCGCCATGAATAATTCACATTGTAACAATTGCAGAATTGCCGAAAAAACCCGGGCCGAGGCCGGATTTCGCCGCAAAAAAAGCGCCCCGGACGCAAAAGCGCGGCCCGCCATTATTTTTTGGCAGCGCCGCATTCCGCGCATATCCGCGCCGGCGCGCGCATATAAAAAGCCGCGTCCTCGGGACGCGTACCCATTGAGCGCGCGGGGAAAAGCGCCGCCGCGGGAAACCCCGGCGCGCCCCGCCCGGGTTACGGAGGAATGGACATGCTGCGTGAAGAAGTGCGCGCGGCGCGCCCGGCCGGCGCGCTGGCGGTCGCCCGGCAGGCGCCCTGGTCGGTTTTGATGCTGCTTCTGACCCGCGCGACGCTGCTCACCGACCAGTCGCCCTTCGCCATCGCGATGATGGCGGCGGGCCTGGCCGCGGGCACGCCGGCCTGGGCGCTTTGGATCGGCTGCCTGATGGGGTTGAACCCGTCGCTGGGGTTTCTGATGCTGACGCCGCTGCTGGGCTGCGCCATTGCCCAGGCGCTGACCCGGGCGGTGGCGTTTCTGCCCGCGCGCGCGAGGCCCGGGGCGGGGCGGGACGGCTTTCTGGGCGGCAGGGATGCGCAGACCGCGCTGATCGCGGGCATCGCCACGCTGGTTCCGGCGCTGGCCGCGTCCCAGGGATTGCCCTACAACGTGATGATGGCCTCCGCCAACGCGGTGATCGCCGCCTCGGTGGCACCGGTGCTTTTGAGCGCCGTGACGGTGCGCGCCGCCCGCGACCACCTGATGCGCGACGAGCAGATCGCGCTGATGCTGGTATCGGGCCTGGCGCTGATGGGCGTGCGCTCGATTCCGGTGGCGGGCCCGGTGATCGCGCCGGCGGCGGCGGGGGTATTGTGCCTCGTCGCGTCGTCGCTGGGTGCGGGTCCGGGCGCGGCGGCCGGGCTTCTGTTCGGCGCGGCGCTGTCCTTTTCCGGCGGCGATCCGTTCATCGGCGCGGCGCTGGGCCTTTGCGCGCTGACCGCCGGCGCGGCCGGGGGGCTGGGCCGCTGGGCGGCGGCGCTGGCCTTCGCGCTGACCAACACCGTAACCCTCATCTACGGCATGGGCGAGAGCTACGGCGCGTTGCACCCGGTGCAGGCCTTCGCGGCGGGGCTCGTGTACTGTCTTTTGCCCCCCGCGCTGCTTAATAAGGCCTGGGCCTGGTTTTCCCGCGCCGAGAGCGGACACGACCCGGAGCGGCTGGCCGCGCGGCTGCTGGGCGACGCGCGGAGGCGCCTGCGGGCGCTGAGCGCCGTGTTTGGCGAAATGGCCGGCGGATACGAAGCCCCGTACGAGGGCCCGGACGAGCGCCAGGTGATCGGAAAAATGCGCGCTCGGCTGTGCCGCGGCTGTGCCATGAGCGCCGCCTGCTGGGACGGCGGCGACGCCCGCGCCGGGCGGATGATGTGCGATCTGGTGCGCCGCAGCGCGGCGGGAGAGGCATTGAGCGAGCGGGACGACCTGCCGCCGGAGGTGGCCCGCGGGTGCCGCCGCGCGCAGCAGATTCCGCAGCGGCTGGGGCCGCTTTTGCGGGAGTTCGGCGAGCGCCGCCGCAGCGCCGGGGCGCGGGGGCAGGCATCGGCGCTGTTGGGAAAGCAGTTCCGGCAGGCGGAGTCGCTGCTGCAGCGCGCGGGGGGCGCGCTGGCCGCGCCGGTCAAGGTGGACGCGCACCTGTCCCGCCAGGCGGTGGCGGCCCTTGACCGGGAGGACATTAAGACCCGGGAGGTGCTGGCGCTGCGCGCCGCGGCGGGGGACCTCGTCACCATCACCGCGGTCAAGCGCGACGGCGTGTGGCGCCCGGAGGAGGCGCATCGCGCGGCCACGCGGCTCACCGCCGAACTGGGCGTGCCGCTCAGGGCGCCCGCGCTGCCGGAGGGAGGGCTCTCCGGCGAGATCAGCTTTTTCCAGGCGCCGCGCTACACCGCCATGGTGGGCTTCGTCAGCCGCGCGAAGGAGAGCACCCAGCCCTCCGGCGACAGCCACCTGGCGGCGGGCCTTCCCAGCGGCCGCGTGCTTCTGATGCTGTCCGACGGCATGGGCACCGGCGCCCAGGCGGCCCGGGAGAGCCGCGCCGCCGTGCGGCTGATCCGCCGCTTTCTCGCGGCGGAGGTGGAGCACGCGCTGGCCTTTGATTCGGTGAACCAGCTTCTGATGCTGCTGGGCGGCGACGACATGTTTGCCACGGTGGATCTGTGCGTGCTGGATCTCAACGCCTGCACCGCCGCCTTTTCCAAGCTGGGCGGCTGCGACAGCTTTCTCGTGCGCCGCGGCGCGCTGACGCGGGTGGAGGGCGGGCGGCTGCCCATGGGCATTTTGGAGGGGGTCCGGCCCGCGGGGACGACCCTCCGGCTGCAGCCGGGGGACACCCTCGTCATGATGACCGACGGGCTCTACGACGCCTCCCGGGAGGGCGAGCGCGCCTTCCTCGAGCGGGCCATCCTGGAGTGCGCCGTTAAGCCGCCCCAGTCGCTGTGCGAATCGCTGACAAACCTCGCCCTCGAGCGCCAGGGCCAGGCCCGGGACGACATCACCGTGATGGCCGCGCGCATCGGCAAGTCGTAGCGGGGCGCTGCCCTCACCCCGCCAGACGCGCGCGGGAGGCGGTGAGGTCCACGGGGGCATCAAAGCCCCTGGACAGCTTTTCGACGCGGCCCAGCACGCGCTCCGCGTCGTCGCCGGCGAGGGGCGCGGGCTGGTAGTCGTTCTTCTTTTTGCTGCCGGAGATGGCGCAGGGGATGACGAGGGTCTCCGCGGGGACGATGCCCTCCGCGCCGACGGTGAATGTCTGCCGGAGGATGAAGGTGTCCTTGTCCGACGGGTTCAGGTTGCCGCCGAAGCAGAAGTTGCCCAGGCTGTAGGCGATCACCGCGCCCTTGTACACCTCGATGCCCCCCACCACGTGGGGGTGGTGCCCCAGCACCAGCAGGGCGCCGCCGTTCACCGCGGCGCGGGCGTAGCTTTTCTGGGCCTTGGTGGCGCGGCCCTCGCCCTCCTCGCCGCCGTGGATGGAGACGATCACCAGGTCGCACTGCGCCTTCAGCGCGGCGACCTGCTTTTTCAGCTGACTCGCGGAGATGTACCACACGCCGAACCCGGCGAGCCCCACCTTGACGCCCTTGATTTCCAGCACCTGGCTGTTGCCCCAGCCAAAGGGCGTGACCCCGGCCTTTTTCAGCGCGTCGGCGGTGTCGTTGAGGCCCTTGTCGTAGTAGTCCTTGGCGTGGTTGTTGGCCAGGTTGGCCGCCTCCACCGAACCGGAAACCAGAATCTGCGCGTAGGCCGGATCGCCCTTGAAGGCAAATTCCTTTTCCCGGTGTCGCGTGGCGCGGGTCAGCGGGCCTTCGAGGTTGACGATGCTCAGGTCGTCCCCCTCGAAAATCTCGCGCACGTTCTGAAAAAAGTAGTCCGCGCCGTTTTTCTTCCACGCCGCGGCAAAGGCCGCGTGGGTGCGCCCGCGGGTGTCGCCCCCCAGCGTGACATCCCCGGCGGCGGACACGCTCAGCGTGACGGGCGCGGGGCTTGGCGTAGCGGCGGGCGTGGGCGTCGGGGCGGGCGTGGGCGTCGGGGCGGAGGCCGGGGCGGAGGCCGCAAGATCGGGCCGGGGCCCGAGCGCGCCGAAAAGCAGCAAAAAGCCCGCCGCGGCCATCATGACCGCGGCCAGGGCTGTCAGCGCGCGCTTTCTCCGGGCCCGCCGCGCGGCTTTTCTCCGGGCGGCGCGCCCTTCCGATTTGCCCGGGGCGTCCATCATTCCATCACCTGCAGGATCTGGCATTTCAGGTAGTGGGTTTCCGGGGCGGGGGGCAGCACCGGGTGGTCGTGGGCCTGGCCGCGGTTCTCCACCAGCCGGAGCTTTGTCTTGGAATCCCGCGCCGCCTCGTTGATCATGTCGGAAAACGCCTGGGGCGACACGTGCTGCGAGCAGGAGCAGGTGACGAGAAAGCCGCCGGGCCGGGTCAGCTTCATGCCGCGCAGGTTGATCTCCTTGTAGCCGCGCAGCGCGCTGGCGAGGGCCGCGCGGGTCTTGGTGAAGGCGGGAGGATCGAGGATCACCAGATCAAAGCGCTCCTTTTTGTCCGACAGCCCGCGCAGAAGGTCAAAGCAGTTGGCCGCCTCGAACCCGGCGGCGGGAAGATGGTTCAAAAGCGCGTTTTCCCGGGCGACGGCCACCGCCTCCTCGGAGATGTCCACGCCCAGCACGTCCGCGGCGCCGTACTTTGCGGCGTTCAGCGCGAAGGAACCGTTGTGGCAGAAGCAGTCCAGCACCCGCGCGCCTTCCGCCAGCGGCCGGATGGCGGCGCGGTTTTCCTTCTGGTCCAGAAAAAAGCCGGTCTTCTGGCCGAACTTCACATCCACCAGGTAGCGCACGCCGTTTTCGGTCATTTCCACGCGGTCGGGCACCTCGCCGTAGAGAAGCCCCGTCACCTGCTCCATGCCCTCCAGCCGGCGGACGGGTACGTCGTCCCGCTCGTAGATGCCCCGGGGCGCAATCTCCTCCGCCAGGATGCGCACGATCCGGTCCTTCCATTTTTCCATGCCCAGGCACAGGCACTGCACGGCCAGCACGTTGGAAAACTTGTCCACGATCAGCGCGGGCAGAAAGTCGGACTCCGCAAAAATCAGCCGGCAGCTGTCAAAATCGCCGAAGCGGCGGCGATAGGCCACGGCCTCCCGCACGCGGCGGCGAAAGAAGGCCTCGTCCACCGGTTCGTCGTGCCGGGTGAGCATCCGGAGGGCGATCTGGGACTTGGGGTTGTAAAAGGCGCGCCCCTGGAAGGCGCCCTTTCCGGAGAACACCTCCACCACGTCGCCGGGCGTAAAATCGCCTTCGATCTTTTCCACATCCGAGGCGAACACCCACGGATGGCCGGAGCGGACCCGCGCCTCCCGCGTCTTTTTAAGGATTGCCTTGGCCATACATGCCCCTTTCAGGCGCGGCGGATTATACCAGCGCGCGGCATTCGAGATAATACCGCTTGTCCCGCGCCTCGCCCATGGAAAAGCTCTTCAGCGGCAGCGAGCCGCCGGTGCGCACGCCCGGGAACAGCGTGAATTTGTCGATGGCGGTCAGCCGGATGCCCGCCGCGCCCATGGCGCGTAGGCCGTCCAGCGCCTCCCGGCCGTGGATATAGTCCACCGACGCCTCCGGATGGGCGGCCAGCCATTCGTCCAGAAACGGCTGGATCAGCTGCACCGGCGGCGTATCCGGCGCGTTGACCAGCCGCACGGGCGCGTCCAGCAGGTACATCTGGGCGCCGTCCTCGTCGCAGGCGGCCACGTTCACGCCGCGGGCGCGGCACCACATGATGAAATCCAGCGTCAGATCCGCGCCGTTTGCGCCGAACACCGCCCGGTGGATGGGCCGGAACACCAGCGACGGGTCAAAGAGGTTGCCGATTTCGACGAGCGCCCAGCGGGCCGGGTGGGCCGCCTGCTCGGCGGGGGAGAGCCGCGCCTTGATCGCCTCCCACGAGGCCCGGGCGGTGGCCAGCGAGTGGTTGCCGTCGCCCACCGCGTAGAGCAGCCCGTCGCACCGGGCATGGAGCGCGTCCAGCGCCCGGGCGGTATTTTCCAGCGGCGCGCCCTCCACCGCCCAGCCCCGCACGCGGCCGCCGCCCAGCATCAGGTCAAAGTCGTACAGCGGCCGGAGCGCGGCGCGCGCCGCGTGCAGCGGCTCCAGCAGGGTCTTCTCCGGGTCGTCCACCAGAAGGAGCACATGGGGGGATTCCAGCGGCGCGGCCAGCCGGATCTTCATCCGGGGTGGAATGCGCTCCGCAATGGTGGCCTCCGTGGGGCGGATCAGCGCCTTTGAGCCGCGCCGGTAGTCGTACTTTTCCAGGTCCACCGCGGCCACAAGCCCCAGCCGCGTGCCGGTAGACACCTGCCGCTCCACCAGCACAAAGCCCTCCGTGGCCGGTTGGAGCACCCCCTCGAGCGCCCGGCGCATGGCCTCGTGGATCCGGGGGATGCGCGCGTCTCCCTGGTGGAGCCAGGCCTCCGGATAGATCATGTTCAGCGTGGAGGGCGCGCTTCCGACCAGCTTTTCCACGTCCGCCCAGTATTCGGGCTGCGAGGTAAACTGGTCGCAGGCGATGACCGCCCACTTCCGGTAGTCCACCCCCTGGGGCAGCAGGATACCGCCCGGCCGGAGCGCGTACTTTGTAAAATCCATCGTTCGACCCCACGCCTTCTTGAGTATTCTCAGCCGCTATTGTATCATATATGTTACGGATTATCCATAGAACCGGAGAAAAGATTTCATGAAAAAGCAAGATTTGTCCGCCATGCGCATCAACCGGCTGCTGTCGGACAGCGGGTTCTGCTCCCGGCGCGAGGCGGACAGGCTGATCGAGGCGGGCCGCGTGACCATCGACGGCCGCGTGGCGGTGCTGGGAGACCAGGTGCCGGAGGGCGCGCGGGTGGCGGTGGACGGGCGGACCGTTGAGGGCGGCGCGCCCAAGGTGTACCTGGCGCTTTACAAGCCCGCGGGGGTGGTGTGCACCACCGACCGGCGCGAGCCCATGAACGTGATCGACTACCTCAACTACCCGGAGCGGGTGTTTCCCATCGGGCGGCTGGACAAGGATTCCAGCGGGCTGCTGCTTTTGACCAGCGACGGCGCCATCGTCAACCGCATCCTGCGGGCCTCGGGCGGGCACGAAAAGGAGTACCGGGTGACGGTGGATCGGGCCGTGACCGACGAATTTCTGGCCCGCATGGCCGCGGGCGTGCCCATCCTGGACCGGGTCACGCTGCCCTGCCGCGCCTGGCGGACCGGGGACCGGTCCTTCGGCATCGTGCTGGTGCAGGGCATCAACCGCCAGATCCGCAGGATGTGCGAGGCCCTGGGCTACCGGGTCCGCGCCCTTGAGCGCGTCCGCGTGATGAACATCACGCTTTCCGGCCTCGCCCCCGGCCACTACCGGAAGCTGGAGGCGGCGGAGGTTGCGGCCCTTCTGGCGGCCACGGAGGATACGCCGGGCGCACCCGCGGGAGAGCCCCGCGGGGAAGAATGATCTTTCGCCCATAAAAAGGCAGAGCGGAGGCGATCGCCCCCGCTCTGCCTTTATGCCTTTGCGGATGGGGAGGCCGGAGGAACCGGGCCCTCCGGCGCTTTTTTCATTCGTCGTCGTCCAGCGGCTCGTCGTCCTCGTCCCCGGCGCCGGGGTCGCGCTCGACGGCGATGCCGCCGGCGGAAAAGGCCTCCCGCAGCTGCGCGGTCAGCGCCGCGTAGAGATCCGGGTGCTCCTTGAGGTAGCGGCGGGTATTGTCCCGGCCCTGGCCGATGCGCTGATCCTCGTAGGAGAACCAGGCGCCGCTCTTCTTGATCAGCCCGCGGTCCAGCGCCATATCCAGCAGCGCGCCCTCGCGGGAGATGCCCTCGCCAAAGAGCATGTCCACGATCACCGTGCGGAAGGGCGGCGCGACCTTGTTTTTCACGATCTTTATCTTGGTGCGGTTGCCGATGACGTCGGAGCCGTTTTTGATGGCTTCGCTCTTGCGCACGTCGATGCGCACGGAGGCGTAGAACTTCAGCGCCTTGCCGCCGGTGGTGGTTTCGGGGTTGCCGTAGACCACGCCCACCTTTTCCCGAAGCTGGTTGATGAAGATGGCGATGGCGTTGGTCTTGGAAATGACGCCGGCCAGCTTGCGCAGCGCCTGGCTCATCAGCCGCGCCTGAAGGCCCACGTGGCTGTCGCCCATGTCGCCCTCGATCTCGGCCCGGGGCACCAGCGCGGCTACCGAGTCGATGACCACCACGTCGATGGCGCCGGAGCGCACCAGCGCCTCGCAGATGTCCAGCGCCTGCTCGCCGTTGTCCGGCTGGGCGATGTACAATTCGTCGATGTCCACGCCCAGCGCCCGGGCGTACACCGGGTCCAGCGCGTGCTCGGCGTCAATGAAGGCGGCGGTGCCGCCGGCCTTCTGGGCCTCGGCCACCGCGTGCAGCGCCAGCGTGGTCTTGCCCGAGGATTCCGGCCCGTAGATCTCGATGATGCGGCCCCGGGGCAGCCCGCCCACCCCCAGCGCGAAGTCCAGCGGCAGGCAGCCGGTGGGGATGACCTCCACCTGCATCTTGCCGGAGGCGTCGCCCAGCTTCATCACCGAGCCCTTGCCAAAGTCCTTCTCTATCTTGCCGAGCGCCACTTCCAGCGCCTTTTTGCGGTCGTCGCCCATCCTGCGGGACACGCTGCCCTTTTCCGAATTTTTGTCAGCGGCCACCCGATTCACGCCCCTTCCGGTATTCCTCCCCAACTATACCACAAACCGGCCGCGGCCGCCAGCGGGCCGCGCGGGATTTTACAGAAAAATGAACATATGTTCGGTTTCTCGCGGCGCGCGGGATTGGGGTGAACGGGCGTTCCGTTCCGGCTGGCGTCCGGCGGGCGGAGGCGCTAGCATGGCGGGGAAGGTGATGGGATGGGGCGGATGACGAAGGGGCTTTTGCCGCTGATGCTCTTAATGGCGGCGCTTTTGCTGATCCGGGGCTTGCCCCGGGCGGCGGTGCGGCACCCGAGGATGGACACGAAGGCGCTCAGCGGCATCGTGTGGCGCGAGGGCCGGGCGCGGATCGGCCTCAACCATGCGGACGCGGCGCTTCTGGCGTCGATTCCGGGCATCGGGCCGGTGCTGGCGGCCCGCATCGAGGCCTTCGTGCGCGAAAAGGGCGCCCTTGAGGCGCCCAAAGAGCTGCTGAATGTGGAGGGCATCGGCCCCGCGAAGCTCCGGGAGATCGAAAAAATCGCGGTGGCGGACTAACCCTCGGGGTATTCCAGGCCGTCCACCAGCGCGGAGGCGCGCTCAAAGGAGGGCATTGCGGCCTGGGCGCCCATGCCCGTCACCGAAAGGGCGGCCGCCGCGTTGGCCAGGCGGATGGCGTCCGGCACGGCCAGGTTCATCGCCAGGCCCACGGCCAGGGCGGCGTTGAAGGTGTCGCCGGCGGCGGTGGTGTCCACCGCCTTGACCCTGTAGCCCTCGTAGAGCCGGTAGCCCTCGCGGGTGACCAGCAGCGCGCCCGCCGCGCCCCGCTTGTTGATGACCGCCTTCGCGCCCTGGGCGATCAGCTTCATCGCGGCCTCCGCCGCCTGTTCGACGGTGGAAACCGCCATGCCGGTCAGAAGGCCCAGCTCGGTTTCGTTGGGCGTGATGTAGTCGCACAGCATGACAAGGGCCCGGGGCAGCGGCTTTGCCGGCGCGGGCGCCGGGTCCAGAATCACGGGGACGCTTGCCGCCCGGGCCAGCGCCGCCGCGTGCTGAATGGTGGGCAGCGGCGTTTCCAGCTGCAAAAGGCAGGCCTTCGCGCCGCGGAACATCGCCCCGGCACCGGAGATCACGTCCACCGAAAGCCGCGCGTTGGCGCCGGGCACGATGGCGATGGTGTTCTCCCCCGCCCCGTCCACGGTGATCACCGCCACGCCGGTGGTTTCGTCCGGAATGGTGGATATGGCCTCCAGCCGGACGCCCTCGCGCGCCAGCGCGGCCTTGTACATTTCACCGTTGGCGTCGTCGCCGACGCAGCCGATCATGGCCACGTCCGCGCCCAGCCGGGCCGCGGCCACCGCCTGGTTTCCGCCCTTGCCGCCGGTAAACACCGCAAATTTGGTGCCGGTCATGGTTTCGCCGGGCTTCAAAAACCGGGGTACGCTGACGGTGAGGTCCACGTTCAGGCTTCCGACCACCAGAATGTCCGCCATGCCGATCGCTCCTTTTGTATCAGTCCTCGGGCCATTCGCCGGAAAAGACGAAGGTCGCGGGGCCTTCCATGATCACGTGTCCGCCTTCGCCCCACTCGATGGCCAGCGCGCCGCCCCTGAGCTGCACCGTGGCGCGCCGCCCCGCCCAGCCCTTCAGCGACGCGGCCACAAAGGCCGCCGTGGCGCCGGTGCCGCAGGCCAGGGTTTCGCCGGAGCCCTTCTCCCACACCCGCATGCGCAGCGCGTCCGGGCCCTCGCGGGTGACAAATTCGATGTTGGCGCGGTCGGGGAACGCCTCCGCCCGCTCGAGAAGCGGCCCCGCCTCAAAAAACAGCGCGTCCTCCGGCTGCGCGTCCAGAAGCGCCACCCCGTGCTTTGAGCCCACGTCCACCCGGCGCAGCGACCAGTCGCGCCCGGCGGCGCGGACGGTCACGTCCCGCTCGTCCCAGAAAACGCGGCCCATGTCGCACCGGGCGCCGACGGCGACGCCGTTTTCCACCAGAACGTCCGCCGTCCGGATGCCGGCCAGGGTCTCCACCGTCAGGCGGCCCTTTCGGGCGATGCCCGAATCGTACAGGTATTTGGCGACGCATCGGAGCGCGTTGCCGCACATGGCGCCCTCGCTGCCGTCGGCGTTGAACATGCGCATCCGGGCGTCGGCCACGCCGGAGGGCAGCATCAGCACCAGCCCGTCCGACCCGACGCCAAAATGTGGCCGCGCCATCTTCACAGACAGCGCGCCCGGGTCCGCCGGCGGCGCCTGGCGGAAACAGTCGAGGTACACATAGTCGTTGCCCAGCCCGTGCATCTTGTAAAAGCGCATGGCAATCCCTCCCGCAGCCTAGTACCGGGACGGGCGCTCGATCCGCTCAATGCGGGCGCCCAGCGCGCGCAGCTTGAGGTCAATGTCCTCGTAGCCGCGCAGGATGTACCGGAGGCCCGAAATTTCGGTGGCGCCCTCCGCCAGAAGGCCCGCCACCACCATCGACGCCCCGGCGCGAAGGTCCGTGGCCGAAACGGGCGCGCCGATCAGCCGGTCCACGCCGTCCACAATGGCCGTGCGGTCCAGAATGCGGATCTTCGCGCCCATGCGGCGCAATTCCTCCACGTACTTGAAGCGGGCCTCGTAGATGGTTTCCGTGACCACGGACTGGCCGTTGGCGATGGTCAGCAGCGAGGTCATGGGCTGCTGCAGGTCCGTGGGAAAGCCTGGGTACACCTGGGTCTTGATGTTGACGGAGCGGAGGTTGCCGTCCGCGCGGACGCGGATGCGGTCGTCCTCCTCGCTGACGTAGACGCCCATCTCCAGCAGCTTCGCCGACAGCGCCTCCAGGGGGGTGGGGATGGCGCCGCTGATGGTCACGTCGCCGCCGGTGGCGGCCGCGGCGATCATCAGCGTGCCGGTTTCGATCTGGTCGGGGATGACGGCGTAGGTGGAGCCCCGGAGGGGCCGCCCGCCGGCCACGCGGATGATGTCCGTGCCCGGGCCCTTGATGCGCGCGCCCATGCTGTTGAGAAAGTTGGCCACATCCACGATGTGGGGCTCCTTGGCGCAGTTGTAGATGGTGGTGTTGCCGGTGGCGGATACGGCGGTCAGCATGGTGTTGATCGTGGCGCCCACCGACGGGATGTCCAGATACACCTCCGCGCCGTGCAGCCCCTCGGTGGAAACCAGCAGCGTGCCGCGCTCGATGCGCACGTCCGCGCCCAGCGTGGTCATGCCCTTGATGGTCTGGTCGATGGGGCGGGCGCCGATGTCGCAGCCGCCCGGCATGGGCACCTCCGCCCGGGAAAAAAGCCCCAGCAGCACCGGCGCCAGGTAGTACGAGGCGCGCATCTGCCGGGACAGCTCGTAGGGCGGCGAAAAATTGTCCACCGTCCGCGGATCGATGATCATGGTGTTGCCGGAGAATTCTACGCCCGCGCCCAGCGCGCGCAGCATCTCGATCAACGACCTCACATCGGCGATATCGGGCAGGTTTTCGATCGTGCAGGGGGAATGCGCCAAAAGCGCGGCCGGAATGATCGCGACCGCGGCGTTTTTACCGCCCGAGACCGACACCTCGCCGCACAGGCGCACGCCGCCTTGGATGCACAGGATTTCCGACATGTAATGAACCCCTTGGGGCCGCGATCGGCGCGGCAAATTTGGCTTCTTTTTATTATATCCGATCGGGCCGCCACAATCAAGTTAAACGTGCCGGGCTGTTCCGGTCCCGGGAAAAACCGAATCCGGCGCGCGCGCGCCGGATTCGGTGAATAAGCCGTTTGCGCCAAAACCCTCAGCCCGCGGGGTCCACGGAAATGTTCTCGCAGATGCGGGTATACAGGTCGTTCAGCCAGGTTTCGATTTCGTCCAGCGTCTGCTGGTCGTCGGACTCCACGCCGCTGGCGGCCTGGGCTTCGCGCTGGGCCTTGCGCTCGGCCAGCTTCTGCTCGAGCACGGTTTTGATCTCGTCGGAGAAGCCCTTCATGTTGGATTCCCAGGCGGAGACCAAGTCCATCACCTGATCGGTGAGGCTGTCTTTCAGTTCCTCGGCCTGCCGGAGTTCCTGATCCTTCTCGTCGATGGACTTCATGGCGTCCTCGAGCTGGGCAATCTTTTCATCCAGCGCGGCCGCAAGGTCGGCCTTGTCCGCTTCGGCCTGGGCGCCCGCGGCCTGCTGGGCCGTGAGCTCGCCGGTCTTCTCGTCCAGCGCGTCTTCGAGGGCCTTGGCCCGCCCGTCGGCCTCCTTCAGCGCGGCCTCGGCGCCCGCCAGGTCCGCCTCGGCCTTGGCGCGGGCCTCGGCTTCGACGGCCAGCGCCGCCCGGGCCTCCTCCAGCGCGGCCTGCTGGCGCTCGCCCGCGGCGGCGGCGGCGGCCAGCGCCTGCTGCGCGCCGGCAAGGGCGTCCAGCGTGGTTTTGTGGGCGGCTTTTTCGGCATCCAGCGCCTGCTGCGCGTCGGTGAGCGCCGCCTTCTGCGCGGCCTGGTCGCCCGCGGCGGCCTCCAGCGCCTGCTGCGCGTCGGCAAGGGCATCCAGCGTGACCTGATGGGCGGCCTTTTCGGCATCGACGGCCCTGCGCGCCTCGTCCAGCGCCTGCAGCGCCTCGGCGGGCGCGGCGTCCTCGACCTCGGCCAGCCTGGCTTCGACGTCCTTCCGGGCGGCGGCGTTCTCCTCCAGCTGCGCCTGGGCGCTTTCAAGGGATGCCTGGGTTTGGACGAGCAGCGCGTCCTTATCGGTCAGCTCCGCCTGGGCACTGGACAGCGCCGCGCGGGCGGCGCGCTCGGATTCGCCGCTGGTTTCCAACTGGCGCGTGAGCTCGGCCACCTTTTGCTGCGCTTCGTCCAGCGCGGCCTGGGCCTCGGTCAAAAGGGCCGCCTTGCCGGCCAGATCCGCCTGAGCGGTGGTCAGGTCGGCGCGGACGCCGCCTTCGCCTTCCTGCGCCGCGGTCAGCCGGAGGTTCAGTTCGTCAAGCTGCCGCCGGGCCTCGGCCAGTTCTTCCTCGGTTTCGGTCAGGAGGGCCGCCTTGCCGGCCAGGTCCTCCTGGGCGGCGGTGAGGGCCGCCTTCGCCTCGCCCCCGTCCTTCCGGGCGGCGGCGAGGGCCTGGTTGAGTTCATCCGCCTTGCGCTGGGCCTCGTCCAGAAGGGCCGCCTTGCCGGCCAGGTCCTCCTGGGCGGCGGTGAGCTTTTCCTGCAGCGCGTCCGCCCGGGCCGACGCCTCGTCGTACTGGGCGCTGACGGTCTTCAGCGCATCGAGAGACCGGGCGTCCTCGGCGCCCTTTTGTTCGAGCTGTTCCCTGGCAAGGAGCGCCTCGTCCCGCTCCGATTCGGCGGCCGCGAGCCGCGTTTCGAGCGCCTCGGCCTCTTTCTGCGCCGCGGCCAGCTTTGACCGCGCGTCGTCAAGCAGCGCCTGCCTGTCGTCGGACTCGGCCGTAAGCGCGTCCAGCTTTGACTGCGCGTCATCAAGCAGCGCCTGCTTCTCATCCAGCGCGGCCTGGGCATCGGCCTTTTCCGATTCCAGTCGGGCGCTGAGCGCCGAAGCCTCGTCCTTGGCCGCCACCAGCGCGTCCTGCGCCTTTTCCAGGGTGTCGGTGTTCTCCTGGAGCGCGGTGGTACTCGCCGCCAGGTCCTTGCCGCGGCCCGCGGACTGCACGCCCAGCCCGACCGCCGTCAGGATGGCCGCCACCAGCGCCGCCGCCAGTGCCCCGATCAGTACCTTTGTCCTGTTTCCGTTGCGCTCCATGTCCACGCCTCCCCGTGCATTTTCAACTTGGCCGTTTCCGCGCTAACAGCATATGATCTGCGGCGGCGCGGTATTTTTCTTTTTATCCCGGGCATACTACCCAGCGAGAAAGCCGGCTCGACCGGCGCCCGAGAGGAGAAAACCCATGCTGGACCGTATATCGCTGATCCTGGTGATCATCGGCGCCATCAACTGGCTGCTGGTGGGCTTGTTTTCGTTTGATCTGGTGGCCTATGTGTGCGGCGGTCAGACGGCCGTACTCAGCCGCGTCATCTACACGCTGGTGGGCGTGGCGGGGCTCTGGTGCATCTCGCTTTTGTTCCGGGAGCGGGAAGTGGAACACGAAACCTGAAGGGCGTTTCCGCCGGCGCAAACGGCGCGGCGCGGCTGCCGCGCCGGACGTTCATACACAGTATGATACCCAAAAGGCCTGCGAAATGCAAGCCTTTTGCCACCGTTTTTGGTTTTTTGTGTCACTTTTTGTAAAGGGTAATCAAATGCGCCTGGGGCGGCGCGCCCAGCCGGAGCGGGGCCATGTACGTGCCGATCCCGTTGGAGACCAGCATCAGCACGCCCTCGTCCTCGTACCACCCGGAGCGGTAGCGGTTTCCGTAGATTGAGCTGGTGAAGACGCCGCGCCCAAACAGCGTCACCTGTCCGCCGTGGGTGTGCCCGGCGAGGACCAGATCGGCCCAGGGGGCATCGTCGGCGGAGGGGGCCGCGGCCACCGAGGGCAGCGCGTCCGGATTGTGGCTGAGGAGAATCGCGCAGTCGTCCCCGCGCACCGCGGAGGCGACTTTTTCCACGTCCTGCTCACCGTAGCGCCAGTCGTCCAGGCCCGCCAAAATCAGCCGGTCGCCGCCCCGGCTCAGCACCTTGCCGGAGTTGCCAAAGAGCGTCACGCCGCCCAGCGCGGCGGCGGCCGACAGATCCTCCAGCTCGTAGTCGTGGTTTCCGGGCACGGCGTACTTGCCCAGCGGCGCCTCAAAATCGCCGATCATCAGGAAGAAGCGGTCCCGCTGGAGGGCGAGGGCGGCCTTGGCCTCCGCCAGAGAGGCGCCGCCGGTCAGCGCGCGGGCATAGTCCGCGATATCCAGCGAGGAATAATCGCCGCCCAGCAGCAAAAGGTCCGGCTTCAGCGCCTGGAGCTGGCCGAGCAGCAAAGCGGCCTTCTCCGGCGGACAGGTGTTGGACACGTGCAGATCGGAGAGAAACAGAATCCGCGTGCCGGAGAAGGACTCGGGCAGATCCGGCAGGTAGACATCCGCGTATTCGACCCGCACGATGTCGGCCTCCAGTGCCATGTAGCCGGCCAGCAGCGCCAGCGCCGCCAGCGCGATCAGGACGATCCGGAGCCGCCGCCCCGCTCCCCGCGCCCGCTTCAAGCCCCGCCCCCCTTTCCGGAAATATGTTTCACGTGAAACGCCCGCGCCGCCCGGCGTCGGCTGTTTCACGTGAAACGCGCGTCAGAACCCGGGCGCCCGGTAGGCGACTTCGCCCTCCGCCACCGTGACCAGCGGGCGGTAGTCGCCGTCCAGCAGCACGAGGTCCGCAATCATGCCCGCCTCGATTTTGCCCCGCTCGCCCTCGCCCACGGCGGCACAGGGGTATTCCGACGCCATCCGGAGGGCCTCCGCCTCCGGCACGCCCACGGCCTTCACCATGTTGCGCACCGCCCGGTCCATCGTCAGCGTGCTGCCCGACAGCGCGCCGTCCGGGAGATGCGCCACGCCGCCGCGCACCTGCACCAGGCTGGCCCCCAGCCGGTAGTCACCGTCGGGCATGCCGGTGGCGGCCATGGCGTCGGTGGTCAGCAGGCAGCCCGCCGCGCCCTTGGCGCGCCAGGCCGCCTTCAGCGTCACCGGGTGCAGGTGGATGAGGTCCGCGATCAGCTGCACCCGGATGCGTTCGTCCGCCAGCGCCGCCCCCGCCGCCCCCGGCGCCCGGTGGTGAAAGGGCGGCATAGCGTTGAAAAGGTGGGTGGCCTGGGTGAGCCCCGCGTCCGCCGCGGCCAGAAGCTGCTCCGCCGTGGCGTCGGTGTGGCCGGCGGCAAGCACCAGATTGTCCTTCAAAATCTTGATCAGCTCCATCGCGCCGTCAATCTCCGGCGCGATGGTCATGAGGCGGGGCAGCGATTCGTACCCCGCCACGATGCGGGCGTAGTCGGCCAGCGACGGCGCCTTCATGAAGCGCTCCGCCTGCGCGCCCCTGCGCGCGGCGCTCAAAAACGGGCCCTCCAGGTGGCAGCCCAGCACGGCCGCGCCGCCGGGGGCGTCCATCGCCCGCTTCACGCCCTCGAGGGCCGCGCGGGTCGCCTCCAGCGAATCGCACATGGTGGCGGGCAGAAAGGCCGTCACCCCCGTCGAGGGAAGCCACCCGGCCATGCGCCGCACCGCGTCGCCGCCGTCCATCGTATCGTCGCCCCGGCAGCCGTGGACGTGCAGGTCCACAAACCCGGGCGCGAGCAGCGCGCCCCGGGCGTCAATCCGCTTTCCGCCGGAGAGGCCCTTCCCCACCGCGGCCACGCGGCCATCCTTCACAAAGACATCGGTGTCCGGCAGGATCTTCCCGCCCCTGAGCACCCTCGCGTTTGCGATCAGCATACCCTCGCCCCTTTCGCCCGGCCCGGCGGAAAACTTCACCATTGCAACCTGCGCCCGATTCCATTATAATATGAATGATAAGGACAAGCAAGCCTTGCGGCGTTTTTCATGGGGGAGGCTTCATGCAGAAGAAAACCGCGCGGCTCTCCTGGTTTAGCGTGGTATTGGTGGTCGCGCTGATTTCTCTATTGGCATGGCTGATCGCAAGTCAGATCGCATCCCGGAGCTCCGGCGCGCTGCGCTCAAAGACGGCGCTTCCGGCGCGATCCGGCCAGGCGATGGAGCCGCTGGGCGAAGGCCTGGTGTTCTCCGACGGCACGACGCTGCACGCGCTGAACGGCAAGGGGCTGCAGATCTGGAGCTACGCGGCGGGCAGCGGCTCGTCGTTTTCCGTGGGCAAGGGCGGCGTGGCCGCGTGGCAGAGCAAGACGCTGTCGCTTTTGTCGCAGGACCAGGGCGCCACGCTCTACAGCGGCACCCTGGAGGCCGAAATACTCGACGCGCGCATGGACACTCAGTACGCGGCGGCCCAGGTGGGCACGGAGCATTCCAGCGTGATGCTGATCATGGAGCACGGCGGCCGCCAGGTGGACCGAATTGAGCTCGCCAACCAGACGGTGCTGGACTTCGGGTTTTTTTACAGCGGCAGCCTGTTCTGGGTGATGTCCATGGACACCGAGGGCACCGTGCCGCTGTGCTCGATTTCCACCTACAAGCCGGGCAAAATGCTGGCCGGCACCATCACGGACACCCAGCAGGTGCTCTACGAGGTGCTGTTCCAGTCCTCGAAGATCCGGGCGGTGGGCACCACCCACATCAAGGACTTCGACTACACCAGCCGCGAATTGACCGGCGACCGCATGCTGGTGTACGGCTGGTATCTGATGGATCTGGACGACAACGCCGACAACCCGCTGATGGCCTTTGTGCCGGTGGCCCAGGCGGAGAGCGGCCAGATTCAGGACGTACGCATGATCCGCGGCCAGACGGACCACCCGGTGCGGCTGCCGTATCCGGCCGCCCGCGTGTACGCGCGGGACGATGCCATCTACGCCTTCACATCCCAGTATGTGATGATGTGCCGGCTGGATCAGACCACGCCGGAAACCTACCAGATGCCCATCGATGTGGACGATGTGCTGGGCATTACAAGCAATCACCAGGCCATTGTGTCCTCGGGCGGCGTCGTTTATCTGGTGCCGCTGCTGCGCTGACACGGGTCTTACGGAAAGGGGAGCCTATCGATGAGCATCAATATTGTGGACGTCATTATGTATTCCCTCCTGGCGCTGTCCGTGATTTCCGGCATGTACAAGGGTTTTATCACCTCTGGGCTGGCCACGGTCGGGTTTTTCGCCGCATGGTTCGGCGCGTTTAACCTGTTTCCCAGGGTCGCGCAGATGGCGCTGGGCAACGAGTACCTGATGGGCTCGCTCAGCTACTACCTGGACGCATCGTCGCTTTTCAAGACCGCTTCTTTGGGGGCCACGCCGGTGGCGCAGGCGGTGTCCAGCACGGGCACCGGCTCCTCGCTGCTGAACCAGGCGCTGCAGGAGCTGAACCTGCCCACGGTGATCGAATCCGCCTTCAAAAACAACGTGTCCAACCAGCTTTTTTCCAGCCTGGGCAAGACCACGCTGGCGGACTACCTGGGGCAGACCATCTGGGTGGCGGCGATCAACGTGATCTCCTTCCTGCTGATTTTCGCGGTGTGCTACGTGGTGGCGCTGCTGGTGGTGAACCTGCTCAACAACGTGTTCCGCTTTCCGCTGCTCAAGCACCTGGACTGGATGCTGGGCGGCGTGTTCGGGCTGGTGCGGGGCGGCTTTGTGGTGGCGCTGCTGCTGGGCGTCGCGCCGCTGATTCTGTCCATGCTGCCCTTCAAGGAGGTTCAGACGATTCTCGATACCTCCACCCTGGCCCGAAGCCTGCCCTCCAACTTTGCGGTGTCCACCATCGTATCCATGGCCTTTCCGGTGCTGTCCTGACAGACAAACCCCTTCTAAAAACGCCTCCGTTGCGATATAATGAACGCAAAGGAGGCGTTTTGTCATGAAAGATATCCCCTACACCGACGCCATGGCCGCCACCGTGCACAAGCTCACCCACGGCGGCGCCTTTCTGTCCGCCGCCGGTTCCCCGCCCAACACCATGACCATCGGCTGGGCGACCATCGGTTTTCTGTGGAACCGGCCGGTGCTGATGGCGGTGGTGCGCGCATCCCGCCACACACTGGGGCTGATCGAGGCCGCCGGTACGTTTACCGTCAGCGTGCCCACAAAGGCCGCCCTCCGGGCCGAGCTGGCCTTTGCCGGCACCGCCTCGGGCCGGGATGTGGACAAGTTCTCCGGACATGGCCTCACGCCCGCCCCCGCCCGGGCGGTGGACGCCCCCATCGTGGCCGAGTGCGGGCTGCACTTTGAATGCCGCGTGCGCCTCACCCAGGCCATGACCCCGGACCGGATGGACCCCGATGTGCTCAAAACCGCCTACCCCCAGGGCGACCTGCACACCATGTTCTTCGGCGAGATCCTGGCCTGCTACACCACGGACGAGTGAGCACGCAAAGGCGCCGGGAATCCTTCGATTCCCGGCGCCGGCTTTGGAGCGGTCTCAGTCGGTGGTATAGGGCATCAGGGCGATCATGCGCGCGCGCTTGATCGCGATGGACAGCTGGCGCTGGTGCTTGGCGCAGGTGCCGCTCATGCGGCGGGGCAGAATTTTGCCGCGCTCGTTGGTGAAACGGCGCAGGCGCACCACGTCCTTGTAATCAATGTGCTGGACCTTGTCCACGCAGAACATACAAACCTTGCGGCGGGGCTTCCGGCCGCGCGGCCTGCGCTCGCGGCGCTCGCCTCTGTCTTCGGACATTGGGGTTTCCTCCTTAAAAATGGTCAGTCCTGGAATGGATCACAGCGCGGCGCGGCCATGCCGCGGCGGCTGCTTTGGACAAACCTGGGGGCGGGACCGGCAGCCCGGGCCAAAGCCCGTGAAGCCCGTCAGAAGGGCAGTTCGTCGTCGTCCTCGCCGGCAAAGGGCTGGGCGGCGCCGGTGCGGCCCTGATAGTCGTCCGGATCGGGCAGCGGCGGCGCGTCCTCCGCGCGGCCGGCCGAACCGGACCCGCCCGCACTGCCGATGAATTCCACTTCATCGGCGACAACTTCGGTGACGTAGCGCTTCGTACCGTCCTGCGCATCATAGGAACGGGTCTGAATAACGCCTTCCACCGCAACTTTGCGGCCCTTCGTCAGATAGCGGGCGCAGAGCTCCGCCTTCTGTTTGAAGGTCACGATCGGGATAAAATCGGCCTCCCGCACGCCCTGCTTGTTGGTAAAGCGGCGGTTGATCGCCAGCGTGAACGTGCACACCGGCACGCCGGAGGCAGCGGTGCGCAGCTCCGGGTCACGGGTCAGGTTTCCGATCAGGATTGCCTTGTTCACGCATTTCGCCTCCTTTGGAAATTACACTTCGGCGACGGGCTCCGCCTTTTCCTCGGCCTCGGCGGGCGCGGCTTCGGCAGGCGCAGCCTCGGCAGGCGCGGCCTCGGCGGGCGCGGCCTCGGCAGGCGCGGCCTCGGCGCTCGCGGCGGCAGGCGCGGCGGCGACGAAGGGCTTCAGCGGCTCGCGCTTGGGCGGCAGGGCGCCTTCAAAGCGGGTCACCCGGTAGCGCAGCACGTTCTCGGAAATCTGGAGATTGCGCTCCAGCTCTCGCGGCAGCGCCGGCGGCGCGGTAATGTACATCAGCACGTAGTAGCCTTCGGTCTTGTAGTTGATGGGGTAGGCCAGGCGGCGCTTGCCCCACTCGTCCACCCGGTCCACGGTGCCGCCGTTGGCGGCGACCAGTGCGTTGAAGCGGGCGATGAGTTCCTGACGGGCGGTTTCCTCGAGCAGCGTGTCGATGACGTACATGGCTTCGTATTGGTTCATGACTTTCACCTCCTTATGGACTTGGCGGCCCCGGTAGCGAGCCGGGGCAAGGATGCGCTAATAAATCATGTTATCAGGAAAGTGCCGTCGGCGCAATGCGGTTTACGCATGTTTAACCAGGCTTTCTGAAAAATGCGCGAATACGGCGAAAAGCGCCCCAAGCCGCGCTTGACACGCCTTGCACCCCGTGCTATAATGCCCCCGTCTGGAAAGCAGGACACTGCGCGACAAAACGCGCGGTGTTCGTCGTTTCCGGCTATTTCTTTATTCTCCGTCGCCGGAGTATGCGGGAGGGAAAAATTCTTGGAAGGTAATGATCTGTCCAACCAGAGCGTCGTGCTTACCCCGGACGGCAAGCGGAAGCTGGAAGAGGAGCTCAACGACCTGAAGGTCGTGCAGCGCGCGAAGGTGGCGGCGGACATCAAAACCGCGCTGTCCTTCGGCGATCTGAGCGAAAACGCGGAATACGACGAGGCCAAGAACGCGCAGGCGCGCGTCGAGGGCCGCATCCGCGTGCTGGAGGAGATGCTGCGCAAGGCCGTCATCGTGGACGATTCCGACCGGCCCAAGGGCGTGGTGGGCGTGGGCTCCGAAGTCCGGGTGCTGGACCTGGAGTACGACGAGGAGGACACCTACACCGTCGTCGGCGCCACGGAGGCGGACCCGGCCCGGCTCTTCGTATCCACCGAGTCCCCCATCGGCAGCGCGCTGATGGGCGCCAAGCCCGGCGATACGGTGGAGGCCCAGACGCCCGGCGGCGTCACCCGGCTGAAAGTGCTGTCCATCCTGAAGAATTCATAATCTGTCATTCCGAGAGGGGTTTTACCGATGTCCGAAGTGCGCCCCGGGACCCCGGAGAACGCGTCCGAGCAGAACCTGATCCGCATCGGCAAGGTGAAGGCGCTGGAGGCGGCGGGGGCCAGCCCCTACCGCATCACCCGCTTTGACCAGACCCACCTGTCCCAGGCGGTTCTTTCCGATTATGAAGCGCTGGAGGGCCGCGAGGTGAGCGTCGCCGGCCGCATGGTCTCCCGCCGCGTGATGGGCAAGGCCAGCTTTGCCCACCTGCAGGACGGCGCGGGCAAAATACAGATCTACGTGCGCCGGGACGATGTGGGCGAGGAAGCCTACGCCGCCTTCAAGGATTTTGACCTGGGCGACGTATTGGGCGTGACGGGCCGCGTGTTCCGCACCAAGGCGGGCGAGGTGTCCGTGCACGTCACGGGCGTGACGCTGCTCACCAAGTGCCTGCACCCGCTGCCGGAGAAGTTTCACGGCCTCCGGGACACCGATCTGCGCTACCGCCAGCGGTACCTGGACCTGATCATGAACCCCGAGGTCAAGGACACCTTCGTCAAGCGATCCAGGATCATCCGCGCCATCCGGGATTTTCTGGACGCGCGCGGCTACCTGGAGGTGGATACGCCGGTGCTGGGCACGCTGGAGATCGGCGCGGCGGCGCGGCCCTTTGTGACCCACCACAACGCGCTGGACATCGACATGTTCCTGCGCATCGAAACCGAGCTGCACCTGAAGCGCCTGATCGTGGGCGGCATGGACCGGGTGTACGAGGTGGGCCGCATCTTCCGCAACGAGGGCATGGACACCCGCCACAATCCGGAGTTTACCTCCGTGGAGCTGTACCAGGCCTACACCGACTACCTGGGCATGATGGACCTGATCGAGGCGCTGTTCCAGCACGTGGCGATGGCCGCCTGCGGCGCCACCGGCATCACCTATCAGGGCCAGGCCATCGAGCTGGGCGGACGCTGGGCGCGCATGACCATGGCCGAGGCGGTCAAAAAGTACTCGGGCCTAGAGTATGACGGCTGGACGAGCGATGAGGACGCCCGCGCCAAGCTTGCCGCCGCCGGCTACGCGGTGGAAAAGGGCTTCACCCGCGGCGAGTGCCTGAACCTTCTGTTCGAGGCCACCGTGGAGGAGCACCTGATCCAGCCCACCTTCATTTACGATTACCCCATCGAGGTGTCCCCGCTGGCCAAGCGCAAGCCGGACAACCCGATGCTCACCGAGCGGTTCGAGTTCTTCATCGTGGGCAGCGAATTCGGCAACGCCTTCTCGGAGCTCAACGATCCCTTCGACCAGCGCGAGCGCTTCGAGCGCCAGGTGGCGCAAAAGCGCGCCCAGGGCGCCAGCGCCTCCGTGGACGAGGACTTTGTGACGGCGTTGGAGTACGGCCTGCCCCCCACCGGCGGCCTGGGCTTTGGCCTGGACCGGCTGGTGATGCTTTTGACGGACTCCGCTTCCATCCGCGACGTACTGCTCTTCCCCACGATGAAGCCCAGGGAATAGCCCCATTGAGGCGGCGGTGTGACAACCGCCGCCCTTTTTGCGCCACATCTTTTTTCGGGAGGTTTCTCCATGCCAGACACCCGCGTTACCCGCGCCCGCCTGAAAAACCATCTGCACTACGGCAAGTGGGCGTACGTGGCCATCGCCGCCATCGCGTGGTTCGCGGTGGACCTCGTCTACACCATGACCGAGTACCGTCCCGATGCGTACCACCGGGTGGATGTGCAGCTGGTGGGCAACGCCACCATGAGCGATGAAGGGCTGGACGCCGTGGCCGCAAAGGCGCTCGAGGCCGTCCGGCCGCTGGACGAGAACCTGGAGGCGGTCAACCTCTACAACATCGCCTACTCCGGCGACGCCTCCACGGACATCTACGGCGCCCAGAAGTACACCGTCATGCTGGCCGACCGCTCCACCGCCGTGTTTGTGCAGAACCGGGCGCTGACAGAGCAGCTGGTCGCACAGGGCGGCGCGCTGCCGCTGGAATCCTACGTGGAATCGGGCGTGCTGCCAAAGGCGCTGGCCCTGTCCCTCCCCGTCCCGGACGCGGACGGCAACCCGACCGCCGAAAGCCGCCTCTACGCGGTGGACCTTTCGGGCCTGGGCGGCATGCTCGCCGACGACATTGCCTTTGACATCCGCGACAAGTACGCCATCATCTACGCCCCCTGCGTCAATCCGGATACCGCCGCCGCGGTGATCCGGTCGCTGATTGACCAGCTTTCCGGCCCCGCGCCGGATTCCGACTTTGCCCGGAGCGTGGCTGCCGCTGCGGCGGCCACCGCAGCGCCGTAGCGCGGCCGGCCCATCTTCATGAAACGCCCCGGGGCGCGATGCCCCGCCCGGCGCCCCGGTTATGATCGGGGCGCCGGGCTTGTTAATTTTCTGAAATATCGTCGCTTCCGGGGTCGAAACTATGATGATTTTGACCATTTCGGCAACGTTTTCAACCAACAGATAGACTGCATTGTAAACATTCGCCTTGACAAACGCGGGCGAATCGCGTATATTTGGGATGCATGGCACACAACGACTTTCAAGGAGGATCACCCATGAAGAAGATCATCGCGCTGGCCCTCACGCTTCTGCTCGCGCTGGCGATGTTCCCGGCGGCGAACGCGGAGCAGGATGTCACGGTCACCATGTTCCAGCTCAAGGTGGAGATCGACTCCGCGCTGCAGGCCTTTGCCGCGGCATACAATGAGTCCCATCCGGGCGTCACCGTCAAGATCGAGACGCTGGGCGGCGGCGCGGACTACGGCGGAGCGCTGAAGGCCAAGCTGCAGGCCGGCCAGATGCCCACGCTGTTCAACATCGAGGGCAAGGGCGGCTACGACCTGTGGAAGGACAACATGGCCGATATGAGCGATTGCGCCTGGGTTGAGGACACCGATTTCGCCTACGTCGGCGACGACGGCAAGATCGTGGGCTTCCCGGTGGCGGTGGAGGGCTTCGGCCTGGGCTACAACGCCGACATCCTCGAAAAGGCCGGCATCGATCCCGCCACGCTGACCACCTTCTCCGCGGTCAAGGCCGCCTTTGAGAAGCTGGACGCCCAGAAGGCCGACCTGGGGCTGGACGCCGTGGCCTCCATGGCCGCGTCCATCGCGGGCGGCATGTGGTGGGTGATGGGCAACCACAACTTCAACGCCTACCTGGCCGGCGGCCTCGGCTACGATGACACCTCCATCCTGGACATGCTGCTCAAGGGCGAGGTGGACGCCGACCGCATGGCGGACTACGCGGCCTACGTCAAGCTGCTGTTTGACTATTCCGACCAGGACATCCTGACCAACGGCAACTACGACGCGCAGGTGTCCTCCTTCGCCCAGGGCAAGACCGCCTTCATCAACCAGGGCAACTGGGTGGACCCCAACATGAAGCAGCTGGGCGTCACCTTCAAGATGGGCTACATCTCCCACTGCTTCACCGACAAGCAGGAAATGACGGGGCTTTTCATGGCCGCGCCCAGCTGGTACTGCCTGAACAGCAGCGCCCCCGAGGCCGAGCAGAAGGCCGCCAAGGACTTCCTGGACTACCTGGCCACCTCGCCCGAGGGCGCGGACTACATGGTCAACCAGGCCGGCATGGTGCCCGCCTTCAAGTCCGTGACGCTCAAGCCCACCGGCCAGTTCTCCGCCGCGCTGGTGGATGCCAGCGCCAAGGGCGGCAACTACAACTGGCGCTTCGGCTCTATGCCCGACGGCACCGGCCAGAACGTGCTGGGACCGGTGTTTGACCTGTTCGCGCAGGATCACTCCGATGTGAACGTGCTCATCAAGGACCTGACCGACGCCATCGCCACCATCCCCGGTATGTAAGGATCCTCTTGCGGGGGGAACCGCGCGCGGTTCCCCCCTTTTGGCATACATCTGGCCGGGCTTCCCGCGCCGCGAAGGGGGCAAACCGCCTTGAAGCGTAAACTGTCTGTCGACCTCGCGTTCATGTTCCCCTGCCTGTTCGCCTTCGTCATGGTGATCCTCTGCCCGTTCTTTCTGGGCATTTACTACTCCATGACAGACTGGAACGGCGTGCGTGAAACCATCACCTTCATCGGGTTTGAAAACTTCCGGGGCATGTTCCATCAGCCCCAGTTTCTGTATTCGTTCATGATCACGGTGGAGTACACCGTAATCAACGTGGTGCTGGTCAACGTGGTCAGCTTTTTCCTGTCGCTCCTGGTCACGGGGCAGGCGCGGCTGCGCAACCTCTACCGCGCCGGCTTTTTCGTGCCCAACCTGATCGGCGGCATCGTGCTGGGCTACATCTGGCAATTCCTGTTCAACAACGTGTTCACGCTGGCGGGCGGCGCGATCCCCTACCTGGGCAAGTCGCTGATCTCCCGGCCGGACACGGTGATCTGGGCGATGAGCTTTGTCAACACCTGGCAGTACGCGGGCTACATCATGATGATCTACGTGGCGTCCATCCAGTCGGTGCCCACCAGCGTGCTGGAGGCCGCGTCGGTGGACGGCGCCAGTTACTTCACCCGCATGCGCAAGGTGCTGATCCCCATGATGGCCAACGCCTTCACGATTTCGCTGTTTTTGACGCTGACCAACTCCTTCAAGCAGTTTGACATGAACTTCACCCTGACCAACGGCGGCCCCAGCACGCGCTTCATGGGCGGCGTGACCAAGGCCAGCCAGCTCCTGGCCATGGACATCTTCACCACCGCCAACGGCGCAAACAAGATGGCCGAGGCCCAGGCCAAGTCGGTGGTGTTCTTCCTGGTGCTGGTGGTGTTCTCGCTGGCGCAGGTGTACTTCAACAAGCGCAAGGAGGTGGAGATGTGATGACCACGAAAGCCGGCTCCACCAGGCTTCATGCCGTGGGCGAAAAGGGCCCCTCCACCCGCGCGGCGGGGCGCATCGCCGTGGAGGCTGTGGGCATCCTGCTTTTTCTCCTCTTCATGATGCCCTTTGGCATGGTGGTATTGAACGCCGCCAAGACCGCCAAGGAGATCATCTTCTCCGCGGTTTCCTGGCCGGAGCACTGGGGCCAGATGTGGACCAACGTTGTCACCATCTTCAATAACCCCACCACCGACTACGTCGGCGCGTTTTTTGATTCCGTCATCATCACGGTGCTCTCGCTGGCGGTCATCCTGCTGTTTTCCGCCATGTGCGCCTGGGTGCTGGTGCGCAACAAAAAGCGCTGGTCCACCATCGTGTTCATGGCCTTTGTGGCGGCCATGGTCATCCCCTTCCAGGTGGTCATGTTCCCGCTGGTGCGCTGGCTGCGCATTTTGGGCGGCGCCACGGGCATACCGCTTCTGGGCACTTACCAGGGCATCGCGTTTGCGTACCTGGGGTTTGGCTGCTCCATGTCCATCTTCATCCTGCACGGCTTCATCAAGGGCGTGCCGCTGGAACTGGAGGAGGCCGCCACCATCGACGGCTGCGGTCAGGCGGCCACCTTCTTTCGCATCGTGCTGCCCCTTCTTCAGCCGGTGGCGGTGACGGTGTTGATCCTGAACGGTATCTGGATCTGGAACGACTACCTGCTGCCCCTTCTGGTGCTGGGCTCCAACGGCGCGGTGCAGACCATTCCGCTGGCGGTCACCGCCTTCGTGGGCTCCTACCTCAAGCAGTGGGACCTGATCCTGACCAGCGCCATGCTGGCCATGCTGCCCATCATCGTGCTGTTCCTCTTTGCGCAGAAGTACATCATCAAGGGCATGGTGGAGGGCTCCATCAAATAGCCCCGCGCTTTGCGCCCGCCCCGCGCCGGTTACCCGGCGCGGTTTTTTTGTCGCGGCGCCAGTCATTTCCCGGCTCCGCGCCGTCTAACAGGTGTCATGACAAAAGCAAGCAAAGAAGGTGCCCGATGGACGCACGGGAATTTACCGACCGGGTCGTCGCCTGTGAGGAGAAGCTGTTCCGCATCGCCTATCTGACGCTGGGCGGCTATGCCCAGTGCGAGGACGCGGTGCAGGAGGCCCTCGTCAAGGCCTGGGCGGGCAGAAATTCGCTCCGCGACCCGGCGTACTTTGAAACCTGGCTCGTGCGCATTCTTCTCAACGAATGCCACAACCTCCAGCGCCGGGCGAGGCCCGAGGCCGAGCTACCGGAAAATTACGCGCCGGCCGAGCCAAGCGATCCCGGCCTCCGGGTCGCCCTCGCCGCGCTGGACGGGAAATACCGCGCGCCGCTGATTCTGCGCTACGTGGCGGGCTATTCCGTCGCGGAGGCGGCAAAAATCCTGCGCGTCACCGCCGGCGTCGTCAAATGGCGGCTGGAACAGGCGAAGCGCAAGCTGCGGGAAATGCTCTCGGATGGGGAGGGATCGAAGTGAAGCGCAAGCTGCAAAATGCCTGCCCGGCCATGCCGGAGGCGTTCCACCGACACATTCTGAACACGATCGATCAATTGGAGGACAGACGAATGGCTGGACGAAGAAAATTTTCCGCCGCGCTGATCGCGGCGCTCGTCGGCGCGCTGCTCATCGCCGGGCTGGCCTATGCCGCGACGCAAAGCGGCCTGCTGGATTCGCTCTTCCCCGGGAAGGAGCCCACCCAGACCGCCCGGGAACTGCTGGCGCAGCCGGGCCTCAGCGCGGAATACGGCGGCGTGCGCCTGACCGTGGACGAATACCTGCTGGAGGAGAATTCGCTGCACATGCGCGTCACCTTCACCTCCGACCTGGATGAAACGCTGCTGTGCGCGGTGGAAGCGCCCCGCGTCGGCGGGCACAAAATCTGGACGGGCGGGCTGGACGCCTTCCGGGCGCTCCGAAAGGGCGAGCCGGTACAGATCGAGCTGGATGACACCCGTTTTGACTTCGATCTGGACACCGCAAGCCCCGTCGAGATCGCCTTCACGGGCTACGTGCTGCGGCCGCTGACCGACCTTTCCTGGTCGCGCCCCGGCGCGGGTGCGCCCTCGGACCCGGCGGCGGATTCCTTCGCCGAGCCTTACGAGCCGGACCGGTATGAGCTGATGTCGGACGAGGCCGCAAAGCTTTACGAACCCGGAGGGACCATGAGCCCGGTGGATGTCTACGAAAAGCTGGGGTACACCGAAACCGTCGCGGCGCTGCCCATTTCGATTGCCGTACAGCCGGAGTCCCTTCAGAAGGGCGGGAGCGCGAAACCGGACGGGCAGACCACGTTTGAGTTTGACGCCTACACCCTCGCGGTCGATCAGCTGGAGCTCGGCCCGGCGTCCACCAACGTGCGGCTGTACCTCTATCCCAAGGCGCCGCTGACCGAGGAGGACCTGGGCTGGGACAGCACCAACCCGCTGATCTACCGGAGCTACCGCCTGTTGGGACCGGACGGAAAAGACCTGCTGAAGGACGTGACCGGCGGGTCGTCCAGCGGCTTTGACTACGAAGCCGAGGCGCGGGGCGATCCCCAGCGGATCGTGTACATCGGTTCCTGGGGGCCCGTGGCCGCCATCCCCGACAGCGTGACGCTGATGCCCTGCCCTCACGACAAATTGGAAGTGCCCGAGAACTACCTGACGGACGAGGCGGTGACCGTCCGGGTAAAGTAGCGGGCGGACGCATTCAAAGGCCCCCGCCGGCATGCCGGCGGGGGCCTCGGTCAGACTTCCTGCGCGCTGCGCATCAGTTCAGCAAAAACTTGGTCAGCGCCTTGACGTTTTTTTCGCGGTTGGGCACCAGCACCGCCATGCCGGAGATCATCTTGGAGGTATAGCCCTTGTCGACGGGGATGCGCAGCTGCTTGACCTCGGTGTCCTTCAGCTGGAACGCCGCCGGGGCCAGCTTCAAAATGTCGGCCACCGTCAGGTTGGTGGTCACCTTGTCCAGGTTCTCCATCGCCAGCTTGCCCAGCTCCAGCATGGACATGGCCTTCACCTTCTCCATCGCCTTCAGCACCACCTGGCGCTGCCGCTCGGTGCGCTCAAAGTCGCTGGAGCCCTTGCGGTACCGGGCGTAGGCCTGGGCCTGGCGCCCGTTGAGCACCTGCACGCCGGTCTTGGTCAGGAGGTTGTCGTTGGTTTTGATGCCCGCCTTGGGGTATGCCTTTTTCAGCACCGCGTTGTCTTCCTTGATGACCAGGTTGATGTACTTCATCTGGGTCTTGGACTCGATGTCGACCTCCAGCCCGCCAATCTGGTCGATCAGGTCCGCCAGCATCGAAAAATTGACCGCCGCGTAGTAGTTGATGTCCACGCCGAAATTTTTCTTGAGCGCCTTGATCAGAAGCTCCGGCCCGCCGAACACGTACGCCGCGTTCAGGCGGTTGTTCGTGTAGCCGGGGATCTCCACGTAGAGGTCGCGCATGAAGCTGGTCAGCTTCAGGCTCTGGTGCTCGGCGTCGATGGTCAAAAGCATCATGGTATCGCTGCGGCCGGTCTGCTGGCCGGGGCGCGCGTCCACGCCGATCAGCAGGATCTGCGTCATCCCGTTGACCCGTTCCAGCGCGTCGACGTCCTCGGCGCCCAGCTCGTTCATCAGATCGGTGAGAAACTGCTCCTCCTCGGTGGGGTTTTCCACAATGCCGTCGTCCGCCTGATCGTCGTCCCCGCTTTCCGGCGAGGGGGCAGCCGTCGCCGCCGCCTCGTCGGACATCGCGGTAAAGCTGCCCATGGGGTCGCCGGGCGCGATTTCTGCGGCGGTGGTCAGGCATGCGGCCAGCGCCAGCACAAGAATCAAGAATAATGCCAGCGTGCGCGGCGCACGTCCTTTGTTCATGGGTCCGTCACCTCAATACTATACTGTCTGTGTCCTTCAGACGAGCCGCGCGACACAAATGTTTCGTAAAACGGCCCGGCGCGGGCTGTTATATTCCGGCGAAAAGCCCGCGCATCTACACGGCCTGCGGGTGGAGCACCCGGACGTCCACGCCCGGCAGGAGCGCCCTGAGCTGGCCGGGGATGTCCCGGTCCGACTGGCGGGACTGGCCCATCACGATGACGCCCGCGCCCATGGCGCGGGCGAAGGCCGCAATCTCGCCCGTCACGTCCGACGCCCGGCGCACGGTCATCTCCGCGCCGTACTCCGAGGAAACCTCATAAAGCGCCTCCAGCGCCTCGCCCTCGGCCGGATTGCCGAGAAAATTGTCCGTCCGCCTCGCCACGTGCAATACCGCAAGGCCCGCCCCCTGCTCCGACGCGACGCGCGCCCCGTATTCGATCAATTGGCGGCAGGATTTCTGGACGGTCACGCAGACGAGCACCCGCACGGCGCGTCATCCCCCTTCCGACGGTTCCGAATCACAGCCCGTGACGAATTTTCCAAAGGCGGCGAACCGCACGCGCTGCCCCGGCGCAAAATCCGGCATCGGCTTTTCCTCATCCCAGTAAAAGAGCTGCGGCACATCGCCGCCGGTATCCAAAAGCACGTCGCGCACCATGACGCCGTCCACCATCCGGGGCTCGGCCCCGGCGGATACGAAGGCGCCCCGCGCCTCGCGCCGAAGCCCCGCGGACATCTCCCGCAGGAATTTGAGGTAGGCGCTCCAGGGCGCCAGCTTCAGCGCGCACCAGCCGTACACCGCCCAGCCCCCCGCGATGGCGGCGGCCAGCGCCAGCGGCTTGATTCTGAGCGCCATCCCCGCGACCACCGCCAGAAGCGCCGCGGCGCCCATCGCCAGCGCCGCGTTCCGCGCCCGCCGGCTCGCCCGCTCCGCGCGGTCAAGGTCCGCCTCGCCGTACATCGTCATCCCTCCGGTTTCCGCCTTTCCGGCCCATCCTACTATACGACGCGGCGGTTGGGAAGTAAAGCGAAGCCCGGGATTGTTCACAATAATGTACGAATTCTGGAAAGAAGCGCCCCGCGCTCGTTGGGTGCGCCGGCGATCACCTCGTCCAGGAGCCTTTCGAGCGCCGCGCCCACCGCCGCGCCGTTAAGCCCCAGCGCCTGAAGGTCGCGCCCGTTCACCGCCAGCTGGCGAAGGCTCACGCAGGCGTCCGAGGCGATCAGCGCCTCGAGCCGCGCGTTGTCCGCGCCGCGCATGGCAAAGAGCGCCCGGGCGTCCTCCGGGCCCAGCGCGCCCAGGGCGCGGGCCGGGTCCGGCTCGGGCCCGGTCAGCCAGGCCGCCAGGCGCAGCGCCCGTTCGGAGAGCCGGGCGGGCAGCCGGAGCGAATCCAGCGCCTCCCGCGCGCCCTCCGGGATCGGGCTCACCAGCGCCGCCAGCCGCGGCGCCGGCGCCGCCGGCGCGCGGGCGAGCCTGGCAAGGCCCTCGCGGTAGGCGCCGTCGGAAGCCGCCGCCAGGGGCGGCAGCGCGGAAACGAGCACGGGCCGGTGCGCCTCCGCCACCGCCGCCGCGCCCGGCCCCGTCACCAGCCGGCAGATCTCCGCGCCCACCCGCTCCCGCGCGACGAAGGCCAGGGAATCCCGCTGATCCCAAAGCGCCCGGGCGGTTCCGGGCTCGATGGAAAAAACCAGCCGGGCCGCGAAGCGAAGCGCCCGGAGGATGCGCAGCGCATCCTCCCGGAAGCGCGCCTCCGGGTCGCCCACCGCGCGGATCAGCTTTTGATCGATGTCCCATTGCCCGCCCATGGGGTCGATCAGCCCCCGGGACGGCGAAAAGGCCATGGCGTTGACGGTGAAATCCCGCCGCTTAAGGTCCTCCGTGAGGCTTCGCGTAAAGGTCACGCCCTCGGGCCGCCGGTGGTCGCGGTACGCGCCGTCCACCCGGTAGGTGGTGATTTCAACGGCCATGCCCCCGGTCACCAGCGTCACGGTGCCGTGCCGAAGCCCGGTGGGCACCACCCGCGCGCCGGAAAACACCGCCCGAACCGCCTCCGGCGGCGCGTCGGTGGCCAAATCGTAATCCGACGGCACCCGGCCCATCCGCCAGTCGCGCACGCAGCCGCCCACCGCCACCGCCTCGTACCCCGCCGCCTCCAGGCGCGCGATCGCACCCGACACCGCCTCCGGCAGATTCATCCGCATCCCCCCAGCATATTGTATACGCTTCTTTTCACCGCTTCAACCTTCCCAAAGACTTCATTTGCGTTTGCCGCCGGGCTTTGCTACAATAACCCGGTAAAGGGAGTGAATTCAGTGGATAAGGTTTCCAAGGCCATTGTCACGGTGCTGGGGCTGGACCGCAAGGGCATCATCGCCGGGGTCAGCCGCGTATTGTACGAGCACAACGTCAACATTCTGGACATCGCGCAGACCGTGCGGAGCGACTATTTCAACATGATGATGGTGGTGGACGTGTCCGCCCCGGACTGCGCCTTTGAACAGCTCTCCACCGAGCTTGAAAGCCTGGGCGGCCGGCTGAACCTTCAGATTCGCATCCAGCGCAGCGACATCTTCGAGGCGATGCACGAGATCTGAGGCATTGAAAAGCCGCGCCGGTTTTTCAGTGTGCGGAAGGGGGTTCATCATGTTCAGTTCCAATGAAATTCTCGAAACCCTGCGCATGATCGACCAGGAAAAGCTGGACGTGCGCACCATCACCATGGGCATATCGCTCCTTGCGTGCGCCTCGGACGATGCCGGGGCGCTGGCAAAAAAGGTATACGACCGGGTCACGAAGGCGGCGGAACACCTGGTGGGCGTCGGCTGCGCGATCGAGCGGGAGTACGGCGTGCCCATCGTCAACAAGCGCATTTCCGTGACGCCGGTATCGCTGATCGCCGGGGCGGTCAAAAGCCCGCTGCCGCTGGCCCGGGCGCTGGACGCGGCCGCGAAGGCCACGGGCGTCAACTTTATCGGCGGCTATACGGCGCTGGTGCAAAAGGGCATGACCCGCGCCGACCGGGCGCTGATCGAGTCACTGCCGGAGGCGCTGTCTGAAACGGAGTTTCTGTGCGCGTCGGTCAACGTGGCCTCCACCCGGGCGGGCATCGACATGGATGCCGTGGCCCTTTGCGGCCAGGCCGTGAAGGCCACCGCCGAGGCCACCCGCGAGCGCCAGGGCCTGGGCTGCGCCAAGCTGGTGATCTTTGCCAACGCCGTGGAGGACAACCCCTTCATGGCCGGCGCCTTCCACGGCCCCGGCGAGGGCGACAGTTGCATCAACGTGGGCGTCAGCGGCCCGGGCGCGGTCAAGTGCGCGCTGGAAAAGGTGCGGGGCGAGCCCTTTGACGTGGTGGCCGAAACCATCAAGCGCACCGCCTTTCGCATCACCCGGGTGGGCCAGATGGTGGCGCGGGAGGCGTCGCGCCGGCTGGGCGTGCCCTTCGGCATTGTGGATCTGTCCCTCGCGCCCACGCCCGCCGTGGGCGACTCCGTGGCCCACATCCTGGAGGAGATGGGCCTTGAGAAGTGCGGCACCCACGGCTCCACCGCCGCGCTGGCGCTGCTCAACGACGCGGTCAAAAAGGGCGGCGTGATGGCCTCCTCCCACGTGGGCGGGCTGTCCGGCGCGTTCATCCCCGTCAGCGAGGACATCGGCATGATCGAGGCGGCCGCCTGCGGCGCGCTGAGCCTGAACAAGCTGGAGGCCATGACCTGCGTGTGCTCCGTGGGGCTGGACATGATCGCGCTGCCGGGCGACACCTCCGCCGCCACCATCGCCGCCATCATTGCCGACGAGGCGGCCATCGGCATGATCAATTCCAAGACCACCGCGGTGCGCGTCATCCCCGCGCCCGGCTGCGTGGCGGGCGACCGGGTGGAATTCGGCGGGCTCCTGGGCTCCGCGCCGGTGATCCCCGCGCATCCCTTCGGTGCCGAAGCCTTTATCGCCCGGGGCGGGCGCATCCCCGCGCCGCTGGGCAGCCTGAGAAACTGAGGGCCACGGGCGTCAAACGAGAAGCTTACGGAGGGAAAAGCATGGTCAAGATCGCCTACCAGCTGTATTCCGCCCGGGACGCGGCTGAGAAGGACCTTGGAAAGGTGCTGCGGGAAATCGCGGCGCTGGGCTACGAGGGCGTGGAGTTCGCCGGGTTCCACGGCCGGAGCGCGGACGAAGTGGCCGCGCTCCTGGACGAAAGCGGGCTTGAAGCGGTTTCCAGCCACGTGCCCTTCGAGGACATCCTTAAGGACCCCTTCGGCGTGATCGCCTATCACCTGGCCATCGGCTGCGCGCACATCGCGGTGCCGTATCTGACGGAAGAATGGCGGCCGGGCAGCCCGGGCTTCGCGCCCTTCATCGCGGAGATCCACCGCTTCGCGCGGCTTTGCCGGGAGGCGGGCATCCCGCTTCTGTACCACAACCACGACTTTGAGTTCGTCCGGCTGTCCGGCCTGTACGCGCTGGACTTTTTGTTCCGGTCGGTGCCGGCCAGCCTTTTGCAGACCGAGATCGACACCTGCTGGGTGCGCTATTCCGGCCTTGATCCGGCCGGGTACATTGAAAAGTACGCCGGGCGCTGCCCGGTGGTGCACGTAAAGGACTACGCCTGCGATGGTCCCACGGGCCCCTGCGCGGAAAGGCCCGAATCCTTCGCCTTCCGCCCGGTGGGCGGGGGCGTTCTGGACGTCCCGGCCGTGGTGCGGACGGCGGTCGCCGCCGGCGCGAAGTGGCTGGTGGCGGAGCAGGACGAGCCCTTTATCACCCCCATGGCGGACGCGAAGGCCAGCCTCGCGGCCCTTCGGGCGGCACTTTCGCGCCCCGCTACGGCTCCCGGTCCTTGATCATCTGCACGTAGTCCAGCCGCCGGTAGCCCAGCCGCTCGTAGAGCGCCATGGCCCGGCGGTTTTCTTTGTGCACCTCCAGCCGGAACCGCGCGGCCTCCGGGTAGCGCGCCTCCAGGTAATCGAACAGCTCGCCGGCGATGCCCCGGCCGCGGGCCTCCGGGACGATGTAAATTTCCTCCACCCACACCACCGGCCCGCCCGCCTCGTTGGACCAGGTGAGCGCTAGCAGCGCGTAGCCCGCGGCCCGGCCGCCCCGCTCGATCATGATGCCCCGGACGTAGGGGCTGCCGCTCAGCGCCTGGTCAAACGTCCGCTCAAAATTCGCCGAATTCGCCCCGCCTTCGGTGGCGCCGGAGGCATAAAGCGCCCCCGCCATCCCAAGAAACGCCGCCCGGTCGTCGGCGCGAAAGTCCCGGAACACGGTAATCCCTCCCTCAAAGGCGCCTATTCGCCCCGGAGTTTTTTCATGCAGCGCTCCACGCTGTCGCGGCTCTCGCCCCAGGGCGCGTCGGCGTTGCGGTAGTCGTGCTTCTGGCAGAACCAGTCCACTTCGCGGACGATGCGCTCGAGGCTGTTCACCTCCGCCCCGTCCAGCGCCTCCAGAAATTCCGCCAGCGCCTTTCCGGACAGCGCGCCCGGGGCCTCGCGGCGGATCATTTCGTAGTGGGGCAGGCAAAAGCCCTTGCCGCCGGTGATGAGGGGCCGGAAGTCCGCCTCCGAATCCCACAGCGCGGCCACGGTCAGCGCGTAGCGGCGCATGGCGGCGTCCAGCCGGTCGCACAGCGCGCAGCCCGGCTCGGGCGCGGGGGGCGCCGCTTTTTTGAAGCGCGGGCGCTTTTTCGCACCGCCGCGGTCCTTCAGCGCGGAAAGCACTTCTTTCAGATGGGACGACTCCATCAGCGCCAGGCCCAGCCGGTTGTTCCGGTCAAAGAGCATCCGGAGGTGCCGGGCGCAGAACCCCTTTTCGTTGACCTCCCGCCGGGCGGAGACCTCCATCACCGACCCGCCCAGAAAATACTCCGCGTAGGCCGCCTCGCTCTCCTTTTTCAGCGCGCACAGCGGGCATTCCCCGCCCTCGCGCATCTTTTCCAGCACCGGGGCCGTGTCCAGATGCAGCCGCAAGATCTCGCCCCCTTTGCCCCCCATGATAACAGATTGTCCTGCCCGCCGCAAGCCGGGCATACAATGGCGGCGGAGCGCAATTGTCCGGAAGGAGCGATGCCCATGAACCGCGTGCGCGTCCGGCGCGACCATCCCTACGCGCCGGCCTGGACGCTTGTGATGCTCCTCGTCGCACTGACGATGTACCTGGTCACCGAGGGCCTGTCCTACCCCGCGCAGCAGCCGGCGCTTTCACCGGCGGAGCAGGTGGACTGGACGGTCGGGCCGCTGTCGGTGAGCCTGGTGGTATTGTCCCGGGCGGGGGACGAGGCCTCCGCCCGCATTGAGGCGGCCCGGTACGTATCCCGCGGCGCGGCGGGCTACATCCTGCCCGGCACCGGCGAATACCTGATCGTGGGCGCGGGCTACGATTCCGCCGACGAGGCCGAAAAGGTGCTCAAAAAGCTGGCCGGCGAGGAAAACCTGACGGCTTCTCTCGCCGTCCGGGAAGCGCCGGAGCTGCACGTGCGCCTCACCGGCGCCCGCGCCCAGGTTCAGGCGCTGATGGACGCCGAGGCCGCGTTCCGGGCCGCCACCGCGTCCATGGGCGAGGCGGCCTTTTCGCTGGACGCGGGCACGCTGACCGAGGCCGGCGCGCGGGAGGCGCTCCTCGCCGCCCGGGCGGAGGCGAAAAGGGCGCGGGAGACCCTCGAGCGGGCGGCGGGCGACGGGCAGAACGCCGCTTCCCAGGGCGTCGCGGCCCTCCTCTCCGCGCTGGAGGACGCGGCCTCCGCCATGCTCTTTGACGCCCGGACATCGCCCCTTTTCTTTTCGAGCCAGATGAAGTATAATTACATTGACCTGCGCCTCAGGCATATCGGTTTTATCAACCGCCTGGCGGCGGGATAGATTTGGGCGAAACTGGCGCGAAGAGGATGATGACCATGAAGGCGGAGGACATCGTAAGAATTCTGGACGCGCGGCTGCTATCCGGCACGCTGCCCGCGGGGGAAGTGCAGGCGGCCTGCGGCAGCGACATGATGAGCGACGTACTGGCTTACCCCAAGGAGCGCATGGTGCTTCTGACGGGGCTGACCAACCTGCACGTGGTGCGCACCTGCGAAATGCTGGACGTGATGTTGATCGTATTCGTGCGCGGCAAGGTGCCGCCCCGGGAGGTGCTGGACATGGCCGAAAGCCTGGGCATCGCGGTGGCGGGCACGCCCCACACGCTGTATGAATCCTGCGGCAGGCTGTTTGCCAACGGCCTGCCCAGCGGAGCAAGGGGATAGACACAAATGGAAAACGCCAGCGTCGCGCTCCGGGAGATCTATCCCGTGCGCGCCGGGGACTTTGCCACCGCGGGGGAGGCATCCCGCAAGATCAAGGCCATCCTGAAAAAGCTGGGGGTTGACAGCGGCGTCGTCCGGCGGGTGTCCATCGCGGCCTACGAGGTGGAGCTCAACCTGGTCATCCATTCCCTGGGCGGGGAGATGGAGCTGATCGTCCGGCCGGACTACGTGGCCCTCAACGTGCGGGACGCGGGCCCCGGCATTCCGGACATCGACCTTGCGATGCAGGAGGGCTTCTCCACCGCTTCCGACGATGTGCGCATGATGGGCTTCGGCGCCGGCATGGGTCTGCCCAACATGCGGCGCAACGCCACGGACTTTTCCATCGCCTCCCAGGTGGGGGTGGGCACGACCATTGAGATGGGGTTCAGGCTATGACGAGCTACATGCATTCGGTGACGCTGGACAAGTCCAAGTGCGTGGGGTGCACCAACTGCCTCAAGCACTGCCCCACCGAGGCCATCCGCGTCCACGGCGGCCGGGCGCACATCATTGAGGAGCGCTGCATCGACTGCGGCGAGTGCATCCGCCAGTGCCAGCACCACGCCAAGGTGCCTACCACCGATCCGCTGGCCGCCATCAACCGCTTCCCCTACAAGATCGCGCTGCCCGCGCCGGCGCTCTACGGCCAGTTCAAAAAGCTGCCGAACCTGTCCAGCGTGGCCCGGGGCCTGCGCATGATGGGCTTTGACGAGGTGTACGACGTGGCCCGCGGCGCGGACATCGTGTCCATGGCGGTGCGGGAAAAGCTGCGCCAGAGCGACTGCCCGCGCCCGCTGATCTCCTCCAGCTGCCCGGCGGTGGTGCGGCTGATCCAGATCCGCTTTCCAGAGCTGATCGACAACATCGTGGACGTGCGCTCCCCCATGGAGATGGCGGCGGTGTCCGCCCGGCGCGAGTTCTGCGAAAAGAACGGCGTGCCCCCCGAGGAGGTGGGCTGCTTTTTCATCTCCCCCTGCGCCGCCAAGATGACCGCCATCCGCCGCCCGCTGGGCCACACAAAGAGCGCCGTGGACGGCGTGATCTCCATCATGGAAATCTTCGGCCTTCTGTCCACCAACATCCGCAAGGCGCCCCAGGCGCCCGTGGAGGCGGACGAGGGCTTTCGCGCCACCGGGCTGGGCCTGGGCTGGGCGCGCACCGGCGGCGAGGCGCTGGCCGCGGGCATCGAAAACGCGCTGGCCGTGGACGGCATCGACCAGGTGGCCAAGGTGCTGGAGGAAATCGAAAACAACCGCCTGCCGGACCTCACCTTCTTCGAGGGGCTGTCCTGCGTGGGCGGCTGCGTGGGCGGCCCGCTGACGCTGGAAAACGGCTTTATCGCCAGAAACCGCATCCGCGACCTGGTGCGCCGCCTGCCCGCCAAGCGGCCCGACGAGAACATCGCCCGCGGGGAATTTGAAGCCCTGAAGCGCGACCTGTACTTTGACGACGAGATCCGCCCCATCAAGGCCATGCAGCTGGACCAGGACCTGCAAAAGGCGCTGGCCATGATGGACCGGATTGAGGAGATCCGCCAGCGGCTGCCGGGGCTTGACTGCGGCTCCTGCGGCTCGCCCACCTGTCAGGCGCTGGCCGAGGACATCGTGGGCGGCTTCGCTCACGAGACGGACTGCGTGTTCGTCCTCAAGGAGCGCGTGCGGGAGATGGCCAAGCAGATGGTGTCCCTTTCGGAGAACACGCGCCTGTAGCGGCGCCTTTGCCGCCCCGCCCAGTCGCCCGAATACAGGAGGGAGTCTATGGACATTCAGGGCCTTGTGCGCCTCACCGGCGCGAAGAATCTCACCCCCGGCGTCGATCCCGGCCGCGAAGTGCTGTGCGGCTATAGCTGCGACCTGCTCAGCTGGGTCATGGCCCACGGCAAGGCGGGCATGGCCTGGATCACCGTGCAGACCCACATGAACGTGGTGGCCGTGGCCACGCTGATGGAGATGGCCGCCATTTTGGTGCCCGAGGGCATCGCCGTGGCGGAGGACGTGGTAAAGCGCGCCGCCGACGAGGGCGTGGCTGTCCTCTCCAGCGAAAAGACCGCCTTCGAGCTGTGCGGGCTGATGTACGGCGCGGGCATTACCAAGAGCTGACGGGGCCGCGCCCCGCGTAAAGGGGGAAGCCATGCGCGCCTATTGCGACCTGCACCTGCACTCCTGCCTGTCCCCCTGCGGCGACGAGGCCATGACCCCCGGCAACATCGCCGGCATGGCGCACCTGAAGGGGCTGGATTTGATCGCCGTCACCGATCACAATACCGCCCGGCAGCTGCCCGCGGTGGAGGCCGCCTGCCGGCGGATGGGCGTGAACCTTCTGCCCGGCATGGAGCTGACCACCCGCGAGGAGGCGCACCTTCTGGCCTACTTCCCGTCGGTGGAGGCGGCGCTGGCCTTTTCCGAGCGCGTCTATTTGCTGCTGCCGGACATGCCCAACATGCCGGACTTCTTTGGCCGTCAGCTGATTTTGGACGAGGACGACGGGGTCCTCGGCGTCGAGGACCGGCTGCTCATCTCCGCGCTGGATATGTCCCTCGAGGACCTGACCGCCGGGATCCGCGCCTTCGGCGGGCTTCCGGTGCCCGCCCACATTAACCGCGGCGCCAACGGCCTTCTGAACGCGCTGGGCTTTTTGCCCCCCGGCAGCGACTTTGCCGCGCTGGAGATCGTGCCCGCGCTGCCCTGCCCGGGGGATTATTCCGGCTGGAAAATTCTCCGATCCTCCGACGCCCACCGCCTGGAAGACATGTTTGAGCGCGTGTTTTTTCTGGAGCTTCCCGAACCCACCGCGGCGGGCTTCTTCGCCGCCTTCGGCGCGGAGGGATGAAGGCCGCGCCGTGAAAGCGTTTGTGTTTTTTCCATGAATACGCTATAATTAGGAAAAACTGTGATTCCGGAGGATTCCCTTGCAGACGAAACCCAAAAAAACGCCGCCGCGCGCGGCCGGGCGGGCTCCGCGCGCCGCCGCGTCGCGCCGGCCGGCCACGCCCGTCGCGCTGGCCGCCTTGGCGGCGGTGGCCGCGCTGGTGCTTCTGTACCTTCTGGAGCTCCACTGGGGCGCGCCGAACCTCGGCGCGGGCGAAACCGCCGCAACGAACGCGGTGGCCGCCGTGGCGCCGGTGGGCGCCGTGCGGGTGACGGAGGTCATGTCCTCCAACAAGACCGCCGTCCCCGACGAGGCGGGCAAGTATCCCGACTGGGTGGAGCTCTTTAACGCCGCCCAGGAGCCGGTGGACATCACCGGCTGGTCGCTGACGGACAACATGGATAAGCTGGTGCGCTTCACCTTTCCGGAGATGACCCTGGCGCCGGGCGAATACGTGGTCGTCTACTGCGACGACGATCTCAAAAACACCGCGGGCTACCCCTTTCACGCGCCCTTCAAGCTCAGCGCCCAGGGCGACCAGGTGCTGCTGTTTGACCGGGAGGGCGACATCATGCACTCGCTGACGGTGCCCGCCCTTCAGGCCAACCAGTCCTACCGGCTGAACGCCGACGGAGACTGGGAGGTTTCCGCGGAGTACACGCCGGGCCTGCCCAACACCGAGGAGGCCTTTGCCCAGGCGGCGGGCGTGGTTACCGAGAGCGCGGTGCGGCTCAGCGAGGTCATGGCGGACAACAAAAGCTACGCCGGGCGAAACGGCGTCTACGACGACTGGATTGAGCTCTACAACGCATCCGACGCGGCGGTGTCCCTCCGGGGCTACGCCCTCACGGACGATCCGTCCAAGCCCTTCAAGTGGCGCTTTCCGGATGTGACCATTCCCGCCCGGGGCTACCTTCTGGTCTACGCCTCCGGACGGGCGGACACGGATATGGACGCCTCCTTCAAGCTCAACGCCGAGGGCGAAACGGTGGTGCTGTCCGACGCGAGCGGCCGCGCGCTGGACCGGGTGGACTATGGCCTGCTTTCGGCCGACCAGTCCTTCTCCCGGGAGGGCGACGGGTGGACGGGCGCCCTGGCGCCCACGCCCGGCATGGCCAACACGAAGGAGAGCGCCGACGCCATGGACGCGCTCCTGGCCTCGGCCAATACCGTCAGGGTGTTTCTCAACGAGGCGGCGGCCTCGGCGCGGCAGCCGGGCGCCGCCAAGTCCGCCCCGGACTGGGTGGAGCTGTACAACCAGAGCCTGCACGCGGTGGACCTCTCCGGCTACGGCCTTTCCGACGATCCGGACCGCCCCCGCAAGTGGCGGTTCCCGTCGGGCACGAAGATCGAGGCCGGCGGCTACCTCCGGGTGCTGCTCAACGGGCTGGACAAGGCGGACCTTTCCAAAAACGCCTTTGCCGCCAACTTCAAGCTGTCGCTTTCGGGGCGCGAAACGCTGGTGCTTGCCACGCCGGAAGGCGCGATCCTGGACCGGATGCCCCTTCTGACGCAGTACGGCGGGGTGTCCTACGGCAGGATCAGCGGTCGGGACGGCTTTTTTTATTTGGAGAGCGCCACCCCCGGCGCCCTCAACAGCCAGACCCCCTACCAGGGCCGCGTGGAGAGCGTGTCCTTTTCCGAGCCCGGCGGCTTTTATACGGGCGGTGTGACGGTCGCCCTCCTTGCGCCGGAGGGCGCCGATGTCCGCTACACGCTGGACGCCACCGAGCCCACCGAGGCCTCGCCCCGCTACGAGGGCCCCATCGCGCTTTCCGAAACCACGGTGCTGCGCGCCCGGGCCTTCCGGGACGGCATGCTGCCCTCGCTGGTGTCCACCCACACGTACCTCTTTGCGGCGCCCCACACGCTGGATGTGATTTCGCTGGTGGCCGACCCGGCGGGGCTCTTTGACGAGGAAAAGGGCCTTCTGGTCATGGGCCCCAAGAAGCTGAAATACCCCTTCAAGGGCGCCAATTTCTGGCAGGACTGGGAGCGCGCCGCCCACGTGGAGTACTTTACCGCCGATGGCGAAACCCTCCTTTCCCAGGGCGCGGGGCTGCAGCTTCAGGGCCAGTACAGCCGCATGGAGGACCAGAAGGCCTTCAAGATTTCCGCCCGCAACGCCTACGGCGACAACCGGTTCCGCGCCGCCATTTTCCCCAACCGGGACTATGCCCAGGTGAAGTCCTTTCTTCTGCGCGCCTCCGGGCAGGACGCCAACAAGACCCGCTACCGGGACGCGCTTTTGACCTCGTTGGCGGCGGCCACATCCGTCATGTACCAGGACGCGAGGCCCGTGGCGGTGTACCTGAACGGCCAGTACTGGGGCCACTACAACCTGCGCGAGCGCATTCACAAATACTCCATCGCCCAGTTCATGGGCTGGAAGGAGCCGGACAAAATCAGCATCGTGAAGGCCAACGACACGGTGATGCAGGGCTCCGACAAGACCTTTCAGCAGCTTCTTTCCTACGTGAAGAAAAACGGCGTCAGGACGGACGAGGACATCGCCTACGTGGAATCAAAGATCGACCTTGAGAACTACCTGGAGTACATCGCGCTGGAGACCTTCATCGGCAACACCGACCTGCTCAACGTCAAGCGGTACCGGTCCGACGAGGGCGACGGCCGCTGGCGCTGGATCATCTTTGACACCGACTGGGCCTTCTACACCGACACCGACTCCTTCGGCCGCTGGCTGAAGGCGGGCGGCATGGGCTCCGGCAACAAGACGGACAACAGCCTTTTCATCGCGCTGATGAAGAACAAAACCCTGCAGCAGCGCTACCTGACGCTGCTGGGCCGCCTCATGTCCACCGAGTGGACCACCCGAAAGATTCTGGAAAAGTCCCAACAGTGGCAGGACACCCTCTACCCGGAAATGCCCGCCCAGACGAAAAAGTGGGGCGGCAACGAGAAGGGCTGGCTGAACGCCATCAAGAGCTTCAACAACTACGCCAAGACCCGCCCCAAGAAGCTGCTCACCTACATTCAGCGCGCCACCGGCTACACCAAGGCCGAAATGCGCGTCTACTTCGGCGACATCATGGACCAGATCGAAGCCGGTTAAGGAGGCCCCATGCGTGCTTACGCGCCCCGACACGAACTGAAATTCTACCTCGGCAACACCGACGCCCTGTGGCTTTCGGCGCGCCTTTCCGCCGCGCTCCCCCGCGACCGGAACGCCGGGGCCGACGGCAGCTACCGGGTGCGGTCGCTGTACCTGGACGACGCCTGGGACAGCGCCTATTACGACAAGATTGCCGGCAATCCGTCGCGGGATAAGTACCGCCTGCGCCTGTACAACGGGGACGACGGCCTGATCCTGCTGGAACGCAAGCGCAAGCTGGGCGACCTGATCCAGAAGGAGAGCGTGCGGATCTCCCGCCGGATGGCCGACCGCATCGCCGCCGGCGACCCTTCCGGCCTCGACCGGGTGGACAGCCCCCTCGTCCGCGACCTGTACTGCGGGATGCGCACGCGGCTTCTGCGCCCCGTGGTGGTGGTGGACTACGCGCGGGAGGCCTTCTGCCACGGCGCCGAAACCGCGCGCGTGACCATCGACCGGTACCTGCGCGCCGGGCCGCGCACGGCGCTTTTTGATCCGGACGCGCCCGCGCTGCCGGCGCTTCACGCCGATCAGGCGATTCTCGAGGTCAAGTTTGACCGCGTGCTGCCGGAGCCCATTGCGCTTCTCATCCGGGACGCCCCCGCTGCCCGCGCGGCCATTTCCAAATACGTGTTCTGCCGCCGGTACGAGCCGCTGCGGTGATCCCTCCGGGCATACAAAGGTTTTTGAGGAGGAACCCCCATGAACAACCTGACCAAGCTGGACCTGAGCAACATGTCCATCACCCCCAGCTCCACGGTGACGATCCTCTTTGCGATGCTGCTGGCCTTCGGCATCGGGCTATTCATCTTCTGGGTGTACAAGATCAACTACAAGGGCGTGATGTACAGCCAGAACTTCGCGCTGACGCTGGTCATGATGACCCTCATCACCACGCCGGTGGTCATGTGCATCCGCGATTCCATCCAGCTGTCGATGGGCATGGTGGGCGCGCTGTCCATCGTGCGGTTCCGCACCGCGGTGAAGGACCCGCTGGACACCGCCTACATGTTCTGGGCGCTGACGATGGGCATCCTGCTGGGCGCGGGGCAGTTTTTCCTGGCCGGCCTGGCCGCGGTGGGCATTGCGGCGCTGGTGTTTGTGCTGTCCCGCGTCACCACCAAGGCGCCGGACAGCTTCCTGCTGGTGGTCCGGTGCGCGCCGGGCGCGGAGAATGCCGCCATGGGCGCGCTGCGCGGCGTCAAGCACCAGAAGGTGAAGAGCCGCACCACCTCCCCCCAGGGCAGCGAGATCACGCTGGAGGTGCGCGTGGACCGGCAGGAGGCGCTTTTGAAGAACCTGATGGCCACCGAGGGCGTCCGCGACGCCACGCTGGTGGCCTACCAATCCGAAACGCTGTAAAGGGGAATTGTCATGGATGAGCTGCTGAAGATTCTGTCCAGCCCGGCCATGGCCATCGCCGTGGGCGTGGTGGGCGCGGTGATTTTGATCTGGGCCGCGGCGCGGCTGCGCGGCGGCGCGCTGGAAAAGCGGCTGGGCGACATGCAGTCCGCGCTGTCGGACCAGTTTCAGTCCGTGCGCAGCGAAACCGGTGACGCGGCGCAGAAGTCCCGCGAGGAGATGGGCGCGAACCTCCGCGGCATGAGCGATTCCGTCGCCCGCGTGATGGGCGAGATGGGCCGCACCCAGCAGATGCAGCTGGATGCCTTTGCCGCCCAGCTGCGCGAACTGGGCCGGGACGAGGAGACGCGCCTTTCCGAGCTGCGCCGGGGCGTGGAGGCGCGCCTCGCGGCCTACGAGGAGCGCATCGCCTCCATCGGCGACGTGGTGGACAACCGGCTGATGAGCGGCGAAACCCGCATCGACCGGCTGCGCGAAGGCGTGGAGGCGCGGCTGCAGAGCCTCCAGATTGACAACGGCCAGCGGCTGACCCAGATGCAGCAGATGGTGGACGAAAAGCTGACCTCCACGCTGGACAGGCGCGTGAGCGAAAGCTTCCGCCTGGTCAGCGAGCGGCTGGAGCAGGTGTACAGCGGCCTGGGCGAGATCGAGGCGCTGGCCAGCGGCGTGGGCGACCTCCGGCGCGTGCTGACGGGCGTAAAGTCCCGCGGCGCGGTGGGCGAGATCCAGCTGGGCGCGCTGCTCGGGCAGATCCTGTCCCCCGACCAGTACGAGGCGGACGTGCGCCTGTCCGAGGGCGCGGAGCCGGTGGGCTACGCCATCCGCCTGCCCGGCCGCGCCGAGGGTGCGGTCAGCTACCTGCCCATCGACGCCCGCTTCCCCCACGAGGCCTACGACCGGCTGATCGACGCCGTGGAGTCCGGGGACGCCCGCGCCGTGGAGAGCGCCGGCGCGGAGCTGGAGAAAAAGCTGCTGCGCGCCGCCGAGCGCATCCACACCCAGTACATCGACCCGCCCCGCACCACCGACTTTGCGGTGCTGTTTTTGGGCAGCGAGGGCCTCTACGCCGAGGCGCTGCGCCGGCCCGGCCTGGCCGAGCGCATGCAACGCGACCACCACGTGACCCTCACCGGCCCCGCCACCCTGGCAGCGCTGGTCAACGCGCTGCAGATGGGCTTCCGCACGCTGGCGCTGGAAAAGCGCGCCGAGGAGGTCTGGACGCTTCTGGGCGCGGTGCGCGGCGAATTCGCCACCTTCGCCGAAGCGCTGGGCCGCACCCAGAAGCGCATCCGGCAGGCGTCCGAATCCATTGAGGACGCGGCGGAAAAGTCCCGCGTCATCGAAAAGCGGCTGCGCGGCGTCGAAAAGATGGGCTCCCGGGAGCGCAAGCGCATCCTGGGCGACGACGAGGACGCCGGCGAGCTCTTCACCACCGACTGGGACTGATCGCTACGGCGGCCGCGGGCGCCGCGGCCTCAGGAGAAACGGCCATGGCGGCGCCTTTGCCCGGGGCGGCAGCAGGATCTCCTGCCCCGCCCGGAGCGCCGTGGGGTCCAGGTAGGGGTTCAGTTCCATCAGCTTCAGCGGCGTCACGCCGTAGCGCCGCGCCACAAGGCGTACGCTCTCCCCCGCGCTTACAAGGTGCCGCGCCTCCTCAGCCATATCTGTCACGCTCCCGGTGATTGTTATGCCCGGGGACGGGAAAAAATGCGAAAAAGGCCCGCGTCCATTGCGACGCGGGCCTCAGACCATCAACAAAGTGCCCGTTATGCTTTAATCGTTCCCGGCGGCGTGCACGCCGGGAACGGGATAGCACCATCAGTGCGCACACTGGTGGCGCTATCCGTACCTTTGGTCAGTGCGCTGCGCGGAAATTCCCGAGAATTTCAAGCGCACGCAGACCCTTTCCCATCGCATCGAAAAAACCGTAGGGTTTTTTGATGCCTTGAGGCCCGCGTCCATTGCGACGCGGGCCTTGCCTTCCCTATTCCCCCTGCGACGCGAGAAAGTCGCGCACGCGCAGCCGGGCGCGGTAGACATCGTTCCGGGGAAAGCGCCCGAGGGCGGCATCGGCGGCCTCCGAAAGATTTGCGCCCTCCAGCATGGCCCCGAGGATGGCGAGGGCGGCGGCGTCCGCCTCCGCCGCGCCCGCCGCTTCCGGCGCTTCGCAAGGCGGCCTTTCCACGGCGATCACATATTCGCCCTTTTCCACGGAGGGGTTAGCCCTTAGCGCCTCCAGCACGGCCCCCACCGGGCCGCAGTCGATGCGCTCGTACTTCTTGGTCAAATCGCAGGCGGCAAGCGCCTTCGCCTCCGGAAACTTTTCCGCCACGGCCTCCATCAGCTTCACCACCCGGTGGGGCGATTCGTAGGCCACGAACACCGGCACGCCGGCCTTGTCAAACCCGGAGAGCGCCTCGTGAAGCGCCGCCCGCTCCCGCGGCAAAAAGCCCAGAAAAAGAAACGGCCCGGGGGTGAACCCGCTGACAGACAGCGCCGCGGTGATGGCGGAGGGGCCCGCCGAGAGCGTCACCGGAATGCCCGCCGCGCGGGCCGCCGCCACCACCGCGGCGCCGGGATCGGAAATGGCGGGGGTGCCGGCGTCACTGGTCAGGCAGACGGTGAGATCCTCCGCCAGCATCCGCGCCACAATTTCCGCCGCGCGCCGGTCCTCGTTGTGGCGGTGGCAGGAGATCATGGGTTTTTTGATGCCCAGGTGGTTGAGCAGCTTCAGCGTGACCCGGGTGTCCTCGGCGGCGACGAGGTCGCACTCCGCCAGCGCCCGGCGCAGGTTTTCCGTCAAATCGCCCAGGTTGCCGATGGGGGTCGCCGCCACGATAAGCTTTGCCATGCGCGTCCTTTCCCGCGCCGGGCGGAATACTCCCCGGCCCCGGCGCATACAAAATGGCGCGTTAACGCCGATCCAAGTCCAGAATGTAGCACAGTTCGTTCGAGGCCTCGAATTTGTCCAGGATCATCGCACCTGCGGGGAGGTTTTGCTCAAATGACGCTTCATAGTGCCTCAGCATGCCCACGTTTCTTCCGGACAGCGTGCGGGTGGGAAAGCTCACCAGCGCCCGCCGCGAGCGCATCCGCTCGAGAAGCGCCCGCCCGCCGCCGGGCGTCTGCCCCTCGAGGAGCGGCAAAAGCTTCATCGCAAGGGTCGCGTCCGCCTCCGGGAGCGCCGTATCTTCCGCCAGGTCGCCCGGGGTGACGGCCGCGTCCCAGCCCATAAAGCGGGCCCATTCGTTCACCAGCGCCGCCGCGTCGGTCTGAAGCTCGATCCCGCGGACGGAGAGCCCCAGCGCGCCCAGGTACAGCGGGTTCAGCCCGCAGGCGAGATCCGCCACCGTGCGGGGGTTGCCCAGCGCGGGCAGCGCGCGGTCGTACAGCGCGCGGATCTCCGGCAGCCGCTCTCTCGTGGAGGCGTGCAGCGCCAGCGCCTCAAAAAGCGCCGAACCGTCGCCGCCCCGCGCCCGCTCCAGAAGGCCCCGCGCCCGCTTTACGTCCTTCGGCGTCAGAAACGCGCCGGTGATCCGGTGAAGCTCCACCCGGGCCGCCTTGTCGGCCCCCTTCGGCCCATGCCGTCGGAGCATGTCCCGGTACACCCGCGCCACCGCGCCGGCGTACACCCCCCGGTACTTGGGGGCGGCGAGCAGTGCCTCGAGGGCGCGGTCAGGTTCCATCGTCCAGAAGCGCCATCAGGCGCCGGTAGAAGCGCAGGTTGTGGGCCGTGGCCAGCCGCAGCGCCTGGGGATCGCCCAATTTGAACAGGTGATGCAGGTAGGCGCGGGAATACCGCCGGCACAGCGGGCAGTCGCAGCCCTCGTCCACGGGGCGCCTGTCCCGGGCGTGGGCGTCGTCCAGGCAGTAGTGGAAGCGGTAAAAGCTTCCGGCCGGGCCGGACCCGCCGCCGCGCAGCGCGCCGGGGTGGTCGCAGCCCTCCCGGAACACGTACAGCCGCTGATGCCGGGCCTCGCGGGTGGGGATCACGCAGTCAAAGAGGGTATAGCCCATGTCGACGCAACGCACGATTTCCTCGGGCCGCCCCACGCCCATCGCATAGCGGGGCTTATCGGGGTCCATCGCCCCGGCGGCATACCGGAGGGATTCCTCGTGCAGCGTGCCGTCGGCCTTGAGCGGCCACCCGCCAAAGCCGAAGCCGTCAAACCCGATCTCCCGCAGGCGGCGGCCGCACTCCATGCGCAGCGCCTCATCCCCGCCGCCCTGCACGATGCCGAAAAGAAGCGGCCGGTCCGCCTTGCCGGAAAACAATTTGTCAAACTCGGCGCGGCAGCGCCGGCCCCAGGCCACCGTCAGTTCCACGCTGCGCCGCTGGGCCTCGGGCGGATCGTCCGGATGGGTACACAGGTCCAGCGCCATGAGAATGTCGCTGCCCAGCTGGTACTGCGCCTGGATGCACTTTTCCGGCGTGAACACCATCTTGCCGCCGGAATCCGGCCGGAAGATGATCTCCCCGTCCCGTATCTCGCCATAGGAGGGATTTTCACGGATCAGCGAAAACAGCTGGAAACCGCCCGAATCTGTCAGTATCGGCCCCGGCCATCCGCAAAAGGCGTGGAGCCCGCCAAGGGATTTCACCAGCTTCGCGCCGGGCCGCTGGTAGAGATGAAACGTGTTCATGACCACGCCGGGCACCCCCGCGGACTCGGCGTCGTCGAAGCCGGCCGCGCGCAGCGCCCCATAGGTGGCGTCCGGGAAGAAGGCCGGAAGCCTTACCGCGCCGCGCCGCGTGACGAGATCCTTCACGGGGCCACCTCCAGCTTTTCCGCGATGCGCAGCGACGCGCTCCGGGCGCGGGGGTTCTCGGCAAGCTCGGTCTGGGATGCGGAGACGGGCTTGCGGGTGATCAGCTTTACCGACGGCTTCAGGCCGCAGACGCACACCGGCGCGTCCGCCGGGCAGCGGCAGGGGTTCGCCAGCGACCGGAACGTGGTCTTGACCACCCGGTCCTCCAGCGAATGGAAGGATATGACGCACAGCCGCCCGCCGGGGGCGAGCAGATCCGCAATGTCCCGAAGGGCCGCCTCCAGCGGCGCCAGTTCGTCGTTGACGGCGATGCGCAGTGCCTGGAAGGCGCGCCGCGCCGGGTGGCTGCCGTCCTTGATGCGGAATTTCCTGGGAATGGCCGCGTCGATGATGCGCACCAGGTCCAGCGTGGTTTCCACCGGCGCCAGCTTTCTGCGGTCGCACAACACCCGCGCGATGTGCGTGGACCAGTTTTCCTCGCCGTACTCCCGCAGGATGCGGGCGATCTCCGCCTCCGGCCACCCGTTGACGATCGTGCGGGCGGTCAGGCGCTGGCTGCGGTCCATCCGCATGTCCAGCGGCGCGTCCTCGTGGTAGGAAAAGCCGCGGGCGGCGTCATCCAGCTGGGGCGAGGAGACGCCAAGATCCAATAGCGCGCCGTCGAGGCGCGCCACGCCCCGCGCGGCGAGAAGCGCCCGCGCGTTGTGAAAATTGCCGTACACCGGAAAAAAGCGCGCGTCCGAAATGCGCGCGGCGCAGGCGTCAAGCGCCGCCTCGTCCCGGTCGATGCCGTAGAGCCTGCCGCCGGGGCCCAGCGCCTCCAGAATCTTTGAAGCATGGCCGCCGCCGCCCAGCGTGCCGTCCAGGTACGTGCCGCCGGAGCGGATGGCCAGGCCGTCCAGGCACTCTTTGAGAAGCACCGGCGTGTGCTGATAGTTCATGGTTGATCCCCCGTGACGAGCGGCGGCAGCACCTTGGGGAACTGCTCCATGCGCTCGGAAATGAAGCGGCGCGCGTGCGCCGCGGCTTCGGGCCAATCCGGATGGCCCAGCAGCTTGTCAATCACGTCAAACCGCGTTTTGGGTACCTTGAGGAGGATGCGCCGCGCGCCCTCCGAAAGGGGCGAGAGCGCCTCCTGCGTCCGCGGCGCGCAGGCGGCGCACACCGCCCCGCCCAGGCGCTCGGAAAAGGCCGGGGCGCGCGTCGCGTCCCGCCCGCAGAGAACGCATTTGTCCACCCGGGGCGCCTGGCCCGTCAGCGCCAGGTAGTGCAGCTCGAAGGCGGCGGTGACCAGCTCCGGCGGCAGGCCGGAATAGCTGAGAAACGCCAGCGCCTTCAGCGCCAGCAGAAAAAGCGGTTCGTTGGGCTCGCCCGGCAGCGCCGCCAGGGAAAGGAGGTGCAGGTAGTAGGCGCCGTGGGTCAGCCGGCCGGCGTCCTCGCGCACGGGGTAATAGCTCTCCTGCACCTGGCAGGCGGTGACGGTGAAGCGAGCGTGGGACTCCACCAGCGTATATTCGCCGGCGGAGAAGTACTCCGCCGCGCCCATCAGCGGCGACCGGGGGCGCCGGCAGCCCCGCACCACCGCCTCCACCCGCCCCAGCGTGGGCGAAAAAAGCGTGACCATGCGGTCGTAATCCCGCCAGTCGCTGCGCCGGAGCACCAGCGCGCCGGTGGTGATCATGACTCCCGCTCGTACCCCAGGGTGCGAAGGTCCGAGGGCCGGTTGCGCCAGTCCTCCCGCACCTTGACCCAGAGCTTCAGATTGACGCGGGTGCCCAAAAGCCGCTCGATGTCGGCGCGCGCCTCGGAGCCGATCTTGCCCAGCATGGCGCCGCGCTTGCCGATGATGATGGCCTTGTGGCTCTCGCGCTCACAGTAGAGGTTGGCGTGGATTTCCGTCAGCGTGGGGCCGGCCTCGATGGCCAGCATCTCCACCCCCACGCCGTGGGGGATCTCCTCCCGGAGGCTCAAAAGCGCCTTTTCGCGGACGATCTCCGCGATCAGCGCCCGCTCGGGCTGGTCGGTGATCATGTCCTCGGGGAAGTACTTCGGGCCCTCGGGCATGGCGGCGCGGATGAGGGAGAGCAGTTCGTCCATACCGTCGCCCCGCCGGGCGGACACGGGCACGATCTGGTCAAAGGCGATGTCCCGGAGCTTGTCCAGCTCGGGCAGCAGGGTTTCCGGCGTGGCCAGGTCGATCTTGTTGACGGCCAGAAACTTCGGACAGCGCATTTTGCCCACGTCGGCCAGCACCGCCAGATCGCCCGCGCCCACGTGGCCGGCGTCCACCACGCAGAGCACCGCGTCCACGCCCTCGCGGGCGTCGTTGGCCGCCTTCACCATGTACTCGCCCAGCTTGGTGCGGGGCTTGTGCAGCCCCGGCGTGTCCACAAACACAATCTGCCAGCCCTCGCCGGTGGCGACGCCCAGAATCTTGGTGCGGGTGGTCTGGGGCCGGTCGGACACGATGGCTACCTTTTCCCCGACAAAGCGGTTCATGATCGAGGATTTGCCCACGTTGGGGCGGCCCAGTATGGCGACAAAGCCGGAATGAAAGCTCAAAGGTTTGTCCTCCTGCGCATCGCGTTTGGTTATTTGAGGTCCTGGGGGCCGAAGGCGTGGGGCAGCAGGTCGCGCAGGGTGGTCGCGGTGAAGCGCCCGGTGGCGCGGTCGCCGCAGAGGACCTTCATGTCCGGCGAAAACTCGACGAGCACCTGCCGGCAGATGCCGCAGGGCCAGGCGGGCTGCGCCTCGCCCGCCACGGCGATGGCGGTGAAGCGCTTCGCGCCCTCGGACACGGCCTTGACCAGCGCGGTGCGCTCGGCGCAGATGGTGCCGCCGTAGGAGGCGTTCTCCACGTTGCAGCCGTCAAAGGCGCGGCCATCCTGCGCGAGGAGGCACGCGCCCACCCGAAAGCCGGAATAGGGCACGTAGGCAAAGTCCATCGCCGCGCATGCGCGGTCAAAGAGTTCCCGGTCGGTCATGATCGTCCCTCCCGTAAAAATGGGGTGCGGCGTTCAGCGCCCGAGCGCCAGCATCAAAAGCGCCTGTTCCTCCAGCGCGCGCATGGCCCGCGCGCCGGCCTCGTCCACATGGTCGTAGCCCATCAGATGCCCCACCCCGTGGGCGGTGAGGTAGCCCAGCTCCCGCTCCAGCGAGTGGCCGTATTCCCGCGCCTGGGCCTGCGCCCGGGGCAGCGAGATCACCAGATCCCCCAGGAAGCAGACGCCCGCGGAGGGATCGTACTCCCGGCGGACGCGGGCGAGGCAGCGCCCGGCGGTCTTGCCCGGCGGGTAGGAAACGGTGGGAAAGCTGAGCACGTCCGTGGCCCGGTCGATGCCGCGCTGGGCGCGGTTGATTTCGCGGATCGCCTCGTCGTCCACCAGGCGCGCGGCCACCCCGACGCCCCAAAGGCCTTCGAGGCCCAGGGCGGCGCGGGCCACGGCGCGCATCAGGTCCTCCGCGCCCTCCGGCGCGCCGGGGGTTTCGATTTCAAGCGTCAGCGTGTTTTGGTTCATCGTTGGGCTCCCTTCCGGCATCGGGCCAGGGCCGCCGGGGCACCGGCGGGCGGCTGGGGATGGAAACCTCCGGGTACTCGATCCGGTCGTGGTACACGCCGGTCAGCACGGTGGTGAAGGCCTCGCTGATCCGAGCCAGATCGGCGAAGGTCAGCGGGCATTCGTCGAACTGGCCGTCCTCCATCTTGCCCTGGATCATCTTGCGGATGAGCAGCGGAAGCTTCTCCGGCGAGGCGTCGGAGGCGGCGCGGGCGGCGGCCTCCACGGTGTCGGCCATCATCACGATGGCGGCCTCGCGGCTTCTGGGGCGGGGGCCGTCGTAGCGGAAGTCCGCCACGTCCACCTTTTCGCCCTGCCGGGCGGCCTTGTCGTAGAAGTACAGAACCGGCGAATCGCCATGGTGCTGCAGGATGATCTCCTGGATCTCCTCGGGCAGGCGGGCGCGGGCGGCCATCTCCACGCCGTCGTGGGGGTGGGCCGTCAAAATGGCGGTGGACACCCGCGGGTCGGTGCGGTCGTGGGGGTTGTCGTTCATCTGGTTTTCCTTGAAGTACAGCGGCCGCCGGAGCTTGCCGATGTCGTGGTAGTAGGCGCCCACCCGGGCCAGCAGCGCGTTGGCGCCCACGGCGCCGGCGGCGGCCTCCGCCAGGTTGGCCACCAGAATCGAGTGGTGGTAGGTGCCGGGGGTTTCCAGCAGAAGGCGCCTCAAAAGCGGCTGGTTGGGGTTGGAAAGCTCCATCAGCTTGGACGCCGTGACCAGGTTGAACGCCCATTCCAGCAGCAGTGCCTCGAGGATGGTCAAAACCGCGCTCACCAGCGCGCTGCCCCCGGACCAGAGCGCCCATATCATCACGTTCTGGATCTCCGCGCTGTTGACCAGCCCCACCGCCACGGTGGTCAGCATGTTGATCAGCAGCACGATGGCGCCCGACAGCATGATGCCCGAGAAGCGGTGGCGGTTCCGGAGCACCGGCACCACTGCCGTGCCGGCCACCATGGCCGTGAGCATCACGCCGAACATGGTGGCGGTGAACATGCCGCTGTCCACCGAGGCCATCAGCCCCGCCAGGATCGAAAGCACGATGTTGACCACCAGCGCGAGCCGGGGCTTGATTAGGAGCGTGGTCAACATGGCGCCCAGCGTCACCGGCATCAGATAGGCGTTGACCGCCCGGAACGCCAGCGACCAGGCCACGGTGGTGACCAGGATCACCGCCATCAGCCCCACGCGGCGCGGATCGCGCAGCATGTCCGGGATAAAGGAGTACACGTACAGGACCAGAATCAGCGTGAGCAGCAAAAGCAGCAGTGCCAGCCCCAGGTAGAGCGAAAGGTCCACGGCCCGGTCCTTGAGCATGCCAAGGCTGTTGAGCATCTCAATCTGCGGCGCGGTGACCACCTCGCCCGCCCGGACGATGTTCTGGCCCTTTTTATAGACCACGTCCTCCACGGCTTCGCGGGCAGCCTGGCGCTTCTGTTCGGTGGTTTCCTCGTCCAGAAGCATGTTGGCCTTCAGGTAGGTGGACACGATGGCGCCGGCGGCGTCGGCCAGCTGCGCGTCGTAACCGCTCTCGGCGAGATCCTGAAGGATCTTGGCGGCGGTTTCTTTCTCCTGCCCTTCGGCCACCTTGGAATTGAGCGCCTGGCGGGTCAGATCCAGCGCGGCGTCGGAGAGGGCGGCCAGCACCCCGTCGCCGGTGTCCAGCGTGGAGGCGAGGGCGGCGTCATCCATCTCCACCGGGCGCATGGCCTGGGCCGCCTTTTTCAGGGTTTCGTCCGTCATCGGGGACACGGTGCCGTCCAGCCCTACCCTGAGCTGCGCCAGCGCGCGCAGCTGGGCGAAACTGTCCTCGATTTTGGAAAGCACGTCGGGCATGACGGACTCGTCGCTCTGGTAGGAGGGCTGCACCTCCCGCACGGCGGCGTCAATGCGCATGTCCGTGGTGATGGTGTCCTTCACGTCCTTGGAGGCCGTGATGGTGCGGGAGGCCACCTCGCCCGCCTTCAGATCGTACCGCTCGGGGGCCAGCGCCCCCGCCAGCAAAAGGAGCAGCGCGGCGTAGGCCGCCGCCGCGATCAGAAGCGACGCCAGCGCCGGCTTCAGCGGCCGGGCCTCCTGCCCCGCGCGGGCGCGCTTGCGCCCCGGGCGGGATTCTGCCCGGGCATTGGGCGCCGGCCGGGAGCCGGACGCCGACGTAGTGCCGGACGCCGACGTGGGGCCGGACGCCGACGTAGTGCCGGACGCCGACGTGGGGCCGGGCGCCGACGGGTTTTCCTTTTGCATGTTCGCATCTCCCAGCTTGGCGGCGTTTACCTTCGCTTGGCGTTCCGTTCGTAGGCCTTGACGATGGCCTGCACCAGCTCGTGGCGCACCACGTCGCGGTGGGTGAGGGTGATGATGGCGATGTCCTCCACGCCGCGCAGCACCTCCAGCGCCTCCACGAGGCCGCTCTTTTTGCCGGCGGGCAGGTCCACCTGGGTGATGTCGCCGGTGATGACCATGCGGCTGCCGGCGCCCATGCGGGTCAGGAACATCTTCATCTGCTCGGAGGTGGTGTTCTGGGCTTCGTCCAGGATGATGAAGGCGTCGGACAGGGTGCGGCCGCGCATGTAGGCCAGGGGCGCCACCTCCACGGCCCCGCGCTCCAAGAGGCGCTGGTAGCCCTCCACGCCCATCATTTCGTTGAGGGCGTCGTAGAGCGGGCGCAGGTAGGGGTCCACCTTCTGCTGCAGGTCACCGGGCAAAAAGCCCAGCTTTTCGCCGGCCTCCACGGCGGGGCGCGTCAGGATAATGCGCTCCACGTCCTTGTTTTTGAGGGCCAGCACCGCCATGGCGATGGCGAGGTAGGTTTTGCCGGTGCCGGCGGGGCCGATGGCAAAGGTGGCGGTGTGGTTTTTGATGGCGTCCACGTAGTGCTTCTGGCCCAGGGTTTTGCACTTCACCTGGCGGCCCCGGTAGGTAATGGCGATGGCGCCCTGCATGATTTCATCGATGCGGTCGGCGTTGCCCTCGGCGGCCAGCTCGATGGCGTAGCGGATGCGGGAGCGATCGATGGATTCGCCCCGCTCGACCACGGCCTGCAGCCGCTCGAGCACCGTGCGGCACAATTCGGCCTTCTGTTCCTCGCCGGTGATGGTGATTTCGCTGCCGTGGGCGAAGATTTCCACGCCCAGCTCGTCCCTGAGCAGTTTGACGTTTTCGTCGTTGAGGCCGAACAGCGCGATGAACTGATCGCTCCGGTCGACCTCCATCCTGGTCTTATAGAGTGTTTCCAAGTATTCTTCCTCCGAAAGCGGCTGAGGGCTTCAGCCCGCGATGTTCATGCGCCATTCGACAACGGCGCGCGCGCGGATTTTTTCCCCTTCTATCATACTATAATCTACCCATTTGTCAATCTCGGTACACGGCGCGGTCTGCGCGGCACGGGCCGCGGCGAGGGCGTTTTCGGAAATTTCACGCTTGACGGCGGCCTCGTCCAGCCGCACCAGGCGCGTTTCCAGCTCTGCGTGCCGCGTGCGCATTACGCCCAGCGGCGCGAAAATGCCGCCGATGGGCAGAAAGCTCTGCTGGGTTTCCTCGCGGGAAAAGGCCTCCGCCCGGACCAGCGGCAGGGAAAAGCCGGGGCCGACGAGGGCGCGCTCGGTCCGCTCACGCCCGGTGGGCACCATCTCCTCGCGGGTGAGCGGGGCCTCGGCCTCCGCCGCCGTCCACACCCGGGCCACCACGCTGCCCAGCGCGGCGACGCCCCGGGTGAGCTCGTCCGTCACCTTTTCCTCGCCCCTGATCAGCGTCTGCCCCTTCATCACGCTGTCGCCGGGCTTTACCGCTGCCGCGCCGTAGAGCACCGTGACCTCCTCCACCACGCCGTCGCGGGTGGCGCGGATATCCCGGGCGGCCGCCGGGTCGTACAGCGGCGGCGGCGCGTCCTCGCCCACGGCTTCGATCAGAAGCCGCACCCCCTGCCGGCGGACGCCCACGTAGGCCAGCCCGCCCGCGTCGCTCAGAAGCCGCTGGGACAGCTGATAGGCGTCCAGCCCGTCCAGGCGCATGCCCACGCGCACGCCGGCGGATTGCATTGCCCGCTCAAGCCCCGCCTTTTCCGCGCCCGTCAGGCGCACCTCCACCAGCCACGCGCGGCCCGACAAAAGCGCCAGCGCCGCGAGAAAGATCACAAGCGACAGCGCCATCGCCGCCCGCCGCATGAGCGCGCGCCGAAGGCGGGGCAGTCCGCCCACCCGGACGACGGCCATGTCCAGCCCGAACCGCTCCGCCAGCGCCATCAGGCGCGCGGCGCCCGCCTCGCCGGTGCGCAGAATCGTCTCCCGCGGTCCCACCCGCTCGGCCGCGTCAATGGCGATGCCCTCGGCGCGGGCGCGGTCGATCAGCTTTTCCGCCATCCGTCCCCGGTGGCGCAGCACCACAGGCCCCCTCACCGCGCCGCCTCCCGGGCGCGGCCGGCCTCCGCGGGCAGCTCAATGGACTGGATCTCGCCCCGCACCGTCAGCGCGTCGGGGCGGATCTCGGTGAGCAGCAGCGCTTCGCCGCTGATGGTGAGCACCCCCTGCCGCGTCATCAGGCGCACGCGGGTGGGGCTGAATTCCAGAATGCCGGTGTGGTTTTCGATCATCGCGCGCCGGCCGCCCGCCAGCATCAGCCTTGGCAGCGCGCCCGCCGCCTCCTCCAGCCACTCCATCGCCGGAAACGCGCCCGCCCGAACGCGGCCCGGCGCCCTGCGCGCCGCCATGCGACCACCCCCTCTTTCTGATGTATGCGCCCCGGCCGGGCGTTATTTCCCGCACGCCCCGGCGCCCGCGCCCGCTTCCTTATATTCCCCGGGCAAAATTAGGTTGAAATGCGCCGCCCCCTCTGTTATACTATACGGTAGATTCATATGCTCAAAAGGAGTGGTTGATGTGCAGGCCGCCCTGAATGCCGCGCCGGGCTTCGCGCTGTCGATGCTTTTCAAGCGCGCCGACCGGCAGTACATGATGCGCTCGGAAAAGCGGCCCGGCTACAGGCCGCAGCCTTCTGGCGGCGGGCAGAAAAACGGCGGCCGCAGGCGCCGGCCCCGCCGCGTGGGCTACGCCATTATGACGGTGGCGCTGCTGATCCTCCTGTGGCCGGTGGGCCTGATCCCGCTGTGGGCGCGCCGCCTGCGCTGGAAGAGCCTGGTCAAGGCGGCGGTCACCGTCGCCACCGGCGCAATCTTCCTGATGGGTTTTTCCTACCTGCTGACGGTGGACACCCAGGTGGACGCCATCAAAAGCGCCCAGACGGGCATCCGCAATTCGATGACGGCGCTGGCCGAATCGGTGGACTACGCCGTCGCCCACACCGACCAGTTTTCGGTGAACGCGTCGCGCATCACCTCCGGCGCCGCCCGGCTGGGCCGCAAGGCGCTGCTGGCGACGGTGCCCGCCGCCAAGCACAACATGGACGCCTTTGCCGCCCAGAGCGGCAGGCTGACGGCGCTGGCGGTATCCGGCGCCATGGCGGGCCTCCGGCAGACCCTCTACGACACGGGCCTCGCCCCCACGCCCACCCCGGCGCCCACGCCCCAGCCCACGCCTACCCCGGCGCCCACGCCGGAGCCCACGCCCTCGCCCTCGCCGCCGGTGGAAATGGTCTGGCGAGTGCCGGGCGAGGCGGTGTACCACAACGATCCCACCTGCGGCGGCATTGCCGGCGCGGAGGAGATCACGCTGGCCGAGGCGCTGGCCGAAGGGTTGATGCCCTGCGAGAAGTGCGTGCTGAACGCGGACAATTCACCCGAGCCCGCCGCGCCCGAGGCCACCGCGATGGCGGTGATCACCCAGTCCGAGGCGCCCGCGGCAGAGCCGACCCCCGCATCCCAGGCCGATCCGGCCGCGGCGGCGGTTTCGGCGTCGCCGATGCCGGTCACGCCCAAGTCGGCGGAAAGCCCGGCCGCCCCGTCGCCGTCGCCGTCGCTTGAGCCCACCGAGGCGCCCACGCCCCAGCCCACGCCGGAGCCGCTGCCCCCCATCAAGACGCTGGGCGAGATGATGGTCTGGCATACGACGGGCGGCAAGTACTACCACCTGGACGAGCATTGCCCGGGCATGTCGGGCGCCAAGCAGTTTACGCTGGCCTCGTCGGTGGAGGCCGGGTTCAACCCCTGCCCCCGCTGCAACCCGCCCGCGCCGGAGATGCTTCAGGAGCCGATGGTGGTCTGGTGCGGCACCGACCACACCTTCCACATCACCGATGAATGCGAGGCGCTCACCGACACCTGGGTGGTGATGGGCTTCGAGGAGGCGCTGCTGGAGGAGGGCTATACCGGCTGTCCGGACTGCGGCGCGATGCTCTACGAGGAGAACGCCAAGTCCGCGCCCGTGGCCACCCCCGCGCCGGCGGAACCCGCCATCAGCAACTGACGTCCCGCGCGCCCTGCGGGCGGCGCTCGCCGCCCGCATTTTGTTTCCAAAACCGTACACAAAGGAGAAAGTGCCATGTATACCCCCATCTTGCCCGATCTTCTGAATCGCTTTGAGCGCGACTTTGCCGGCGATCCGGTCAACGCGCTCAGGATGCACGCGGTGGTGAAGCACGGCGTATCCGACGCGGCGGAAAACCACCTGGAGGATGTCACGAACCCCATGACCTTCTCCATTGAACTGGAAAGCGGCAAGATCACCGACCAGAAGGCCAGCGGCCGCTGCTGGCTGTTTGCCGGGCTCAACACCATGCGCTACGAGATCATGAAAAAGCTGAACCTCAAGACGTTTGAGCTGTCCCAGAACTACCAGATGTTCTACGACAAGCTGGAAAAGGCCAACTACTTTCTGGAGAGCGTTCTCAAGACCGCCGGGGAGCCGCTGGACGGCCGGCTGGTCAACTTCCTGCTGCAGAACCCGCTGCAGGACGGCGGCCAGTGGGATATGTTTGCCGCGCTGATCGAAAAGTATGGCTGCGTGCCCAAGTACGTGATGCCGGAAACCTACCATTCTTCCGCCACGGGCGAAATGGTGCGGCTGATCACGGCCAAGCTGCGGGAGGACGCGCTCGTTCTGCGGGCGGCCTCGGGCGACCGGCAGGCGCTGAAGGAAAAGATGCTGGGCGAGGTCTACCGGATGCTCACCATCTGCCTGGGCGCCCCGCCGAAGACGTTTGATTTTGAGTACCGCGACAAGGACAAGAATTTCCACCGCGACTGCGGGCTGACCCCCGTCGAATTCTACAAAAAGTACGTGGGCCAGGACATGAACGACTACGTGTCCGTCATCAACGCCCCCACCGCCGACAAGCCCTACGGAAAGACCTACACCGTGGATTATTTGGGCAACGTAGCCGGCGGCCGGGCCATCAAGTACCTGAACCTGCCCGGAGAGGACCTGAAAAAGCTGGCCATCGCGCAGCTCAAGGACGGCAGCCCCGTGTGGTTCGGCTGCGACGTGGGCAAGATGCAGATGCGCAAGCGCGGCATCATGGGCATGAAGACCTTCGACTACGAAGCCTTAATGGGCGTGTCTTTTGGCATGGACAAGGCCCGGCGGCTGGATACCGGCGAGAGCATGCTGACCCACGCCATGGTCTTTTTGGGCGTGAACCTCACCGACGAGGGCCGGCCCAACCGCTGGAAGGTGGAAAACAGCTGGTCCGACGAGCGCGGCCAGGACGGCTACTACATCATGACCGACGAGTGGTTTGACCAGTACAACTACCAGGTGGTGGTGCACAAAAAGTACCTCACCGAGGCGCAGCGCGCCGCCTATGAGCAGGCGCCCATCGCGCTGAAGCCCTGGGACCCGATGGGATCGCTGGCGTAGGCGCATCCCCCGCGGGGCCTTTCGGCCGTCCGGTCTGAAACGGACCGGAGATCAATTGCAAAGGATGATACCATGAAACTTGGCGTTGTGGGCCTGCCGAACGTCGGCAAGAGCACGCTGTTCAACGCGATCACCGCCGCGGGCGCGCAGGCGGCGAATTACCCCTTCTGCACCATTGAGCCCAACACCGGCGTGGTGGCGGTGCCGGACCCGAGGCTTGACGTGCTGGCCGAAATGTACCACCCCGAAAAGTACACCCCCGCCGTGATCGAGTTTGTGGACATCGCGGGCCTGGTGCGCGGCGCCAGCAAGGGCGAAGGGCTGGGCAACAAGTTTCTCTCCCACATCCGCGAGGTGGACGCGCTGGTGCACGTGGTGCGCTGCTTCGAGGACGGCAATGTGATCCACGTGGAGGGTTCGGTGGACCCGGTGCGGGACATCGACACCATCCGCACGGAGCTGCTGCTGGCGGACATCGAAACCACCCAGAAGCGCGCCGACCGGCTGCGCAAGCTTTTGAAAAACGGCGAAAAGAGCGCGCAGGCGGAGCTTGAGGCCGCGGAGGCGCTCCTTGCCCACATGGACGCGGGCAGCGCCGCCCGCACCTGCCCGCTGACGAAAGAGCAGCGCGCCGCCGTCCGCGGCTGGTTTCTCTTGACGGACAAGCCCGTCGTCTACGCCGCCAACATCAACGAGGACGGCCTGGCCGGCGACGAACGCGCGCGGCAGATGGTGGATCAGGTGCGCGCCGTGGCCGAGAAGGAGGGTGCGCAGGTGCTGGTGATCTCCGCCCGGGTGGAGGAGGAGATCGCGCAGATGGCGCCGGAGGAGAAAAGCGCGTTTCTCGAGGAGATGGGCATCGGCAAAAGCGGGCTGGACCGGCTGGTCACCCTGGGCTACGACCTCCTGGGCCTCATCAGCTTTCTCACCGCCGGGCCCAAGGAGGTCCGCGCCTGGACCATCGAACGGGGCACCAAGGCCCCCGGCGCGGCGGGCAAGATTCACACCGACTTTGAGCGCGGCTTCATCCGCGCCGAAATCGTCGCCTTTGACGATCTGGCGCGGGAGGGCTCCATGGCCGCCTGCAAGGAAAAGGGCCTGGTGCGCAGCGAGGGCAAGGACTATGTGATGAAGGACGGCGACGTGACGCTGTTCCGGTTCAACGTGTAGGACGCACAAAAGAAGGGGGCCCGCGGCGAAAGCCGCGGGCCCCCTCAGCCCATCAACAAAGTGCGCTCAGCCCGCTTGGGCTGGGCGCAAATTTTGTGTAGAGGTGAGCAAAAACCAAAAGGAAAAAGCAGCGTGGATGTCGAATAGATAGGAGAGATGCGGACACAGGAGGTCGGGCG
>JARKQG010000142.1 GCA_029974035.1 Eubacteriales bacterium | reverse complement strand
GAGAAGGTGGACAGCGACTGCTCGATGGACTGCTCGTCGCCGATGTCGGCAAACACCTCGTCGAAGATCGCCAGTTCCGTGCCAATGTTTGCGGGCACCTGAAGGCCGGCCTGGGCCATCAGCGTCATCAGGCCCACGGTTTTCATGGTCACGGTCTTGCCCCCGGTATTGGGGCCGGTGATGATCAGCGTGGTAAACTCGCCGCCCAGCCACAGGCTGATGGGCACCACCTGGGCCGGATCGATCAGCGGATGCCTGCCGGCGACGATGTTCAGCCGCCCCTCGGCGTTGAGCTTGGGTTCCACCGCCCGCATCCGCCGGCCCAGAATGGCCTTGGCAAAGATCACGTCCAGCTCCGCAAGGATGTTCAGGTTATTTGCGATGAAGGCGGCGTCGGGCGCGACCTCGGCCGACAGCTGGGCCAGGATGCGCTCGATCTCCTTTTCCTCCTTCGCCGCCCACTGCTTGAGGTCGTTTCCGGCTTCCACCACCGCCATGGGTTCGATAAAGAGGGTTGCGCCGCTGGCGGACTGGTCATGGATCAGCCCGGGCACGCTGGCGCGGCATTCGGCCTTGACCGGCAGCACATAGCGCCCGTTGCGCTGGGTGATGATGGCGTCCTGCAGATACTTGGCGTTTTCGCCGCGAAGAAAGGCGTTGAGCTTCTCGCGCATCCGGTCGGCCAGAAGCCGCAGGTGCCTGCGAATATCGTAGAGTTCGGGGCTGGCGCGGTCGGCGATCTCGTCCTCCGACAGGATGGCGTTGAAAATGGTCTCCTCCAGCTCCCGGTGGGTGTTGAGGTGGGAGGCCAGCTGGGTGACGCGGGGCGTGCTCTCCCGATCGGTGACGACGGCCTGCCGCACCAGCCGCGCGGCCTTGAGCGCTTCCGCGACGGAGAGCAGCGCCTTCATCGACAGCGTGCCTCCCGCGGCGGCGACCTTGACAAAGCCGCTCACATCCGGGAAGTACTGCATCGGCGAACCGCCGGAGTAGGCCATCACGGTGCCGGCCTCCGAGGTCTGCGCCTGCCACAGGCGCACCATTTTTTCATCGCCGGAGGGGACGAGGGCGGCGGCGCGCGCTTTGCCCATTTCGGAAAGGCAAAGGGCCGCCAGCTGGTCGCGTATCTTCGTAAATTCGAGAACCCGAAGGTTTCGTTCTCTCAAGGGTCACTCCACTCCTCTGAAGAAATGTCCGGTGGTGGTCTTCATCGCATCCACGGCGGGCCAGAGCGGCGACGCCTTCACATCCCCGCCATCCAGCGCCATCCGGTGCAGCCGCACCACCGCCTCCGAAAGGCCGCCCTCGTCGGTCAGCCGGACGCGCCAGCGGGCCGAGGGCGGAATCCGCCCGGGGTTGCGCAGCAGCATCAGCGGCACGCTGTTGGCCAGTTCCACAATGCAGCCCGATCCGGTTTTGAGCCGGTAGAGCGGAAAGCGCGTTCCCGTCCTGTCGGTCAGCGCGTGGGCCGCAAGGCCCGCCTCCGGCCGCTCGTCGCACAGGCGGCAGGCTTCGTGCCGCCCGCCCAGCCGCGCTCGGAGCGGGCAGTGGCGAAGGCGCATCAGCGGCAGGCGGCCGTAGACGATGTGCTCCTTCTCGCCGCCCATTCCGGCGGCCTGCCGCGCAGTCAGTTCCACCGAAGGCGCGTAGGGCAGGCCGAAAAAGGCGGCCGCCCGGCTGTTCATCAGGTTCATCGGCGCGTCCAGCCGCACCGGAAAGGGCCACGAAAGCGCCAGGTGCCCCGGGTTTGAAAGGATCGCGCCCGCGATGTTGGGCCGATCACAGGCCCAGCGGTAAAGGCCGTCCAGGTCGTCCCCGGTCAGCGTAGGCGGCAAAAGCAGCGTAAAGGGCGATTCCGGCGCCCGCGAAAGGCCCTCCGGCGTCACGTCCGCGGGTTCAAAGAGGATCTCGTCGGCGCCCCACGCCCGGGCCCTTTCCAGGATTTCCCGGTCCGCGCACGCCACCGCCAGAAGGGGCCTGCCCGTCCAGCCCGGCAGCGCCGCCGCTGCCGGCAGTGGCAGCACCTCCGGCGCCGGGCCCCGCCGCGCGTCAACGCGCATGCGCCCGAGCGACTCCAGCGCGCGCCGGCGCAGGTCGTTGACCTGGGCCGCGGACACGAAGGCATCCGGAGAGAGGGTGATCGCCACCGACCGGAAGGCGTAGGGTGTGCCGCCGGTCTTTTGAAGCTGCGCCGTAAGCCGCGCCTCGTCCGCCGGACGGCTTTTTGCGGCCTCCACCGCTTCGCCGAGGACGGAGGCCTCGGCTTCGCCGTCGGAAACACAAAGCGCCAAAGGCGCTCCGGTGATGGCCGTCAGGCGCGCGTCGATCAAAACGGGCCTGGAAATTTTCATGATGCCGGCACGGCCCTCCACGTGCTTTTCTGCTTCGTCCTCCATCAGTGACCGGTCGACGAGCCCCGGCCCGTACCCGGCGGTGTAGCCCCGGTTAAAAACCCGGGTCATATCTTCCGCCGCGGGGGTCTCGCCCGCCGCCAGCGCGTCCAGCGCGCGCCGATAGGCGGCCGTCACCGCGGACACGTAGGCCGGCCCCTTGAGTCGGCCCTCGATCTTGAGGCTGGTCACGCCGGCGGCGAGAAGAAGCGGAAGGTTCGTGAGCAGGTTCAGGTCCCGGGTGGAGAGAAGCGCGCCCCGGGCGTCGGCGGCGGGGCCTGAAAGGGCCCAGGGCAGCCGGCAGGGCTGGGCGCACAGGCCGCGGTTGCCGCTGCGGCCGCCGATGACGCTGGAAAGAAGGCATTGCCCGGAGCAGGCCACGCACAGCGCGCCGTGGACGAAGACTTCCAGCCGGACACCCCGCCCCGCGCAGTCCTCAATCTCGGAAAAGGCCATTTCCCGGGCCAGCACCACCCGGGAAAAGCCGTGTTCGCTCAAAAAATCCACACCCTGGCGATTGTGAATCGCCATCTGGGTCGAAGCGTGGAGCGGAAGCGACGGAAGCATCGCCCGAAGTGCGGCCGCCACGCCAAAGTCCTGCACGATGGCCGCGTCGGCACCCGATCGGGCAATCTGGCCCGCCAGGTCCTCCAGCTGCGGAAACTCCTCGTCCCGGATCAGGGTGTTGACCGTCACATACAGGCGCCGGCCCCGCTCGTGGCAGTAGTCCGCCGCTCGGCAAAGGCCTTCCGCATCAAAATTTCCGGCGTTTTTCCGGGCGGAAAGGCGCTTGCCGCCCAGATACACCGCGTCCGCCCCCGCTTCGACGGCGGCATAGAGCGCCTCCATGTCGCCCGCGGGCGCCAGAAGTTCCGCGCCGGGCAGCGCCATAGGCTCGCCCGGGCTCATCCTTCCGTCCGCACGTCCAGCTTCTCCCGGAGTGCATCGATCTCCGCGCGAAGCTCGCCGATTTCCTTGCGCAGGCGGTTCGCCTCGTCGTGCGCCTTGAGCATGTCGTCGGTCACGTTGAGCGCCGTCAGCACCGCCAGTTGCTGCTGCGGAAGCCGCGTGGCCAGCCCCAGCTCGGTCATCTTCCGGTCCACGTAGTGGGCCACGCGCTGCACGTGGGCCTCGCTGTCGTAGCTGGCCATGGCATAATCCCTGCCCGCGATTCGGACCGTCGTCCGGATTTTTTCCATGCTCCCACCTCGCTATAACGATCCAGTATCCATTATAGCATGGGCGAAATGCGGGCGCAAGGAAAACCCGGTGAAGCCGCAAGCGCTTGACAAAGGGCGGCGGCGGTGCTATATTGACCCGTGGGGATAGACGCCGTACGGCTTCGCGCGATGCGCCCGGAGCCGCAGGGCATCCCCTGACACCCGACCGCAAGGCATTCCGAGCGGGAAGGCGCGCAAGGCGGCGCGAAGGCGAAGCCCTGTCGCTCTCTTTCCGTTTTGGAAAGGGAGCTTTTGATTTTAAAGGGGGTCTGAGCGTGGAGAAGCGGCTGGGCATTGTGGGCATCGTCATAGAAGACGCGGCCTGCGTGGAGAAGGTCAACGCGATTTTGCACGACTGTTCGGACCTGGTGGTGGGCAGAATGGGCTTGCCCTACCGGGAACGGGGCGTGTCCGTGATCGCGCTGATCGTGGATGGCTCTACCGACGCAATCAGCGCGCTGACGGGCAAACTGGGGCGTGTCCCGGGCGCCAGCGTGAAGTCCATGATCGCCAAGACCAACCAGTAATCAAAGAGGGGGCGCGCGGCAATGGGTTTTCTGGAGAAGTACAAGAAGGAATTTGAGCGCTACGACCGGATGGAGAAGGACTTCATCGACGACGACCTGATCTGGTCGCAGCTGAACAGGTGGGAGAATCCCTCCCGCGAGGATGTCCGCCGGGTGCTGAAAAAGGCCGAGGGCTGCACGCGCCTCGAGCCGGAGGAAACGGCAATCCTCCTGCAGAACCAGGATGAAGAGACCATCCGGGAGATGTATCGCCTGGCGCACCGGCTGAAAGAGGAGGTCTACGGCGACCGAATCGTATTCTTCGCGCCGCTCTACATCTCCGACGAATGCGCCAACAACTGCGTCTACTGCGGCTTCCGCGCCAGCAACCGCGCCATTCACCGCAAGACACTCACCATGGAGGAAATTGATCAGGAAGTCCGCATCATGATTGGCGAGGGGCAGAAGCGCACCGTGCTGGTCTACGGCGAATCCCCCGCGACGGGCATTGACTTCATGTGCGACTCCATCCGCAGGGTGTACTCCGTCAAGAGCGAGCACGGCGAGATCCGCCGCGCCAACATGAACTGCGCGCCGCTGACAGTGGAGGAACTGCGCAAGCTCAAGGAAGTGGGCATCGGCACCTTCCAGGTATTTCAGGAGACCTACCACCACGAAACCTACCGCCGCGTGCACCCCCAGGGCACCATCAAGGGCCACTACCGCTGGAGGCTCTACGCGATGGACCGGGCGCAGGAGGCGGGCGTGGACGACGTGGGGCTGGGCGTGCTGTTCGGGCTGTACGACTGGCGCTTCGAGGTGATGGGCCTTCTCTACCACACCATCCACCTGGAGGAAACCTTCGGCGGCGTCGGGCCCCACACCATTTCCTTCCCGCGCATCACCCCCGCCACCGGAACGCCCTATTCCGACCACCCGGAGTACGCCGTCAGCGATGAGGACTTCAAAAAGCTGGTGGCGGTACTGCGGCTCTCCGTGCCCTACACCGGCCTCATCTGCACCGCCCGCGAACCCGACAGCGTGCGGCGCGAGGTAATCCCCCTGGGCGTATCCCAGATCGACGGCGGCACCCGCATCGGCGTGGGCGCCTATCAGCAGTCCCAGCGCGCCAACGCGCTGCCGGACGCGGAGCAGTTCTCCATCGGCGACGACCGCCCGCTGGATCAGATCGTCCAGGAGGTGTGCGACATGGGCTTCATCCCCTCCTTCTGCACCGCCTGCTACCGCGCAGGCCGGACTGGGGATCACTTCATGAAGGTGGCAAAGTCAAAATTCGTGCACAACTACTGCATCCCCAACGCCCTCTTTACGCTGAAGGAATACCTGATGGACTACGCCTCCCCCGAGGCCCGCGCCAAGGGCGAGCAGACCCTTAGCAGCCACCTCGCGCAGTTTGAGGGCGACCCGGCCTACGGCCGGATCGTCGAAACCCTCGGCCGCATTGAGGGTGGCGAGCGCGACCTGAGGTTATAGGTGCCGGTATGATGTATCCGCTGGACGCAGGCGCGTTTACCCTGTGGATCAACGGCCTTGACCGGGCGGCCCTCGCCGGCGCGCTCCGCTTCTTCTGCGAGGAGGCGGGGCCGGAGGCGCTGGGGGAACTGCGCCGGATGGCGGGCGAAGCGCGCGGGGTCTATTATGGGAAAAAGGTCTTTTTTCGGGGCCTGATCGAATTCACCAGCTACTGCCGGAACGACTGCTACTACTGCGGAATACGCCGCAGCAATGACCATGCCGTGCGCTACCGGCTGACCGAGGAGGAGATCCTGCGCTGCTGCGACGCGGGCCACGCGCTGGGCTTTCGCACCTTCGTGCTGCAGGGCGGCGAAGACCCCTTCTTCACCGACGGGCGCATGACGCGCATCGTATCGGGCATCAAGGCGCGCCATGCGGATTCGGCGGTGACGCTGTCCCTTGGCGAGCGCCCCCGCGCGTCCTACCAGCGGCTCTTTGACGCCGGGGCGGACCGCTACCTTCTGCGCCACGAAACCGCCGACAAGGGCCATTACGCGGCGCTGCACCCGCCGGAATTGAGCCTCGAAAACCGCATGCGCTGCCTGGCTGATCTACGCGATATCGGCTTTCAGGTGGGCGCTGGGTTCATGGTGGAATCCCCATACCAGACTTGGGATACCCTGGCCGAGGACCTTCTCTTTCTCCGGGCGCTTCAGCCCCACATGGTGGGCATCGGCCCCTTCATTCCGCAAAAGGATACGCGCTTTCGCCGCCAACCGAAGCCCACGGCGGCAAGGACGCTGATCCTGCTTTCACTGATCCGGCTAATGCTGCCCAAGGTGCTGCTGCCCGCCACCACGGCGCTGGGCACCGTGGACCCGCTGGGCCGGGAAAAGGGACTGGCCGCCGGGGCGAACGTGGTGATGCCCAACCTGTCCCCTGTCGCCCACCGGAAGGATTACGCCCTCTACGACGACAAGATCTGCACCGGTGAGGAGGCCGCAGAGTGCCTCGCCTGCCTCAGCCGCCGGATCGCCTCGGCGGGCTTTGAGCCGGACTTTTCCCGGGGCGACCACCCGGATGCGCGCCGGAGGGAGGGTGTGCAATGCGGCTAGAGCGGGACATGCTGGGCGAAAAGAGCGTCCCGGAGGCGGCTTACTACGGCATTCACACCGCCCGGGCTTTGGAGAACTTCCAAATTGCCGGAGCCCCGTCGCACCCGGCGCTGATCACCGCGCTGGCGCAGGTCAAAAAGGCCGCGGCGCTGGCCAACCGGGATATCGGCGCGCTGTCGCCGGCGGTCGCGGACGCCATCTGCCGCGCCGCGGACGAGGTGATCGGAGGCGCGCTCCGGGATCAGTTTCCCGTGGACGCGCTGCAGGGCGGGGCGGGCACTTCCGCCAACATGAACATGAACGAGGTGCTGGCCAACCGCGCCATCGAACTTCTGGGCGGAAAAAAGGGCGACTACGCCCTCGTTCATCCGCTGGACCACGTGAACCTCCACCAGTCCACCAACGACGTATTCCCCACCGCGGTGCGCATCGCGGCGATCCGGCTTTTAAAGCCGGTCTCGGAAGCGTTCGCCGCGCTGCAGACGGCGCTGCAGGAAAAGGAGGAGGCATTCTCGGATGTGCTCAAGGTGGGCCGAACCGAGCTTCAGGACGCGGTGCCCGTCACGCTGGGGCAGGAATTCGGCGCCTGGGCCCAGGCCGTGGCCCGCGACCGCTGGCGGCTGTACAAGGCGGAGGAGCGCCTCCGGCAGGTGGGCATCGGCGGCACCGCCGTGGGCACCGGCATGAACGCGCCCCGCGCCTACGTGTTCACGGTAATCGAGCGCCTGCGCGAATTGACGGGCATCGGCCTGTCCCGTGCGGAATACATGATGGACCCGATCCAGAACTGCGATGTATTCGCGGAGGTGTCGGGGCTTCTCAAGGCGTCGGCGGTCTCCCTTTCCAAGATTGCCAGCGACATGCGCCTGCTCGCTTCCGGCCCCCGGGGCGGCATCGGCGAGATCCGGCTGCCCGCGGTGCAGGCAGGCTCCTCCATCATGCCGGGCAAGGTGAACCCGGTGATCTGCGAGGCGGTGAACCAGGCGGCTTTCCAGATCATGGCGGACGATTTGGCGGTGACGCTGGCGGCCCAGGCCGGCCAGTTGGAGCTGAACGCATTTTTGCCGCTGATTGCCAAGAGCTTGCTGGGGATGCTGGACACGCTGATCCGGACGCTTCCGATGTTTGTCGAGCGCTGCGTCCGCGGCATCGAGGCGGATCGGGATGCCTGCCGCAGGCACCTTGAATCGGGCCTGACGCTGGTCACGGCCCTCACCGGCGCGCTGGGCTACGACCTGGCCTGCGAGGTGGCGGAGGCGTGCAAAAAAACCGGGCGCGGCGTGCGCGAAACTGTGCTGGCGCGCGGCCTGATGGACGCGGCGCAATTGGACGCGCTGATGCGACCGGAGAAGCTTACCGCGCCCGGCGGCGCAGCCCCGAAGGAGGAACGCAAATGGACATGAACCAGACGCCGCTGGCCAACCGGTATGCCATCGGCCTTTTCGGGCGCAGGAACGCGGGCAAGTCGTCGCTGATCAACGCCCTCACCGGTCAACCCGTCGCCGTGACCAGCGACGTGCCGGGCACCACCACCGATCCCGTCAAGAAGGCCATGGAGCTTCTGCCCATCGGCCCCGTGGTGCTGATCGACACGGCGGGCCTCGACGACGAGGGTGAACTGGGCGCGAAGCGCGTCGAAAAGACGTATGAAGAACTCCGGCGCTGCAACCTGGCGCTGGTGGTGGCGGACGCGGCCCTGGGGGTATCCGCCCTGGAGGAGGCTTTTCTCTCCCAGCTGAAAAAACGGGCCATCCCCGCGGTATTGGTGCTGAACAAGTCCGACGCCGCCGCACCGGACGGGGCCTCGCTGGCGGCGCTTTCCGCGCGGCTGGGTGTGCCCGCGGTGGCGGTCAGCGCCGAAACCGGCGCGGGCGTGGAAGCCCTGAAGGCGCAGATCATCGCCTCCGCCCGCTTCGAGGACGCGGAGCCGGCGCTGGTGGGTGATCTGATCCGCTCCGGCGACGCGGTCGTACTGGTCACGCCCATCGACAAGGCCGCGCCCAAGGGCCGGCTGATCCTGCCCCAGCAGCAGACCATCCGCGACATTCTGGAGCGGGACGCCATTGCGCTGGTGGTCAAGGAGCATGAACTCAAGCTGGCGCTTGCAAAGCTCGCCGCGCCGCCCGCGCTGGTCATCACCGATTCCCAGGCGTTTCTTAAAGTGGCCGCAGACACGCCGCCCGCCGTCCCCATGACCTCCTTTTCCATCCTGTTCGCCCGGCAGAAGGCGGATCTGGCGGAGATGGTGCGGGGCGCGCGCCGCATAGAGCGCCTCGCGCCCGGCGACCGGGTGCTCATCGTCGAGGGCTGCACCCACCACCGCCAGTCGGACGACATCGGCACCGTAAAGATCCCCCGCTGGATCCGGCAGATGGCGGGCGGCGGCATTGAGTTTGAGTGGGCCAGCGGCGCCTGCTTTCCCAAGGACGTTTCCCGGTACGCGCTGGTGGTTCACTGCGGCGGATGCATGCTGAACCGGCGGGAGATGGGCTTTCGCACGGCGGAGGCGAAGGCGCAGGGGGCGAGCGTCACCAACTACGGCGTTTTGATCGCCTACGTGCTGGGCATTTTGCCCCGGGCGCTCGCACCCTTCCCCGCCGCGCGCCTCGCCCTCGAGGACTAGCGAAACCGCGCAAAAAGCCGCCCCTTTCGGGCGGCTTTTTGCGCGGCCGCGTCACACCTCGATGACGCCCTCAAAGTCCCGCTGGGCATCCCCGGTCATCTTGAGATCGCTCTCCGTCAGGTGGATGATGATCTGTCCGCCCGGCAGGTTGATCTGGATGTCACGGTCCTTCGGCGAAAAGCCCAGGCGCACCGCGGCGGCGGCCGTCGCACAGGCGGCGGTGCCGCAGGACCGGGTTTCGCCGATGCCCCGCTCCCACACGCGCAGGCGGATCAGCGTCGGGCTGCGCATCTGCGCAAAGGAGATGTTCGCCCGCTTCGGAAAGATGGGCGCGTGCTCCAAAATGGGGCCGTATTTCGCCACATCCACCGCGTCCACGTCGTCCACAAAGATCACGCAGTGGGGGTTGCCCATCGAAAGGCAGGTGATCCGGAAGGACGCGCCGCCGATGGCGTAGGGCTCGTCCACCACTTCGCCGGCCTTCGCGGCCTCCGGGCTGACGTTTCGCATCGGCACGGACCGGGAGCGAAAGTCCGGAAGCCCCATGGACACCTCCACGGAGTACACCTCGCCGTCCCGCACGTAGAGCCGGAGGGATTTCACGCCCGCGCCGCTCAGGATGCGCATCCGCTCCTTTCGGACGCGGCCGCTTTCATAGAGGTATTTGGCCACGCAGCGCATGGCATTTCCGCTGACCTCGCCCTCGGAGCCGTCGGCGTTGTACATGCGCATGGCGGCGTCGGCGACGTCCGTGGGCTCGATCAGAACCAGCCCGTCCCCGCCGACGGACTTTCTGCGGCTGGACAGCAGCACACTGAGGGATTCCGGGCTTTCGATGGCCTGATCGAAGCAGTCAAAGTAGATGTAGTCGTTGTCGCCGGTGCGCATCTTCACAAATTTCAGCTTCCTGCGCCGCGCGGGGAGCTTGGAAATATCCAGAAGCTCCACGTTCTTCTGAGAATAGTCGCCCGCGATGGCGCGCACCAGCGCGGCGGCGGTGTCCAGGCTCGTCAGGCAGGCGATGGACCGCTCCACGGCACGGCGGCGCAGCCGCACGCTGTCCCGCTGCGGCAAGAGGCCCTTGGAGGAGGTGGAGATCAGGTACTGCAGCCTGCCGCTGTCCATCAGCTCCCAGATGTCCTGGTGCCCCTCGTGCAGTTTCCCGACGGCCCGGGCCTCGATGCCCGCCCGCGTCAGCGCCTCATAGGTGCCCTGGGTGGCGTAAAGGGCAAAGCCCAGCTCCCGAAACTGCCGGGCGATGGGAACGACCTCCGCCTTGTCCCGGTCGCGCACGGTGATCAATACGCCGCCCTCGGTGGCCATTTTGTAGCCCGCGGCCAGAAGACCCTTGTAGATGGCCTCCTCCATCACGCGGCCGATGCCCAGCACCTCGCCGGTGGATTTCATCTCCGGGCCCAGGTGGGTGTCCACGTCCGCCAGCTTTTCAAAGGAGAACACCGGCACCTTGACGGCGGAGAATACCGACTGCCGGTAAAGGCCCGTGCCGTAGCCCATGTCGCGCAGCTTTTCCCCCAGCATCGCGCGGGTGGCGATGTCCACCACGGGCAGGCCGGTCACCTTGCTGATGTAGGGGATCGTGCGGGAGGCGCGGGGGTTGGCCTCGATCACGTAGACCTCGTTTTCGTAGATCACGTACTGGATGTTGATGAGGCCGCGGGTGGAGAGGGCCAGCGCCAGCGTCCGGGTGCAGTCGATCAGCCGCTGGGTGACCGGGCCTGTCAGGTTCCAGGCCGGGTAGACGGCGATGGAATCGCCGGAATGCACCCCCGCCCGCTCCACGTGCTCCATGATGCCGGGGATCAGGATGTCCTCGCCGTCGCACACGGCGTCAACCTCCACCTCGGTACCCATCAGGTACTTATCGATGAGGATGGGGCTGTCAATGCCGCCGGCGAGGATGATCTCCATGTAGCGGGTGATCTCCTCCGGCTCGAAGGCGATGATCATGTTCTGGCCGCCCAGCACGTAGCTGGGGCGCACCAGAACCGGATAGCCCAGGCGCTCCGCCGTCGCCAGCGCCTCGTCCAGCGTATAGACGCCCGCGCCCTCGGGCCGCTTGATGTGGAGCGCGTTCATCACCTCGTCAAACCGCTCGCGGTCCTCGGCGGCGTCGATGGCGTCGGCCGACGTGCCCAGAATGTGGACGCCCATGGCGTCGAGGTGCTTTGTCAGCTTGATGGCCGTCTGGCCGCCGAAGGCCACCACGACGCCGTAGGGCATTTCGGTTTCGATCACGCCAGCCACGTCCTCCGGCGTCAGCGGTTCAAAGTAGAGCCGGTCGGCGGTGTCAAAATCGGTGGACACGGTTTCGGGGTTGTTGTTGACCATGGCCACCTCGTAGCCCTGCTGCTTCAGCGTCCACACACAGTGCACCGAGGCATAGTCAAACTCGATGCCCTGGCCGATGCGGATGGGGCCGGAGCCAAATACGATCACCCGCTTTTTGCCGGAAGCCCTCTCGGCGATGAATTCCGCCGCCTCGTTCTCCGCATCGCGGGATGCGTAAAAATAGGGCGTTTCGGCCTTGAACTCGGCGGCGCATGTATCCACCATCTTGTAGCCGATCTTCGCCGGATGCGGAATCTCCTGCCCGCTGATGCGGCGGATGGCGCCGTCCGGAAATCCGGCGCGCTTGGCCCGCATGTACCGCTCGTCGTCAAGTCCCTCCGCCAGGGCGGACTCAATGTCGCAAAGATGCTTCAGCTTTGCCAGAAACCACTCGTCCACCATCGTGATCTCGTGCAGCTTTTCGATGGAAACGCCCCGGGCCAGGGCCTCATACAACAGGAACAGCCGCTCGTCCGTGGCCTGGCCGACGCCCGCCAGGATCTCCGCTTCGGTCAGATGGGCAAATTTCGCGCTGCGGGGCGTATCCATGGCGATCTCCGCGCCGCGGATGGCCTTCATCAGCGCCTCCTCGAATGTCTGGGCGATGGCCATGACCTCGCCGGTGGCCTTCATCTGCGTGCCCAGCGTGCGGCGGCCGTAGACAAATTTGTCAAAGGGCCACTTGGGGAACTTGACCACCACGTAGTCCAGGGCCGGCTCAAAAAAGGCACTGGTCTTGCCCGTGACGGCGTTTTTGATCTCCCCCAGCCTGAGCCCCACCGCGATCTGCGCCGCGACCTTGGCAATGGGGTAGCCGGTGGCCTTGGACGCGAGCGCGGAGGACCGGGACACGCGGGGGTTGACCTCGATCACCGCGTACTCGAAAGACTCGGGGTTGAGCGCAAACTGCACGTTGCAGCCGCCCTCCACCTTCAGCGCGTGGATGATGTTTAGGGCCGCCGTGCGCAGCATCTGGTATTCCCGGTCGGCCAGGGTGACCGCCGGGGCGATGACGATGGAATCGCCGGTGTGGACGCCCACAGGGTCCAGATTCTCCATGGAGCAGACCGCGATGGCGTTGCCGTCCGCGTCACGGACCACTTCAAACTCGATCTCCTTCCAGCCCGCGACGCACCGCTCCACCAGGATCTGGCCGATGGGCGAGGTTTCAATGCCGCTGCGCGCGGTCTCGCGCAGCGCTTCGGCGTCGGGTGCGATGCCGCCGCCGGAACCGCCCAGCGTGAACGCCGGCCGCACAATGACGGGGTAGCCGATTTTTCCGGCGAAGTCCAGGGCGTCCTCCACCTCCGTCACCACGGCGGAGGCGATGGAGGGCTGGCCGATCGCCTGCATGGTCTCCTTGAAAAGAAGCCTGTCCTCGGCCTTATCGATGGTATCCAGCCGCGCGCCCAAAAGGCGCACACCCTCGGCTTCCAAAAAACCCTCCCGCGCCAGCTGCATGGAGAGCGTCAGGCCGCTCTGGCCGCCCATGGTGGACAAAAGCCCGTCCGGCTTCTCCCGGCGAATGATGCGCTTTAAGACCTCGAGGGTCAGCGGCTCGATGTAGATGTGGTTGGCGATGGCGGTGTCGGTCATAATGGTGGCCGGGTTTGGGTTGACCAGGATCACAGTAAGCCCCAACGCCTTCAGCGCACGGCAGGCCTGGGTGCCGGCGTAGTCAAATTCGGCGGCCTGGCCGATCACGATCGGGCCGGAGCCGATCAGCATCACCCGTTTCAGATCAGTTGCCAGCGGCATGGGCACATCCCTCCATCCGTGAAACAAATTGGTCGAACAGGAAGGAAGTGTCCAGCGGGCCGCCCCGGGCCTCCGGGTGGAACTGCACGGAGAAGGCGTTGATGGCATCAAACTCAAGGCCCTCGTTGGTGCCGTCGTTGGCGTTTTCAAAGGAGGCGCGGACGCCCTCGGGCAGCGCGTCCGCCACCACCGCGTAGCCGTGGTTCTGGCTGGTGATGTAGAGCCTGCCGGTTTTTACGCAGCGCGCCGGCTGGTTGGCGCCGCGGTGGCCGTATTTCAGCTTTTCGGTCCTCGCGCCCATGGCCAGCGCCAGCAGCTGATGCCCCAGGCAGATGCCGAAGATCGGGATGCCGGTTTCCGCCAGCTTCCGTATCTCCCGAATGATCGACCGGTTGACCGCCGGGTCCCCGGGGCCGTTGGACAAAAGCACGCCGTCCAGCTTCAGCTCGGCGATCTCAGCGGCGGTCGTCCCCGCGGGCACCACCGTCACCCGGCAGCCGCGGGCGACGAGCGCCTCGGCCATGCCGCGCTTGAAGCCAAAGTCCCACAGCGCCGCGTGCCGCGGCCCTTCGCCCAGCGTGAAGGGCGCCTTGCAGGTCACCTGATGGACGTCCGAGGACAGCGCCTTTTCCGACAGCGCCCTGCAAAACCCGGGCAGATCGGCGGGCATTTCGTCCACAATGGCGGCGTTCATCACGCCCTTTTCCCGAAGAACCCGGGTCAAAGCGCGGGTATCAAGCCCATGCAGGCCGATGATCCCGCTCTTTTTCAGGTAGCTGTCAAGGTCCTCCTCGCAGCGGAAGTTGGAGGGATGATCGCAGTACTGCCGCACGACGTAGGCGCTTAGGCGCGGGCTTTCGCTTTCAAAATCCGCCGTCATGACGCCGTAGTTTCCGATCAGCGGAAATGTCTGCACCACGATCTGCCCGTGGTAGCTGGGATCGGTCAGCGTCTCCACGTAGCCCACCATCGCGGTGGTAAACACCAGTTCCGCCGAAATATTCCCGCCCGCGCCGAAGCGCCGGGCGGGAAACGTCTGCCCGGTTTCCAGGACCAGAACCGCATCGCTTTTCATACTTTCCCCCATTGCATCCGAAATGGTTTTATGAAAAGGGCGGATGGTTCGCACCCTCCGCCCTTCGCCGGATCAGCTCAAAAGTTTGACCAGCACAGCCTTCTGCGCGTGGAGCCGGTTTTCGGCCTCGTCGAAGATTTCGCCGGCGTGGGTCTCGAACACGTCCTCGGTGATCTCCTCCCCCCGGTGGGCGGGCAGGCAATGCAGCACAATCGCGCCGCGGTTGGCCAGCTCCATGAGGGTTTCGTCAATCTGGAAACCGGCAAAGGCCTTCTCGCGCGCCTCCTTCTCCCCCTCCTGCCCCATGGACGCCCAGACGTCGGTCACCAGTACGTCGGCGCCGGCGGCGGCCTTCTCCGGGCTGTCGGTGATCTCGAAGCGATCGCCGTATCCCTCGGCAAAGGAGAGCACCTCCCGGTCGGGGTGGTAGTCCTTCGGGCAGGCGACGGACACGGACATGCCCGTCTTGAGCCCACCGACGATCAGCGTGTTGGCCATGTTGTTGCCGTCGCCGATGAAGGCCATCTTGAGGCCCTTGAGCTTGCCAAAGTATTCGCGGATGGTCATCAGGTCCGCCAGCACCTGGCAGGGATGGTACAGGTCCGTCAGGCCGTTGATGACCGGGATGGAGCCGTACTTCGCCAGGTCCTCCACTTCCTTCTGGGCAAAAGTGCGGATCATGATGCCGTCGAGATACCGGGACAGCACCCGGGCGGTATCCTGCACCGGTTCGCCGCGGCCGATCTGCAGGTCGCGGTTGGACAGAAACAGCGCGTAGCCGCCCAACTGGTACATGCCCACCTCAAAGGAGACGCGGGTGCGGGTGGACGCCTTCTGGAAGATCATGCCCAGGGTCTTTCCGGCCAGGAGCGGCTTGTGGATGCCGCGCTTATGGTCGGCCTTGAGCTCGTCGGCCAGGTCCAGAAGCCCGTTGATCTCTTCGGCGGTCAGATCGAGAAGCGACAAGAGGTGTTTCATTCAGTTTCCTCCTTCAAGGGTGCCCAGGGCGGCGGTCAGCGCGGCCAGGCCCCGGTCGATTTCGGGATAGGTGATGGTGAGCGGCGGCAAAAGACGCAGTTTGTGCTTGGCGGTCAGGGTCAGCACGCCTTTTTTGATGCCTTCGGACACCAGTTGTTGGGCGGTCATCCCGTCGAGCTCCACGCCCAGCATCAGCCCCAGGCCCGTGACAGACCTGACGCCCCGGAGGCGCTTCAGCTTCTCGGTGATGTAGGCGCCCTTTTCGCGGACGCTCTCCAGCATCGCGGCGTCCAGCCTGGCGAGCACCTCCAGCGCGCCGGCGCAGGCCACGGGGTTTCCGCCGAAGGTGGAGCCATGGTCGCCAAAACCCAGCACATCCTGCGTCTTTTCGCCAAAGAGCGCGGCGCCGATGGGCAGCCCAGCGCCCAGGCCCTTGGCGCAGGTGACGATGTCGGCGCGGACGCCGTACTGCTCCAGCGCGAAGAAGGTGCCGGTGCGGCCGATGCCGGTCTGCACCTCGTCCACAATCACCAGAATGTCCCGCTCGCGGCAGTAATCGGTTACGGACTGGACGAAATCCCCGTCCAGCGGCACGATGCCGCCCTCCCCCTGCACCATCTCCATCATGATCGCGCAGACGGACTTGTCCAGCCTGGGCAGCGCATCCGCGAGGTTCGGCTCCGCGTAGACAAAGCCGGGGGTAAAGGGCATGAAAAACCGGTGAAAGCTGTCCTGCCCGGTGGCGGACACGGTGGTGACCGTGCGGCCGTGGAAGCTGTTGCGGAGCGTCACAATGGTAGAGCGCCCCTCACCGTACTTGTCAAAGGAGTACTTCCGGGCGGCCTTGATGGCGCACTCGTTGGCCTCCGCGCCGCTGTTGGCAAAAAACGCCTTCTTCATGCCGGATTTTTCGCACAGCGCCTGGGCCGCGTCCACCACGGCGCGGTTGTAGAACAGGTTGCAGCAGTGCTGGAGCCTGTCCAGCTGGCCCTTCACCGCCTCCAGCCAGCGGGGATCGGCAAAGCCCAGCGCGTTGACGCCGATGCCGCTGGTGAAGTCAATGTACTCGTTGCCCGCCTCGTCCCAGCAGGTGGCGTTTTTGCCGCGCGCAAGCGCCACCGGGTAGCGGTTGTAGGTCGGCGCCACGTACGCCCGGTCCTTCCCGCGGATTTCCTCAAAGCTCATGGACACACCTCACTTTACAAACATCGTGCCGATGCCCTCGTCGGAGAACATCTCGATGAGGATCGAATGGGGAATCCGGCCGTCGATCATGAAGGCCTTCTTGACGCCGTCGCGCACCGCCTTTTCGCAGGAGCGGACCTTGGGGATCATGCCGCCGGACACCTTGCCGCCGGCGATCAGCGCCTCCACCTCGTCAATTTTGACCACCGGAATCAGCGAGTTTTCGTCGTTCACGTCGTGCATCAGGCCGCGGATGTCGGTCAGCGCGATCATGTTTTCCGCCTTCAGCGCGGAGGCAATCTCGGCGGCGGCGGTGTCCGCGTTGATGTTGTAGGTCATGCCGCCCTCGTCCACGCCCACGGTGGCGATCACCGGAATGTAGCCGTCGCTGAGGGCGTTGAGGATCGGCGCGGCGTCAATCTTCGTGATCTCGCCCACGTAGCCCAATTCGGCCCTGCCCCGGATCTTCTCCGCCCGGATCATGCGCCCGTCGATGCCGCAAAGGCCGATGGCCCTGCCGCCGCAGACGCCGATGAGGCTCACGAGGTCCTTGTTGGTCTTGCCCGCCAGCACCATCTGCACCACTTCAATGCTCTCCTCGTCGGTGCAGCGCAGGCCGTCCACAAATTTCGAGGGAATGCCGAGGCGCGAAAGCATCTGGCTGATCTCCGGCCCGCCGCCGTGAACCAGCACCACCTTGACGCCCACCTGGGCCAGGAGCACAATGTCGGTCATGACCGCCTGCTTGAGCCGCGGATTGACCATGGCGTTGCCGCCGTACTTGACCACGACGATTTTTCCGGTATACTTCTGGATGTAGGGCAGCGCCGCGGTCAGTACGTCCGCGCGCAGTTCCTCGGCGATGGTGTGCATTGGAAAAGCCCTCCTCAGGTTCTGTAATCGCCGTTGATCTTCACGTAATCATAGGTCAGATCACAGCCCCAGGCGGTGGCGGACGCCGTGCCCTGGTGCATGTCGATCTCCACCCGGATCTCGCGCTCCAGCAGGATTTTTTTGGCTTCCGCCTCGGAGAAGGGCACGCCGCTGCCGTCAAGACATACCCGGATGCGCCCGGCGGGCGATGAAAGCCGCACCTCGATCTTTGATGCGTCAAAATCCGCCTCCGCGTAGCCGATGGCGCACAGAATGCGGCCCCAGTTGGCATCCGCGCCGAACATCGCGGCCTTTACCAGGCTGGACATGGCCACGCTCTTGGCCACGGCCTTCGCCGCGGGCTTGCCCGGCGCGCCGGTGACCGCCACCTCGATGAGCTTGGTGGCGCCCTCGCCGTCGGCGGCGATCATGCGCGCGATGCGGGTGGCCACGGTCAAAAGCGCGGATGCGAAGGTTTCAAAGGCCGGGCCTTCCGTCTCGATGGGCGGGTTGCCCGCGAGACCGCTGGCCATGACGGACACCATGTCGTTGGTGGATGTGTCTCCGTCCACGGACACCATGTTGTAGGTGTCGTCCACGGTCCGCTTCAGCGCCTTTTCCAGCATCCCGGCGGAGATGGCGCAGTCGGTGGTGATGAAGGAGAGCATGGTGGCCATGTTGGGGCGGATCATGCCGCTGCCCTTGGCCATTGCGCCGATGGTGACGGTCGCGCCGTCCAGTTCGAAGGCGACGGCCGTTTCCTTGGGCGCAAGGTCGGTGGTCATGATCGCCAGCTGCGCCTCGTGTCCGCCGTCTTTTGACAGCTTCGGCGCCAGCGCCCGGATGCCCCGCTCGACGGGTTCCAGCGGGAGCGGTTGGCCGATGACGCCGGTGGAGCCGATGATCACATCGGCCGGATCGACGCCCAGCGCCTCGCCGGCGAGGGTGCACATGCGCTCCGCGATCATGACGCCGTCGGCGTTGCAGGTGTTGGCGTTGCCGCTGTTGCACACGATCGCCTGGGCCATGCCGTTTTGAAGGTTTTTGCGCGTCACGGTGATGGGCGCGCCGTAGACCTTGTTGCGGGTATAGACCGCCGCCGCCTGGCAGAGCACCTCGCACCGGACCAGCGCCAGGTCGTTCTTCGCGCTGCTCTTTTTAATGCCGCAGCGGATGCCCCCCGCGATAAACCCCTTGGGCGCGCATACGCCCGGCGTCACATCCCGCATCGTCATCCCTCCAAGCGTAATCCGCACAGTTCGTCCAACCCCAGCGCGATGTTCATGTTCTGCACCGCCGCGCCGGACGCACCCTTGCCCAGGTTGTCCAGCACCGACACCAGCGTAAAGCGGTCGCCGTCGCCAAAGGCGTAGATGTTCAGCCGGTCGGTGCCCGCCAGAAGGTTGGCGGGCAGAAAGCCGTCCTCCGGCGCCTCCGAAACGGCGACGAGCTTCGCCCCAGCGTAGAACTCCGCCAGCGCCTCTTTGAGATCGGCGAGGGTGACGTGCCTTTCAAGCTGCTCCGCCCACAGCGGTACGCTGACGGCCATGCCCTGGTAAAAGTCGCACACCTGGGGGTTGAAAAGCGGCGGTTGGGAAAGCCCCGCGATCTTTTGCATCTCCGGCAGATGCTTGTGGGAAAGGTTCAGCCCGTAGAGTCTGGGGGCTTCATAGGCCGCGCCCCGCGCCGGGTCCTCGTACTGAGCGATGCCCTTCTTGCCCGCGCCGCTGTATCCGGAGACCGCGTGGCAGGTGAGCCGGGCCCCGCGCGGAATCAGCCCCATGGCCGTCAGCGGGTAGGCGATGGCGAGAAAGCCGGTGGCGTAGCAGCCGGGGTTTGCAATGCGGGTGCCCGACGCCACCGCGCGGCGGTGGGTTTCGGACAGCTCCAGAAAGCCGTAGGCCCAGCCCGGCGCCACCCTGTGGGCGGTGGAAGCGTCAATCACGCGGGTTTTCCCGTTTGTCACCAGCTTTGCGGCCTCCAGCGCGGCCGCGTCCGGCAGGCAGAGAAAGGTCAGGTCCGACTGGTTCATCCGCTTTGCCCGCTCGGCCTCGTCCTTTCGCAGGTGGTCCGGGATCCCGATCAGCTCGACGTCGCCGCGGCCCTGGAGCCGCGCGGCCAGCTCAAGCCCCGTGGTGCCCTCCCGCCCGTCAATGAACACCCTACGCATCCTTCAAAAGCTCCTTCACCCGATCGATCTGACGCCGCACGGCCTCCGGCGCGGGCCCGCCCTCGACGCTTCGCGTCTTCACGCAGCGGATGAGGTCGATGGCCCCGTAGACATCCCGGTCAAAGGCGGGGTGCGCCGCGCGATAGTCCTCAAGGGGCAGCGTTTCCAGCGTTTCCCCCTTTTCGATGCAGGTTCTGACCAGCCTTCCGGCCACGTTGTAGGCGTCGCGGAAGGGCACGCCCTTCTTGGCCAGGTAATCCGCGCAGTCGGTGGCGTTGAGAAAGCCCTTCGCGGCGGCGGCGCGCATGACGTCCGTATGGAAGGCGGCGCCCTTCAGCATCGGCGCAAACACCTCCAGACACAGCTTCGCCGTGTCCACCGCGTCAAAGACCGCCTCCTTGTCCTCCTGCATATCCTTGTTGTAGGCCAGCGGCAGTGCCTTCATGGTGGTGAGAAGCGCGATGAGGTCGCCGTAGACCCGGCCCGTCTTGCCCCGCACCAACTCCGCGATGTCCGGGTTTTTCTTCTGCGGCATGATGGAGGAACCGGTGGAGAACTGATCGCCCAGCGTGACAAACCGGTATTCCCACGAACACCACAGCGCGATCTCCTCCGCGAAGCGGGACAGGTGCATCATCAGAATCGAAAGGCCGGCCATCAATTCCAGCGCAAAGTCCCGGTCGGACACCGCATCCATGCTGTTGAGACAGACGCCCGAAAAGCCCAGCCGCGCCGCCACATTGCCTCGATTGATGGGGTAAGTGGTGCCCGCCAGCGCGCCCGCGCCCAGCGGAGAAACGCGCGTGCGGCGGCCGCAGTCCGTCAGGCGGTCGATGTCGCGCAGCAGCATGGCGGCATAGGCCATCAGGTGGTGGGCCAGCGTCACCGGCTGGGCCCGCTGCAGGTGGGTGTATCCGGGCATGACGGATTCCAGGTGCGCCTCGGCCACGGAGAGGATCGCCTCGATCATGGCTTTCGCGCCCGCCTTCAGCGCGTCGATCTCCCGGGCCAGATGGAGCCTGAGATCCAGCGCTACCTGATCGTTGCGGCTGCGGGCAGTGTGCAGTTTTTTGCCCGCGTCGCCGATGCGCGCGGTCAGCTCGCCCTCCACGAAGGTGTGGATGTCCTCGGCGTCCGGGTCGATTGCGAGCCTTCCGGATTCGACATCCGTCAAAATGCCCTCGAGCCCGCCCACGATGGCATCCGATTCCGCCTTCGTGAGGATGCCGGTGTCGCCCAGCATGGCCGCGTGGGCGACGGAGCCCAGGATGTCCTCGCGGATCATCCGCTGGTCAAAGCCGATGGAGGCGTTGAGTTTTGTCAGCCGCTCGTCCACCTCGCCGGAAAGCCTGCCCGCCCAGAGCTTCATGCCCCATCCCCGCCTTTTCGTTCGGCCCGGCATGCGCCGGGCCGATGTGTTCTTTACTTGCTGCGCTTCTGGTTCAGCATGGCCTGGATCTTGATCGGCAGGCCATAAAGCGTGATAAACCCGGCGCTGTCCTTCTGATCGTACACGGCGTCCTCACCGAAGGTGACAATCTCCTCGTCGTAAAGGGAATACGGGCTGGTGGCGCCGGCGGAGATGATGTTGCCCTTGAAGAGCTTCAGCCTGACCGAGCCGGTCACGCTCTTCTGGGTCTCGTCGACGAAGGCGCTCATCGCCTCGCGCAGCGGCGTGAACCACTGGCCGTTGTAGACCAGGTCCGCGAACTCCAGCGCCAGCCTCTGCTTGAAGTGCAGCGTGAGCTTGTCGAGGCAGAGCTGCTCCAGCTTCTCGTGCGCCTCGTAGAGGATCGTGCCGCCCGGCGTCTCGTAGACGCCGCGGCTCTTCATGCCCACCAGCCGGTTCTCGACCATGTCCAGGATGCCCACGCCGTGCTTGCCGCCGATTTCGTTGAGCCTCTTCACCAGCGCCGGGCCGTCCAGCTTCGTACCGTCAACCGCCACGGGCACGCCCTTTTCAAAGTCGATCGTCACGTACTCGGCCTCGTCGGGCGCTTCCTCGGGCGTGACGCCCATCTCCATGTGCCCCTCGTACTTGGGCTCGTTGGCCGGGTCCTCGAGTTCCAGGCCCTCGTGGGACAGGTGCCACAGGTTCTTGTCCTTCGAATAGTTGGTCTCGCGGCTGATGCGAAGCGGAATGTCGTGCTTTTCGGCGTAGTCGATCTCGTCCTCGCGGCCCTTGAGCTCCCAGATGCGCCAGGGCGCGATGACCGGCATCGCGGGCGCGAACGCCTTGATCGCCAGCTCAAAGCGCACCTGGTCGTTGCCCTTTCCGGTGCAGCCGTGGGCGATGGCGTCGGCGCCCTCCCGGAGCGCGATCTCGGTGATCCGCTTCGCGATGATGGGGCGCGCGAAGGAGGTGCCCAGGAGGT
>JARKQG010000140.1 GCA_029974035.1 Eubacteriales bacterium | reverse complement strand
TCCATCGGCGTGCCCGGCAAGTCCAACGCCTTTGAGATCTCCCGCAAGCTGGGCCTGCCGGAGTACCTGATCGAGAGCGCCGGCGAGCATTTGAGCAAGGAGCAGATCCGCTTTGAGGACGTGATCGCCAACGCCGAATACCACCGGCAGATCGCGGAAAAGGAGCGCAAGCTGGCCGAGGATGCCCACCGGGAAACCCAGGCGCTGCGCGACGAGGCGGAAAAAATGCGCCGGGAACTGGAGGCGCAGCGCGAAAACGCCATGCGCAAGGCTAAGGAGGACGCCCGCAAGGTGCTTCTGAAGGCCCAGCGGGAGGCCGAGGGCATCATTGCCGAACTCAAGCGCAGCCGCAAAAACGAGGGCGCGCCCCTCCGGGAGCACGAGCTGCACGAAATGCGCGCGCGCCTGCAAGCAGGCATTGACGAAACCGGCGAGCGCCTTCCCGACGCGCCGGCCCAGGGTGAGGCGCCCAAGAACCTGAAGCCGGGCGAGAGCGTCGAGATTCTCAAAACCGGCACCCGCGCCACCGTGGTGACGCCGCCGGACGACAAGGGCGAGGCGCTTGTGCAGGCGGGGGTGATGAAGCTCAAGGTATCGGCCGCCGGGCTTCGCCGCGTGCAGGAGCCCAAAAAGAAGGAGCGCACCTCCGGGATCATATCGTTGGCGCAGAAGCCGGTTTCGATGGAGTGCGACCTTCGGGGCATGACGCTGGAGGAGGCGCTTCTGGCGGTGGACATGTTCCTGGACGGCGCGCAAATTCAGCACCTGAAAAACGTGTCCATCATCCATGGCAAAGGCACGGGCGTGCTGCGCAGCGGCGTACAGCAGCATCTGAAGCAGCATCCCTTCGTCAAGGAGTTTCGTCTGGGCCGCTACGGTGAGGGCGAGGATGGCGTGACGGTGGTCACGCTGAAATAGGGGGGGGACCCGCATGAATCGAACCAAGATCCTTCTGGTGGACGATGACCCAAACATTCGCCAGCTTGTGGGCCTGTACCTGACCCGGGAGGGCTTCGAGGTGCAGGAGGCCGAGCGGGGCGACGAGGCGCTGAAGGCCTTCAGGGCCTCAGCGCCCAACCTGATTCTTCTGGACATCATGCTGCCGGGCATGGACGGCTGGCAGGTGTGCCGCGAAGTGCGCAAGGTGTCCAACATCCCCATCATCATGCTCACCGCGAAGGACGAAACCTTCGATAAGGTGCTGGGCCTTGAACTGGGCGCGGACGATTACATCGCCAAGCCCTTTGAGCCCAAGGAACTGGTGGCGCGGATCAAGGCGGTCATCCGGCGCTATCAGAGCGCGGACGCACCCGATAAGGAACTGGTGTTTCCGGGGCTCACGGTCAACATCAGCCACTACACCGTATCCTACCGGGGGCGCGAGGTGGAAATGCCGCCCAAGGAGCTGGAGCTTTTGTATTTTCTCGCCAGCCATCCCGGCGCGGTGTTCACGCGGGAGCAGCTGCTGGAGCAGGTATGGGGCTACGATTTCTTCGGCGATTCCAGAACGGTGGACGTGCACATCAAGCGGCTGCGCGAAAAGCTGGACGGCGAGGGCCTGGGCTGGAACATCAAGACCGTGTGGGGCGTAGGCTATAAGTTTGAGGTCAAGTAGATGAAAAACAGGCTGTTCTGGCGCATGTTCGGGGCATTCCTGGCGGCGCTTCTGGTGACGGTGGTGGTGCTGTCGCTGCTCATGGTCGTCATGGTGCGCGAGGAGCGCCAGGACCAGCTGGAGGACGAGGTGCGCATGCAGGCGCGGGACGTGGCGCAGCTTCTGTCCCAGCGGGACAGCCTGGGCATCAGCCGGAGCGACCGCTCGCTCTACAACACACTCAATTGGAAGATCACCGAGATCAGCGAAACCTACAACGCCAACGTGTGGCTGGTCACCTCCAGCGGCGCGACGCTGATTCTGGGCCGGCAGGACTACACCAGCGAACAGCTCAACGACGCTTCCGTGCTGGAGCAGATCTACAAGGTGCTCTCCGGTGAGGAGATCCGCGTACAGGGGCTGATCCCGGAGTTGGGCGACCAGATGGTGACCATCGGGGTGCCCTGGCGGTATCGGAACCAGCGGGTGGTGGGCGCGGTGCTTTTGCACATCTCCACCATGTCGCTCTCGGTGGACTACAGCGACATGGTGCGAAACGCGCTGATCGCCGCGGCGGTGGCGATGGTGCTGGGCGCGGCGCTGGCGCTTTTCATCTCCCGGCGCCAGTCCGAGCCGCTGCGCAGGATCAACCGCGCGGTCCGGCGGTTTGCCGCGGGGTATCTGGACGAGCGGGTGGATATCCGGGGCGACCAGGAATTGGTGCAGCTGGGCGCATCGCTCAACAAGATGGCGGAGGACTTGAAAAACCTGGAGGAGTCCCGCCGCAGCTTTGTGGCCAGCGTGTCCCACGAGCTGCGCTCGCCCCTCACCAGCATCAGCGGGTACGTGTCCGGCATGCTGGACGGCACCATTGACGAGGCCGAGCGGCCCAGATACCTCAAGGTGGTGCTTTCGGAAACCGCGCGGCTTACGAAGCTGGTGAACGATCTTCTGGAGCTGTCCAAGTTTGAATCCGGCAAGTTCCCGCTGACAAAGACCGCCTTTGACGTCAACGAGCTGATGCGGGTGGAGCTTCTCAAGTTTGAGCGGCGCATCGACGACAAGCGCCTTGAGGTCGACGTGGACTTTCGCGAGGACCCCTGCCGCGTCTGGGCCGACGCGGATCGCATCCGTCAGGTGGCCACAAACCTGATCGATAACGCCGTCAAGTTTGCCCCCGAGGGCGCGAGCCTCCGGCTCACCACCGAGGTCGCGGGCGACATCTGCTACGTCGGCGTGTTCAATCAGGGCCCGTCGATTCCCCAGGAGGACGTTCCGTTTCTCTTCGACCGGTTTTACAAGGCGGACAAGGCGCATACTTCCGGTATGGGCACCGGATTGGGATTATCGATCGTCAAGCGCATACTGGAGCAGCACGGGCAGGCGATCCGGGTTTCCACAGGGATCAGCGGCACGACGTTCACCTTCACGCTGGAGCGGGCGCGGCCGGAGTTGGGAGAGGGGACACCATGACAAGGCGCATCACACGGGGAGAATTTACGCGGTACGCGGCGTTTCTGGCGGCGCTTCTGGTGGCGGCGCTGGCCGGCGCCCTGACGGCGCAGGCGGCTTCCGGCACGCCCCATTCGGCCATCTACTCCTCCGAAAACCCGATCCCCGCGATCGCGGAGCGCGTGCGCCCCGCGGTGGTGCAGGTCATCAACGTCGTCCAGAGCTGGAGCCAGCGGGACGGCGCAATGAGCGAGGATCAGGCCTTCGGTTCCGGCGTCTATTTTGACGAGCGGGGCTACATCATCACCAACTACCACGTGGTGGAGGGCGCCGACCTCATCGACGTCAAGCTGCTGGGGGGCGAGCGCATCCCGGCGGCGCTGGTAGGCTATGACGATGGAACCGACATTGCGGTGCTCAAGGTGGAGGACGCAATCGACGCCACCCCTGTGCCCTTCGGGGATTCCGACGCGATTCAGATCGGCGAGCTTGCCATCGCCATCGGCAACCCCGGCGCCACGGACAGCGTGCTTTTCGGCACCGTCACCGCCGGCATCATCTCCGCCGTCAACCGGGTGGATATCGACGCGGGCAACTTTACACGCAGCGTGCCGGTCATTCAGACGGATGCCGCCATCAACACCGGCAACAGCGGCGGCGCGCTTTTAAACGCCCGGGGCGAGCTGATCGGCATTCCGACGCTGAAGATCATGTATGACACCACCACGGTGTTCGAGGGGCTGGGCTTTGCGGTGCCCTCCAACACCGTCGAGCCGCTGATCCGGCAGATCATCGAAACGGGCAGGGTGGTCAGGCCGCGGATGGGCGTCGTCGTGCAGGATTTTGACGGCCCGGACGAGCCGCTGTCGAGGTTTCCGCCGGCGGGCGCGCAGGTGGTGAGCCTGGAGCCGGGCGGGCCTGCGGACCGCGCGGGGGTGCGCCTGTACGACATCGTGACGGGCGTCAACGGCCTGCGCGTCAAGACCATCAACCAGTTGACCGGGGAGATCGACAGGCATCAGGCCGGGGATCAGGTGACGCTTGACGTCTACCGCGCCTACGATCCGGATACCGGCGAGATGCTCAGACAACCGGAATCGCTGACGGTCACCGTGAGGCTGGAACTGATCGACTGATGGGCGGGAGGAAAGCGCATGAAGGTGCTGATCATCAACGGAAGCCCCAATCCGGAGGGTTGTACGTTTACCGCGCTGGCGGAGGTGGCCGCGCGGCTCGAGGCGAACGGCATTGAGACCGAGGTTTTTCAGATAGGCCGAAGCCCCGTGCGCGGATGCATCGACTGTGGCGGCTGCCGCAACAACCGCTGCGCCTTTGACGATATCGCAAACCAGGCGCTGGCGAAAATCGAGGGCTGTGACGGCCTGGTGATCGGCTCGCCGGTGTACTACGCCTCGCCCAACGGCAGCCTGATCGCGCTTTTGGACAGGATGTTCTTTGCCGGCGGCGCGCTGATGCGCTTGAAGCCCTGCGCCACCGTCGTTTCCGCGCGGCGGGCGGGCACCACCGCCGCCCTTGAGGTACTGAATAAATACCCCACCATTGCCCAGATGCCGCTCGTTGCCTCCAAATACTGGAACATGGTGCACGGCAACGACCCCGCCGAGGTCTTGTCAGACGAGGAGGGCGTGAACACCATGCGCGCGCTGGGCGATAACATGGCCTACCTTCTGAAGTGCATTGAGGCGGGGAGAAAATCTGGGCTTACACAGCCTGCGCCACAGCCGCCTCTTTTCACCAATTTCATCCGATGAGCGCGTATTCCGTGCGGATGGGCGTGCGCCTTTTCACGCCCGGCGGGGAGAAGTGCTTTGGCCCGGGCATTGCGGACGTGCTGGAGCGCATTGAAAGGCACGGCTCCCTGCGCAAGGCCGCGGGGGAAATGAACATGGCCTATTCCCGCGCCTGGCAGCTGGTGCGCGCCTGCGAAGCGGCGCTGGGGTTTGAACTGATCGAACGGGCCGTCGGCGGGCACGCGGGCGGCGGCTCGCGGCTGACGCCCCGGGGCGCGAAACTGCTAGCGGATTACCGCGGCCTTGAGGCGCGGCTCAAAGCGGCGGCGGCGGATCTGGCCTCGTCGATCTTTCCCGGGGGGTGACGGAGCCGCCCGCAGGCTGCGGGCGGCCTCGGCGTTACGGTCATAGATTGCCCAGGTACACGTGGGAAAGGTGCCGGTGGGCGGCGTCCCGAAGGGCGTAGAGGGTGCTCGCGGGCGTGGGGGCGCCGGCGTAGCGGTGGCGGGGAAAGCAGCGGGAGAGGTGCAGCGGAATGTCGCCGAGGCCGGAGAGCCAGGCGGCGAGGCGGCCGATTTCCTCGGGGGCATCGTTTCGCCCCGGAACCACCAGGGTGGTCACCTCTACATGACAGCTTTGGCTGAGGCGCGCGATGAAGGCCTTGACCGTTTCGAGATCGCCGCCCACCCAGTCGTAATAGTCCTGGGTAAAGCCCTTCAGGTCCACGTTGGCGGCGTCAATCATCGGGATCAGCTCCTCCAGCGGCGCAAGGCAGAAGCAGCCGTTGGTGACGAGTATATTTTGCATGCCCCGCGCTCGGATCTCCCGCGCGCAGTCCCGCACAAACTCAAACCCCACCAGCGGTTCGTTGTAGGTATAGGCGAGACCGATGTTGCCCCGGGGCGTCAGCGATTCCGCCAGGGACGCCAGTTCCGCCGGGGCCGTCTTTTGGCCGCCCGCGGGCGCGGCCATCGCGATTTCGTGGTTCTGGCAGAAGGGACAGCGGAGGTTGCAGCCGAAGCTGCCCACCGAGAGCACCATGCGGCCCGGGCGGAACCGAGCCAACGGCTTTTTTTCCACCGGGTCCAGTGCGATGGCGGAGACGAGGCCGGCGTTCAGGCAGTCCTTTCCGCCTTCGCCGCCCCGGGCGCGGCAGCGGCCCACCGAGCCTTCGCCGAGGGCGCAGTGGTGGGGGCACAAGGGGCAGCGCGTCATGTGTAGCGCACCACCTGAAAGCGCTCGAGGGATACGCGCTCGCCCTCGCCGATGCCCGCCTTGCGCCGCGCGATGGCCACCTGCGTGTCGGCGGTGTCCACGCCCTCCAGCATTGGCAGAAGCAGTCCCCGCCGCCGCCCGCTGGACACGATCACCCCGTACTTTGCAGGGTCGAGATCGGCGAGCTCCGCTGGCTCCGGCGTGCCCAGCACGTCCACGCTGTAGACGAGTTCGGGAAGCTCCGCTGCCTCCACCGGGTCAAAGCGCGGGTCTTCCCGCCCGGCGGACACCGCGTTGCGCAGCACTTCCTCGGCGACAGAGGGCGTGACCGGCCGGATTGTGCCGATGCAGCCCCGGAGCTTTCCGTGCTTTTTCAACGATACAAAGGTTCCGGCCGCCTCCCGCAGCATCCAATCGGGAAGGCCGTCCGGAAGGCGCGCGCGCCTTCCCGTCCGCACGAAGGTTTCCAGCGAGATCCGCGCCAGATGGACGGCGGGGCTTTCGCTCGCACGGCGGTGCGCCACGCGGTCCGCCTCGGCGCGAAGATACGCCTCGCCGAAGCGGCGGGCTTCGTCCGGGTCCAGAGGCTCAAAGGCGGCCACCGCGTAGCCTACGCCGAAGGGGCCCTCGTAGGAGAGCAGTTCCGGCTTCACCGATACGCCGTCCAGCGCGCCGGCCATGATCTGGAAGCTGCCGGTGCCGCAGGCGGCGGCCGCCTCGTTCAATTCCGGCGAAAGCGTCAAAAAGTCCAGAAAGCTTCCGGACGCCATTGCCCGGGTGACGCACCGGTCGTATTTTGCACCCTCCGGCGCGAAGCCGTAGGGGCCGTCTGCCGTCAGCTTGTGGCTGAGGTCGCCGCTGGCCAGCACCACCGCCCGCCGGTTCAGTTTACCGGCGGCCCGGGCAACCGCCTGGCCCAGACGATAGTGATCGATGGGGGACAGCCCGGAAAGGCCGATCCGCACGATTTTTGCCCCGGGACAGGCGGCGCGCACCATGCGAAGCGGCACGAAGGTGCCGTGGTCCAGCGCGCCGTCACGCGATCCCTTCGTTCCCGCGGGGACGCCTTCCTGTGCCGCGGCTTCGGCGATGGCGACAACCAACGCCGCGTCGTATTCCACGCAAAGGCGCACCTGCGGCGCGCCAAAGCGCGCCATATCGCCGGCGGCGCGGTCACCGGGGGAGATGTGAAAGTAGTCCGCGTAGGCAGTGGCGTGGGGTGAGAGGATCACAAGCGTATCCGGCTCCAGCGCCGCGATGCGCCGCGCACAGGCCTCAAATGCGGCGATCGTGGCGGCGATGCCCTTCTCGCGGCCGCGCCCCACCTCCGGCAGGATGACCGGCGGATGCGGCATGATGAACGCGCCGATGATGGACATGGGCTCCTCCTTCCTCAGCGGACGGCCACCTGAATGCCGCCCAGCACCTTGAGGGCCGCCTCATGGAGCGCGGGATCGAAGCTGGCGGTCAGACCGCCGTCCACGATCACTTCAGCCTCCGGGTAGCGGCTTTTCAAGAGCACGGCGTTTGACAGTACGCAGATGTTGGATACCAGACCCACCAGCTCGATCCGCGAAACGAGGGCGGGATCCGGCAGTGCGAGGAGCTGCTCCGGGGACATGCCAAAGGCGGCCTTGTCGATGGCGGTCGCCCCCACGTCCTCCAGCGCGCGCCGCGTTTCGCCGTACACCTGCCAGCCTTCCGAGCCCTCGAGACAGTGGGGTACGGGCAGATTGCGCCCCTCCCGGGTCTTCAGGTATCCGGCGGTGTGGGTATCCCGCGTGAAGCAGACGCGGCCGGGGCCGTAGGCGCGCACCTTCCGGGCGATGCCCGCGTCCAGCGCCTCCGCGCCGGGAAAGCCCAGCGCGCCGGATACGAAGTCCACCTGGTAGTCGATCACAAACAAGATCTCCATGGGCTCCTCCTTTCGTTCAACGGCCGCGCAGCCGCTTTTCCAGCGCGCGGTGGCACGGCAGAAAGCCTTCGATCACAGCGTGAAACGCCGGGCCGTGGTTTTTGAAACGGATGTGGGCCAGCTCGTGCACCACCACGTAATCCACGAGGTCATCCTCCCGCTGCATCAGCCGGCAGGAGAAGCTGAGGGCGTTCTTCGCGCTGCAGCTGCCGTAGCGGCTGCGCGCCCGGGTGATGGTGACGCGGGTGGGTGTGAGCCCCATCCTTTCGCCCCAAAGCCGCACCTTTTCCGGAATCACCCGGCAGGCGTCGGCGATGAGCGCCTTCATTTCCGCCTCCGTGGGCTCTTTGGGCAGCGGCCGCGCCCGAAGCCGCGCACGGTGGCGATCAATCCAGTCCGCCCGATCGCGGACGAACCGTTCGATCTCCCGGACGGGGATGGCCCGGGGAGCGCGGACGGTCAGCGTGCCGTCGACGGCAATCTCAAGGGCAAGGGTCTTGCGGGCGGAGCGGATCAGCCGGTATTCAATCTTCATCATGCACAAGATTTCGCGCCGCGGCGTTACAATTCCTGCTCGGTCCGGGCGATGATATCGTCCTGGGTGGTGCGCGAAAGGGCGTTGAAAAACGCGCTGTAGCCCGCCACGCGCACGATCAGATCCCGGTGCTTTTCCGGGTGCGCCTGGGCGTCCAGCAGGGTTTCACGGCTCACTACGTTGTACTGCACGTGAAACCCCTCGAGGCGGTTGAAGAACGTGCGGATCAGCAAAATCAGCTTCTCCCGGTTCTCCGGGCGCGAGAGCATGTCGGGCGTCACCTTCTGGTTGAGCAGCACGCCGCCTGTGATCTCGTGGGTCGGCAGCTTGGCCACAGACCGAAACACCGCCGTGGGGCCATGGGTGTCCATGCCGTGGGACGGTGAACAGCCCTCCGCCAGCGGCTCGCCGGCCCGCCGCCCGTCCGGCGTGGCGGGGGTGGAGGCGCCCTGGGGCACGTTGGCGGAGATCGAGCTGGTGCCCGCGTAATAGGTTCCGCCGATGGGCCCGCGGCCATACCGGGTGCTTTTCAGCCCGTGCATCTCATCGATATAGGAATTGTAAGCTTCGACCAGCAGAAGGTCCGCCGCGTCGTCGTCGTTTCCGTACTTGGGCGCGTCCAGCAGCATCTGCCGGATGCGCTCGTTTTCCTCGCCGGCAAAGTTGGCGCAGAGCGCTTCCCATAGCCGGGCGGGGGAGAGGGCCCCGTCCTCGAAGACCACCTGTTTGACCGCGGCCAGCGAATCCGCCAAATTGGCGATGCCCACCTGCAGATCGCTGATGAAGTCGTACACCGCGCCCCCCTGCTTGAGGTTCAGCCCCCGCTTAATGCAGTCGCCGCACAGCGCGCTGAGAAGAATGTCGGCGGTTTCCCGCTCCAGCGCCAGGTCGCAGCAGCTGTCGATGACCACCGCCTGCCGCGCCAGGTGCCGCACGCAGCCATCCCACGCGGCCATGAGCTGGGAAAAGTCCGTCATGTTCCGGAAGTGGCCCATACCGGACCAGACGCGCCGCCCGCTCGCCGGGTCCACACCGTCGTTCATCGCAATGAGCAGCGTCCTCGGGAAGTTGATGAAGCTCATGCCCGTGCAGCGGTAGCCCCACTTGCCGGGCACCGCCACCTCCACGCAGCCGATGGCGCTGTAATTGATCGCATCCTCCGGCGCCACTCCCTTTTCAATGAGGCTGGGGACGATCACCTCGTCGCTGTTAAAGGCGGGCATGCCGATGCCCAGGCGGATCAGCGCCACCGCCCGGCGCATAAAGTCGTCCGTAAGGCCCCGATGGTAGCGCACCGTCAGGTTGGGCTGGGGCAGGCGCACCTGGGCCACGCTGTCGAGGATGATGCGGGAGAATTCGTTCACCGCGTCGTGGCCGTCCGCCGTCTGGCCTGCGATGGTCACGTTCTGGTAGAGGGGGCTGCCCGCGGAGAAGCGGGTGTGGCTCCAGGGGCGGATTTTGTTGACGGAGAAGGTCTTGAGCCACAGGTTGACCATCAGTTCCACCGCCGCCTCGCGCGTGATGCGCCCCGCCGCCAGATCCCGCGCATAGAAGGGTTGAAAGTACTGGTCCATCCGCCCGTAGGACAGCGAATGGCCGTTGGATTCAATCTGAAGCGCGCAGTGGACGAGCCATACGCTCTGCACCGCCTCGCGCAGCGTTTCGGCGGGCCCCGCGGGGACTTTTCTCAGGATGCGCGCCATTTCCGTCAATTCCCGCGCGCGCTCCGCCGGCGCGGTACGGGCCGTCGCCTCCGCCAGATCGGCATAACGCCCGGCGAAGCAAATCACGGCGTCCACAGAGCGGGCGACCGCCCGGTAGAAGTGGTACTTGCCGATGTTTTCGGGCTCGTTCAGGTCGAGATGATCCAGCGAATCGAGGGCGCGGATCTTGAAATCCAGAAGTCCTTTTTCGAGCAGCAGCGCATAATCCGCCGCGATGTGGGCGTCGCCGGAGGTGATGTTGCCCTCGGCCTTGATGACGCCGATATCGTACAAAAGCCGCGCGTGCTCCGGCATCATGGCGAGGCCCGCGTCCTTGAGGGTGCGCCCCCGCCAAAAGGGTGCGATCTCGATGAGGCGCGCCTTGTCCGCCTCGTCGATCAGAAATCGGTCGCCGTCCCGCTTGTTCAGCTCGTCCAGCTCGTCGATCAGCCAGTCGAGGGCGTACTCCGGGAACACGGGTGCCGCCCGGTTGGAGGACGCCTGGTTGCCGGCAATCAGCGTTTCCGGCTCGATGTAGACGGTCATGCCGGCGAGGACGGTTTCCAGCATCCGGGCTCTGCGCACGGCGAGGGGATCGGCGCTGTGTGCCCGCTCCGACTGGGTGGCCAGCACCGCCCGCTCCGCGCACACGCGGGGGAGGGTGGAGAGCATGCGTTCGCGGTAAGCCGCCATCCGCGGCGTCAGGGTTCCGAATTCGCTCATGGTTTTACCTCAACAATTCCATCGCGCCGACGATGCCGAAGTCCTCGGTCAGCTCCGCGCTTTTAAAGTAGACGGGCAGGTCGCTCTGGTTATAGGCGTCGAACTGCGCGCGCACGGCGGGGAAGAGCCGGTCTCCAAACTTGAGCAGGCCGCCGCCCAACACAAAGCAGTTGATGTTGAAGGTGACGTACAGGTTGTACAGCCACACCGCCATGTACTTTGTCATCTGGGCCACCGCCCAGCGGGACAGCGGATCGCCCAGATCGTAACCATCCTGAATGTGCCGGGCGGTAATGCGGTCGGCGCCCCCGGCCAGATCCGGCAGGACGGAGGCCTCGCCCGCCTCAAGGCGCGCCTTGACGTGCTTTGCGATCATCGATCCGGATACATAGCTCATCAGGCAGCCCCGATTGCCGCAGCCGCACAAAATGCCCTCGCCGGGCGTGATGATGGCGTGGCCCGTTTCGCCCGCCCAGCCGTAGGTGCCGCGAAACAGCTTGCCGTCGATGATGACCGCCGAGGATATTCCGGTGGACACGGGGCAGTACAGCATGCTTGAAAAGCCCCGGCCGGCGCCGTGGCGGTGCTCCGCCAGCGCCGCCGCCTGGGCGTCGTTGGCCAGCGCCACCGGGAGCCCCAGGCGCCGGGACAGGTAGTCCCGTGCGGGAAAGTTGGTCAGGCATGTCAGGTTGACGGTCTTGATGATCACGCCCTCATCGTACAACACGTAGGAGGGGACCCCCACGCCGACGCCGGCAATGTTGTGTTTCCCGACGCCGCATTCCGCCGCCATCGCCATCGCCGCATCCGCGACGGCGTCAAAAAAGGGTTCCGGCGGACAGGCGGAATCCGACGGGGAGGAGCGCTTCGCCACCAGGTGCGCGTCCTCGTCAAACAGGCCGTAGGCGATCTTCGTACCGCCCACATCGACGCCGATATAATACTTACCCATACCGCCGCTCCTTCACACGATGATGGTTTTGACGCCGTGGGCCGCCAGCGCAGCCTGAGCCGAACCGGGAATGCCCCCGTCGGTCACCACCGCGCCGACCTCCGACAAGGCCATCTGGGAAACCACGCCCTGCCGGGAGAATTTTGAGGAATCCGTCAGGATCACCGCGCGCCTGGCCTGGGCCATCATCGCGCGCACCGCCTCGGTGCGCATCAGATCGCCGCCCATGAAGCCGTACTGCGGCGCGAATCCGTCGGTGCCCAGAAAGAACTTGTCGACAAAATAGGCCTCGGCGCAGGTTCTGGTCAGCGGGCCCACCATCACCTGGCTGCGGGGCTGGTAATCGCCGCCCAGCAGCACCACCCGGGGCCTGGGCGCGTTGCGGACGTAACCCGCGATGAAGGCGGAATTGGTGACGATGGTCACATCCCGAACCTCGCCCGCGAGGATGCCCGCCAGCAGCACGCAGCAGGAGCCGGATTCGATCATCACCGTCTCTCCGGGGGAGACCAGCGCCGCCGCCGCCTGGGCGATGCGCTTTTTGTCGTCGTAGTGGTAGGCCATGCGGGCGGAGATGTCGTCCACCGCGCCGATGGAGGCAAAGCCGTGGGCGCGCCGCACCAGCCCCAGCCGTTCCAGCGCCGCCAGATCCTTCCGCATCGTCACCTGGGAAACGCCCAGCGCGTCCGCCAGCGCGGTCACTTCGGACCGCCCCTGTTCGGACAGCGCCTCCAGGATGCGCTTGTGCCGATCAATCACCCGAGCCCCTCCCTTCAACTGTCTGAATCATATCAAATGGAATTGCGTTTGTCAATAAATATGCTTACGAACGAAAGAGTTTTTCCGGACATCTCTTTACGGCGCGCGGCCAATATGGTATAGTACACAAGGCGAAAGGCGGCGAAGAGAATGGCGGAAGGGATCGTATTCAACGTGCAGCGCTTCAGCCTGCATGACGGGCTGGGCATTCGAACGGTGGTATTTCTCAAGGGCTGTCCGCTTCGCTGCCTGTGGTGCGCAAACCCGGAGAGCCAGTCTCCGGAAGTGCAGACCGCGAAGGACGGCGCGCAGTACGGCGCAGTGATGACGGATGAGGCTGTCTGGCACCAGGTGCTGCGGGATTTGCCCTTCTACGAGGAATCGGGCGGCGGGCTGACCCTTTCGGGCGGCGAGCCGCTGCTTCAAGTGGATTTTGCCGAGGCGATCCTGAAGCGGGCCGGGGCCGCGGGGGTGCACCGGGCGGTGGAAACCTGCGGCGCGGTGCCCTGGGCTTCGGTTGAGCGCGCGCTGCCGCTGGTGGACCTGTGGCTGTTCGATGTGAAGCACCCGTCGGATGAGGCCCATCGGGCGGGAACGGGGTGGGGAAACGGGCAGATTCTGGAGAACCTGAAAGCCATTCTGGCCGCGGGCGCACCGGTGGTGGCGCGCATCCCGGTCATCCCGCGCTTTAACGATGGGGAGGCGGACGCCCGCGCCTTTGCGGCGCTCTTCGCGGACATGGGCGTGAAACGGGCGGACATCCTGCCCTTTCACCAGATGGGGGAGAAAAAATACGAAACGCTGGGGATGCCCTATCGGTTTGCGGGGGAAAAGGCGCCGAGCGCGGCGCGGTTGGAGAGGTATCTCAGCATCCTCCGCGCCGCCGGCATCGACGCGCGGGCGTGACGCGGCTTTGCACGGTGTGCGCCGGGCCCTACGCCTGCCCCGCCGGATGCTCCCGGGTGACCTGGTAGCCGAAATAGGTGATGACCGCCGCCAGCACGAAGGCCGCGGCCTGGGTATAGAAGGGGATCTTGGCACCGTATTCATAGGCAAAGCCGGAGATGAGCGGCCCGAAGATCATGCCGAGGAACCTGGCGGAGTAGAATAGACCGCTGAGCAGCCCGATGTCGCCGTGACGGCCTTCGGTGGTCAGCGCCTGCTGGATCGGGATGTGCAGCGCGCTGACCAGAAAAAACACCGCGCACACCGCGAAGAAGAGCGCCCGGGTGGGCATGAGCGCCGCCAGCGTCAGGGACGCGGCGCTCATAAGCAGGATCACGGGCAGCGACTTGTGGGCGTCGAACCGGTACATGATCCAGCGGTTGATGAACACGTTGGCCGCGAGGCCGATCAGCCCCGACGCCGCCTTTACGATGCCGTTGTACGAGGAGGAAAAGCCCAGCTCGCGCTTCATGTAGTAGTTGAGGGCGTTATCAAAGCCGTAGTTGCCGAAGTTGGACAGCGTGACGCCCAGCAGAAACAGAAGCGCCGGCAGCGTCATCATCCGTATCATCTGGCGCATGGAGAGGCGCTTGGCGGACGATGCGGAGGGCTTGTCCCCCTCCATGCGGCGCAGCATTGCGTACACCAGAGCCGCGGCGGCAAACAAAAGCGCCGTCTGCGCGTAGAACACCGGAAGCACGCCGGCCAGGCCGATCATGCCGCCGGCAAAGTATCCGGCGGCCGCGGAAACGCCCACCATGGCCGCGTAGTACGAAAGGTGCGCGGCGCGCTCCCTGGGGTCGGACTGATCCACAATCAGCGCCATCAGGCATACGGAAGTACCGCTGGTAAAGCAGCCCGCCACCAGCCGCGCCACCAGCATCTGGGGCATCGTCCTGGAAAGGCCGAAGGCCAACTGCGCCAGCGCGTAGCCCACAAGGCTCACCAGCATTACCGACGATCGCCTTTTTTTATCGCTCATGCGGCCCCAGAAGGTGCTGAATATGAAGCTGCCCAGCGCCATCGTGGCAAACAGGATGCCAAAGGCGTTGTCGGGCAGGTGGTTTTCCAGAATCAGCGTCGGCGTGACGGGGTGGATGAAATTCGCGCCGAAGTTGTAGAGGAACGTGATCAGTTGGAGCCGGAGGAAGGGTTTGAGTTTCAACGCCGTCATCTCCCGTGCGCGCGGTGCGGTATACGGCTATTATTCATCCAGTGCGGCGCGCTTGTCAAGTAAGGGCGGGTGAATTTCCGGACATTCGCAAAGACATCCGGCAGGAGCGCATAAAAATGCGGCCCGCGCCATGGCGGGCCGCTGTCGGTGCGGGCTATTCTTCTTCCTCCTCCTCGGGGAGGTCCGCGTCGTGGAACACGCTTTGCACGTCGTCGTAATCCTCCAGCGCGTCGATGAGCTTATTGATCTTGGCGGCCTGTTCCGGATCGGTGACGGACACCGTGGTGGCGGGCACCATTTCCCGCTCGGCGGAGAGGAAGGCGCAGCCGGCGGCCTCGAGCTTGTCGCGCACGTCGGAAAAGTCGTTCGGATCGGTGTAGATGACCGCGACGTCATTGCCGGACTCGACGTCCGAGGCGCCCGCGTCCAGCGCCAGCACCATCAGCTCGTCCTCGTCCAGCCCCTTGGCGTTGTCGATTTCGATGACGCCCTTGCGCTCAAACTTCCAGCTGACGCAGCCGGTGGCACCCAGGGATCCGCCGTGCTTGTCAAACAGGTGGCGCACATCCGACGCCGCGCGGTTGAGGTTGTCGGTGACCACCTCCACGATGAACGCGACGCCGCCCGGGCCGTACCCCTCGTAGGTGATCTCCTTGTAGGAGGAAGCGTCGCCCTCTCCCGCGGCCTTTTTCACCGAGCGCATGATGTTGTCATTGGGCATGTTGACGGCCTTGGCCTTGGCAATCACGTCGCGCAGCTTGCCGTTGGTGTTGGGGTCCGCGCCGCCGCCCTCGCGCACCGCGATGACGATCTCGCGGCCAATTTTGGTGAATATCTTGCCGCGCTGCGCGTCGGTCTTTTCCTTCTTGTGCTTGATGGTTGACCATTTATTGTGTCCAGACATGCGTTCGCCCCCTGAAAGTGTGTGCTAAAATATTGTATCATCCCTTCGGCTTCCTGTCAAAGGCCGAACGCGGTTTCCAAGGTTATTTCTGCTCCTTCGCCGCCTTGTATTTTTCGTAGGCAACGTTCACAAGCGCCTTATCCTGGCTGTAGGTGACCAGCTCTATGCCCTTTTCGATCGGGTAGTAGTCGCCGTCGGTAAAACCCTGTTCGAAGGCGATCCGGTATTCCGGTGAATCGGCCTGCATGACATACCAGGTGATCTTGTTGCAAACCGGCTGGCGACGCGTCATGGAGTAGAACTCGTAGCTGGTCTCGCCGGCGGGAGAGATGATGTTGGCCCGGACGCCCGCCTCCTTCCAGACGCGCTCCAGCGCGACGTCGTTGGGAAGCTGCCGTTCGCGGATGACGCCCTTGGGGAGCACCCATTCGTTCTTCTCGTTCTTCAGCAGAAAGACCTTGTCCTCGAAGAACACCACGCCGCCCGCGCATTTCCGAAAGATCATCGGCATAACCACCTTTCTTTTTGCCGCTACCCCTCTGATGGAATTTTAACATATTCTGCCCTGAAAAGCAAGTTTTTTGCCGGGGCGCACAAAGCCGTCCGCCGCCTTTTTGCGAAAGCGACGGACGGAGTGCGCGGCCGCTACAGCCCGATCTTCCCGATGGCCGCGGCAAGCACCGTGCTTTCGATGAAGATGTCGCCGCCGTAGCCGGTGGAGGAAACCAGCGGCTTCTCCGAAAAGCGCACCATCAGTGCCCCCGCCGCGCCGCGCCGGCGCGCCTCGTCCACCGCCGCGCGCTCGGCCATCTTCCGGGCAAGGGCCGTCGCCGCCTCCAGCGATTCGGCACCGCCGCGCTCGGCGGCACCGATCACCAAAAAGCCCTCGCCCTCCGGCCGGATGGTCGCGCGGCCCTCGGCCGACACGTTGCCGGCCACCGCGCCCAGCGCGTTGGCCACGCCCGCGTGGCCGGGCACCACGCTCCGGGTGCCCAGCGCCCGCGCCACATCCGCAAGAAAGATGTGTACCGGCGCGCCGACGCCCACCAGCGCCGAATCCGTCGTCACGAGAAAGCGCGTGCCGCGCCCGTCGGTCCCGGACATCGCCCACGCCCGGTTGAGAAAGGCCGTCAGATCGCCCGAAACGCCGGCCTTGTGGAGCGCGGGCATTTCTTCTTTTATCAGAATGCCCGCGATGGCAAGGTACAACTTTCGCTTGATCTCGCCGTACACCCAGTCGCAGAGGGCTTCCGGGCTCAGCCCCGAGGAGGCGGCGACAAACTGCGCGCCCAGCGCGGCTGCCTCGCGGTCAAAGGCGGCGAAGTCGCCCTTGATGTGCATGATATCGGTGGGCGTCAGTCCCGCGCGCATCACCACGCCCTCCCGCTCGAGCCGGCCGGCATCAAGGCTGTAGGCGTCCCGATTGACGGCGCGGGCGGCGTCCTCGTAGATCAGCGGTCCGCCGGACAGCGCCTCGCAAAAGCGCTTCTCCTCCGGGGTGTAGCCGGGACGGTTGCGGATGTCACGGACCAGTACAAAGAATTCGTGGAGCGGCAGCGAGTGCCGCCCGCGGGCGGCGATCAGCTTTTTCAGCGCGGGCGCAATGCCGCCATAGCGGCTGGACGCCACCGAAAGCGGGATGGCCCGCGCGGTGTCGAGCATCAGGCTGTCCCGCCGGTCGCGGCGCACGGCGCTGTCGCCGCCCAGCCCCAGGGTTTCCACATAGACGCCTTTGACAAAGGTACGCCAGGAACCGATGGAGATGCCGCTTTCGGCCTTGACCGCCGCGCCGCGGCGGATCAGCGCGATGTCGGTGGTGGTACCGCCCATGTCCACGATCACCGCTTCGTCCTCGCCGGAGAGCGCCTGCGCGCCGACGATGGACGCCGCCGGGCCGCAGAGGATGGTTTCCACCGGACGCACGCCGGTAAAGCGCTCGCTCATCAGGCTGCCGTCGCTGCGCACGATCGATACCGGAACGTCCAGGTTCCGCGCGCGCAGCGCGCGGCGGATTGCCTCCAGGAATTCTGCCAGCACCGGGATCAGCCGCCCGTTGAGCAGCGCGCTGGCGCCGCGCCGCACGGCGTCCAGGTCGCTGAACAGCTCGTGTCCGCAGACGGCCGGAAGGTGATGACGGTCCGAAACGAGGCGCAGCGCTTCCCTTTCCAGCACCGCGCCGTTTGCGGCGGCATTGAGCGCGACGATGGCCAGCGCGTCGGCGTCGGAAAACCAGGCCGCGCTGTCCCGGAAGAAGGCGTCCCAGTCGGGCGCCTGAAGGATGCGCCCGTCCGCCGCAATCCGGGCATCCAGGCAGTACACGCTGTCCGGATCGGTCAGCCCCGCCTCTGCGCCCACCCAGTCCACCGTCTTTTTGTCCACGCCGATGAAGAGCAGCTTTGCCCGCCCGCCCTTGCCCTCGACGCAGGCGTTGGTGGCGAGCGTTGTGGAGAGGGAAACCATGCCCGCCCGCCCAAGGAGGCGGCCGTCGAGGGCGTCCAGCGCCGCCAGAATGCCCTGGGAAAGGTCGTCCCGCGTGGTCAGCGCCTTGGAGGAATCCAGGATGCTTCCGCGCTCAAAATCATACACCACCGCGTCGGTATAGGTGCCGCCGGTGTCGATGCCGATTCCGTAGGGTCTGTCCATGTCGATCAATACCTGTCCTTTTCCGTAGTGCCGCGCCTTCTCGCCGCAAAGGCATCGACCACACTATACAGGATGGAATGCCCTTCGTCAAGTTACGTGAACAAGCTGTTTCCTGATGGATTTAACCTTTTCTCCTCCACGGGACTTAACCACAACCGCGCGTTTTTCTGCTATAATTCTGGCGTAAAGAATGATTGTGTGCGACTGCGCGAGGAGCGATACCATGCGAAAGACAAAGATTGTGTGCACCATCGGCCCGGCCTCCGAGGACAAAGAAACGCTGCGCCAGATGATTCTGGCCGGGATGAACGTGGCGCGGCTGAATTTTTCCCACGGGAGTCACGAGGAGCATCTGGTGCGGGTCAGCCGCCTGAAGGCGCTCCGGGAGGAGATGAATGTGCCGCTGGCCATCATGCTGGACACCCGCGGGCCGGAGATCCGTCTGGGCCGGTTCAAGGACGGCGGCGTCACGCTCCGGGAGGGGAGCGCGTTTACCCTCACCGCCGAGCCCTGCGACGGCGATGAAGCGCACGCCTACATCAACCACCCGGACCTGCCCCAGCACGTGCACCCGGGCACCGCCATCATGCTGGACGACGGGCTGATCGGCCTCACGGTGACGGACGTGAAGGGCCCGGAAATCACCTGCAGCGTGGTCAGCGGCGGGCCGCTTTCCAACAACAAAAGCGTCAACGTGCCCGGCGTGGACATAGACATGCCCTATCTGTCCGAGCAGGACCAGGCGGACATCCACTTTGCGGTGGAAAACGAACTGGACTATATCGCGCTGTCCTTTGTGCGCACCGCGCAGGACGTGCTGGACGTCAAGCGGCTGCTGGCCCGCTCCGGGGACACCGGCATCGAGCTGATCGCCAAGATCGAAAACCGGTCCGGCATCGCCCACATCGACGAGATCATCCGGCTCTCCGCGGGCATCATGGTGGCCCGGGGCGACATGGGCGTGGAGATCCCCTTCGAGGAGCTTCCGCACCTGCAAAAGCAGCTGATCACCCAGTGTTACAGCGCGGGCAAGCGGGTCATCACCGCCACGCAGATGCTGGAGTCCATGGTGCGCAATCCGCGGCCCACCCGTGCGGAAATCACGGACGTGGCCAACGCCATTTACGACGGCACCAGCGCGCTGATGCTCTCCGGCGAAACCGCCAACGGCAAGTACCCGGTGGAAACCATCCGCACGATGGCGAAGATTGCCGAGCGTACGGAGGAATTCATCGATTACAAGGGCCTTTTCAACGCGGCGGAGCCGAGGCTGGACAAGAGCGTCATCAACGCGCTGTCCCACGCCACCTGCACCACCGCCCACGATCTGAGCGCCGCGGCCATCGTGACCGTCACGCGCACGGGCTCCACCGCGCGCATGGTGTCCCGGTTCCGCCCGGCCACGCCCATCGTGGCCATCACACCCATCCCGCGCACCTACCGGCAACTGGCCCTGTCCTGGGGGGTCACGCCGCTGATGAACGATTACAAGACCTCCAGCCGCGAGCTCTTCAACGACGCCGCCGCCAAGGTGCAGGAGGCGGGCCTCGCGGCGGATGGCGACATCATCGTGATCACCGGCTCCTCCGACAGGGTGGGCGAAATCACCAACACGCTTCAGATTCACGTGCTGGGCACCGCGCTGGTGCGCGGAACCGGCAACGCCATTTCCGCCCCCATCACCGCCCGGATGTGCGTGGTGACCAAGACCGACGATCTCAAGGACTTTCACGACGGAGACATTCTGGTCATCGACCGGACGACCAGCGCCGTCCTCCACGAGATGCGCCGCGCCAGTGCCGTGGTGACCGAGGAGGACATGGCCGATTCCGGCGCGGCCTCCGCCTGCCTCGCGCTGGACATGCCGCTGATCGCGGGCGCGGAAAAGGCGACGCAGCTTCTGAAATCCGGCTGTCTCGCCACCATTGATTCGAAAAACGGCGTGGTTTACAACGGAGACAGCGGAATGTCCGGCGGCAAGTGACCGCCAAAGGGGCCGCGCCCGGCCGCCGAAACCGGCGGCCGGGTGCGGCGTTTTGGGGGATCATCGGACCGGGCAGGCGCCGCTGGCGCAGTCGTCGTCCTCCACGTCCGCCGATTCGCCCACCTCAAACCGGCTCAGCGTCGCCGGATCAAAGGGCTTGCTTGCGGCCTTCAGCGCCTCGTACTGCTCCCGGGTGACGGCCTCGTAGGGCGCAAGCTGGTAGGTGCCGCCGTCGTAGGCCAGGAAGGATACGCCCACGAAGGAATCCCACACGTCTTTGATCGCCCGCTCCACGCCGTCCCATTCCTCGGGCCGCACGGTGATGGTATTGCTGGAATTGTGCTGGGTGTAGTGGCGCTGAAAGCGGATGTACTGCCTCAGCTGCGCCAGGGCGGGCACGTCGCCCTTGGTGACGGCCGCGCCGGAGGCCACGGGAAAGTCGATCACCAGCGTGCGCGCCTTTTGGATGTCGTCGTCCGGCGTGCCGATCTCCGGATGCACCTTCCAGCCCAGCGCCAGCGCCGCCCTGGCCAGCGCGTCGTCGGAGGAGATGCGGATGCGGCGGATGAAGTAGGGCGCGTGGGCGTAGTGCAGCCCGGCGGACACGCCGCCCGCCACCAGCGACAGCGTGCCTTCGGGCTTGATGGTGGTGGTCAGCAGGGGAACGGGAATGCGCAGCTGATCGGCGTATCGCGCCGCGGCATCCCGGGCCGCCCGGGAAAGATGCTCCAAAGCCTCGTCCTGCGCCGCCTCATCCATGCCCGAGAAGGCGTCCATCACCCCCGTCAGGCTGCAGCCGGTGAGCCGGTCGCGCTTGTGCTTCGCGTTCCACTCCGGCAGTTCCAGATCGATCAGCGTCATGCGAAGGCCCGCGCGCGCGGAAAGCGCCTGCGCGCGCTTCGCGCCCTCGAGGTCCAGCCCCGCCTCGCTCCGGAACGCGCACAGGTTGACCGTGGTCAGGTTGCACTGCTCTTTGGAATCCAGCAGGATCTCCCCGCAGGGGTTCACCCCCTCCACGTTCTCGCGGCGCTTCCGGGCGGCTTCCAGATTGACAAAGCCCGGTTCCCCGTCCAGCTGGATCATCAGAAAGATCAGGTGCAGCATGTCGCCGGAGGGCTTTTCGGTCAGCGCCATGGAGTTGTTGGACAGACGGCGGTGGCCGATGCCCGGGCGGCCGAATGAAAAGGGTGCCTCGCCGTTGACCGCCGGGTCGAAGGTCTTTTTTGAGAGCGCATCAAACCAGGCGGGCGGGCGGATGCCCATCCGGTCCAGCTGCGCCCGGACCGCCTCGTGCTGCCGGAAGTGGCGTTCCGACCAGAAGCCGTTGATGCCGTACTTGGCGAACAGGCATTCCATGTCCTCCGGATCAAAGAGGAAGATTTCCGCGGTGCGCCGCACGCCGCCGGACACCACGTTGTTGCCGATCAGGTTGCCGATGTCCAGGATGTGGATCGGGCGCACGCGGCCGTAGCCGGCCTCGTCGGTTTTGATGGGCGCCAGGCTGGGGTCGATCTTATTTTTCAGCACCGCGTCGATGCCCGCGAACATCTCCCGCAGCGGCTCCGGGCCCGAGGCCGTGCCGCCGAAGGTCTTTAGCCGCTCGCCTTTGGGCCGGACGGAGTTGAACGATACCTTGATGGTATGCACGTGCTCGTAGCGCGGCTCGGTGATCAGCGCCAGATACTGTCCCAGCGCGTCCCGCCAACCCTCCTTGCTGTCGCCCACGTAGATCTTGGCAAAGCCGTTTTCCAGCTGCCGGAGGTCGGTATGCTCCAGGCGGTAATCCACCGGTACGGGGTTGTATTCCGAAAGGATCAGCCGCGTGTTGGTGCGAATGGGCCTGAGATTTGCCGCCATCTTCGGCGTGCACTTGAAGCCCACGCCGCTGCCCAGCATCAGCAGGTAAAACAGCTCGCACAGATCCTCCCATTTTTCAATGTTGGTGAAGCTGCAGTTGTAGTTGGCCATCGGGTAGGTTTCGGAAACAGGGGTGCCGCCCACCCAAAGCGTGCGGCCGGACGGAAACTGCCGGAGGTTGAACACCGCGTCGAAAAGCGCCTCCGCCTCGCGCCTGAGCCAGTCGTCCGGAACCGGCAGGCCGATTTTTGCGCGATGCCGCCCGTCCAGCCCCACGTTGTATTCCACGGCCCGAGCCACCGTTTCGCGCCAGGTTTCGCGCCGGCCCTCGGCGCTCAGGAAGCGGGCGTAGGTGCGGTAGAAGGTGAACTGGCCCAGCGGCGTCATGTGGGCGGGCTGGTCGGGGTAGCGGCTGAGAAAATCGTCGCTCAGCAGTCTCTTCGGTTGGGAACCTTTGATCTGCGACATGAGAAAATACCACCTTTTGTATACTTCGGGTCATTTGCATACAACATATAGTATTCTACGCCCTAAAAAAGAAAATGTCCAGACCGGCTGAGAATTTCTGGTATATTTGCACGAGGCGTCCGGCGGCGCGCCGCGCCGCGCGTCAGCGGAGGAAAACCCGGTTATATGTATGGAAGAAAAAGGCGATTTGCCGGAGGCGGTCGCGATACCAATCAAGGAGGATTGTTATGGCAGAGATTTTCAAGGGGCTCCCCATGGTCACCTACGCGGGACCTGGATCCAAAGACCCGCTGACCTTCAAGTTCTACGATCCCGACCGGATCATCCTGGGCAAGCCCATGCGGGAACACCTGCCCTTTGCGATGGCCTGGTGGCACAACCTGACGGCGCTGGGCGCGGACATGTTCGGCGCGGGCACCGCCGACAAGCGCTTCGGCGCACAAAAGCCGGGCACCATGGAGCACGCCCGCGCCAAGGTGGACGCGGGGTTTGAGTTCATGCAAAAGCTTGGCATCGGGTATTTCTGCTTCCACGATCTGGACCTGGTGCCCGAGGCGGACACGCTGGAGGAGACCAACCGCCGCCTGGACGAGATTTCGGACTACATCCTGGAGAAGATGAATGAAACCGGCATCCGCAACCTGTGGGGCACGGCCAACCTGTTTTCCAACCCTCGCTATGCCAACGGCGCGGGTTCCTCGAACAGCCTGGACGTGTACCTGCACGCCGCCGCGCAGGTGAAAAAAGCCATCGACATCACCGTCAAACTGGGTGGCCGGGGCTACGTGTTCTGGGGCGGGCGCGAGGGCTACGAAACGCTGCTCAACACCGACGTGCGCTTTGAACAGGAGAACATCGCGCGCCTGATGCGCATGGCGGTGGACTACGGCCGCTCCATCGGCTTTACGGGCACCTTCCTCGTGGAGCCCAAGCCCAAGGAGCCGATGAAGCACCAGTACGACTTTGACGCCGCCACGGCCATCGGCTTTCTGCGCCAGTACGGCCTGGACAAGGACTTCAAGCTGAACGTCGAGGCCAACCACGCCACGCTGGCGGGCCACACCTTCCAGCACGACCTCAGGATCGCCGCCATGAACGGCATGCTGGGCTCCGTGGACGCCAACCAGGGGGACGAGCTGCTGGGCTGGGATACCGACCAGTTCCCCTTTGACGTCTACGACACCACCCTTTGCATGTACGAGGTACTGAAGGCGGGCGGGATTCCCGGCGGCTTCAATTTTGACGCCAAGACGCGGCGTCCCAGCTACACCGATGCGGACATGTTCATGGCCTTCATCCTGGGCATGGACAGTTTCGCGCTGGGGCTGATCAAGGCGGCGGAATTGATCGAGGACGGGCGCATCGACGCCTTTGTGGCCGAGCGGTACGGAAGCTTTGATTCCCCGCTGGGCCGGAAGATCCGCGCGGGGGAGGCTACCCTTGCGGAGCTCAGCGACCTGGCGGTGAAAAACGGCGCGGCGGCACAGCCCGGCAGCGGTCGGCAGGAGTGGCTGGAGGCCATTGTCAACACCGTGCTGTTCCGGGGCTGAGCGCAAGCAAATGGGCCGGGCGCCCCCCAAGAGGGGCCCCGCCCCCCAT
>JARKQG010000146.1 GCA_029974035.1 Eubacteriales bacterium | reverse complement strand
CTTCCTGACCGCCGCGGTTCAAAACATGAAGAGGCTCGCCAGGCCCTTCTTCCTTCCGTTTTTCTTCCTCCCTCCAGCCTTCTTGCAAACAGCCACTCTCCGGTCGTCCCGGAAAGTGGCCGTTTGTTGATGGTCTGAGGCCCGCCCCGGATACACGGGGCGGGCCTTTTTCTGTCGGGCGCTACTTGACGGCCTTCGCCTTGAGGGCGTCGATGGCCGCGCCGTTGTCGGTCAGCTCAATGGAGAAATTGAACTCGCGGGTCTCGCCGGGGGCGAGGGTCGGGAGCATGCCCGCGGCGCGGGCGTCCGCGCGGCCCAGCACGCCCGCGGTGGTGGGCTCGAGGCCCAGCGCGTAGTCACCCGCGTGCATGCACTTCCATTGGCAAAGGAGCGGCAGCACCCGGTCGTCGTAGCGCACGACGGCGGCGATGCCCAGCTTCGGATTGTGGAGCATCGCAAAGGCCTCGCCCTCGGGCTGGGTGTGGAAGAAGCACTCCTCCGGGCGGCCGACCTCCGGCGCCTCGATGAGGGTGTACTTGGAGAAATTGGCTTTTGCGATTTCGTCCCGGGGCGTCACGGTTTTTGAATTGGCGTAGACGCGGGCGCCCTCGTCCAGCAGCGGATAGCCGAAGTTGATGTGGTACACCAGCATCAGCGGCTGCTCGGAAAAGCCCTGGTTTTCGACGACGTCCTTCACGCGGATGACGCTGCGCTCGGTGTCGATGGTCATTTCGCGCTTCAGCAGCATGTTCTCGCCGAACACGCGCGCCTGGCGCACGCTGCCGGAGAGGCGCAGCTTTTTCTCGTCGCCGTCATAGAAGCTCTCCGCCACGACGCCCTTGGCGGGGGTGTTGTCGTAGGGGCCGTGAAGGCCCAGCGCTTCGCCCTCGTCCTCGCAGGGCGCGCCGGCGTAGGTGATGCCGCAGGTGGTAAGCAGCCCCGCGTAGAACTGCCGCAAAAAGCCCGCCGCGCCGTTTTCCACGTAGAAGGCGGGGGCGCGCAGCCCCGTGACCGACGAAAAGCCCACCGGAACGCCCTTAAAGGACGCGTAGGGAATGTCAAGGCCCCGGTCCGCCGCGACGGTCAGGCTCAGACCCCGGCCGTTTTTCGCGCGGAAGGCTTTTACGCCCCGGGCGGGGCCGTCGTCATAGGTGAACGAGGAGATGCCGCAGAGGGTGTCGAGATTGCCGACGTACTTCCGAAGCTCGAATTCCTGGCTTTTTTTCAAGGTGCACGCCTCCCAATATCCGCATTTCTGACACGAATTATATCTCTTTTGGCGGCTGGCTGTCAATCTTTACAGGGTTTCGCAATTGTGCTATGCTACATACGAGAGGTGAGCCGTTTGACAGGCGAAAAAGAGGCCCGCGGGTTTTTTCCGGCGCTTAGGCGCAACTGGGCCGCGGTGATGATGATCGTTCTCGCCGCGTGGATGATTGCGGCAGGCGTGGCGGCGGGTGAGGCCGGCCAGGTCTTTCAGAAGGCGGCGCGAATCTGTTTGGAGTGTATCGGCCTTGGCTGACCGGAAAAGGCCCAAGAGCCGGCGGACTCTTTTCCAGCTTGCGTGGGCGGCACTCACCAACGGCTACGCGCTGGGCTTTGTCAACGGGCGCATCTTCTCCGGCTGGAGCAAATCCATCTGCGTGCCGGGGCTCAACTGCTATTCCTGTCCGGGCGCGCTGGGCGCGTGCCCCATCGGGTCGCTGCAGGCGGTGCTCGCGGGGCGCGGCAGCTATTTTTCGCTCTACGTGGTCGGTTTTCTGCTCTTTGTGGGCAGCGTGTTCGGGCGCTTCATCTGCGGCTGGGCCTGCCCCTTTGGGCTGCTCCAGGACCTGATTTACAAAATCCCGCTGCCCAAGAGGTGGAAAAAGAAGAACCTGCCCGGCCACAGGGGGCTGGTGTGGGTCAAGTACGCCGTGCTGATCCTCTTTGTGATTTTCGGCCCCCTCGTGCTGGTGAACGAATTTGGCCTGGGCAGTCCGCAGTTCTGCAAGTGGCTGTGCCCGGCGGGCACGGTGGCGGGCGGGGCGCTTTTGGCCGGGAACGAATCGATCCGCCCGCTGGTGGGCCTGAGATTCCTCTGGAAGATTGCCCTCGCGCTGGTGATTCTCGTCGGCGCGCTGGTATACTACCGCCCGTTCTGCAAGTATCTGTGCCCCCTGGGCGCCTTCTACGCGCCGTTTAACCGCATTGCGCTGATGCGCCTTTCGGTGGATGAAAACGCCTGTGTCCATTGCGGCGCCTGCGAGCGGGTGTGCAAGATGGGCGTCAACCCGCAGATCAACCCCAACAGCCCGGAGTGCATCCGCTGCGGCGACTGCGTGCGCGTCTGCCCCACCCACGCGATCCGCCTGGCGAACGCCCGGAAGTGTACTGGAGGAGAAACGAGTGCTGACCGACATTGAAATCGCGCAGGCCGCGCAGCCGCTTTCGATCGGGGATATCGCCCGGGCGGCGGGCATCGACGAAAAGCATGTGGAGCTTTACGGCCGTGGCAAGGCCAAGATTGATCTGGGTTTTCTCCGGGAGAGCCGGAAGCCGGACGGCAAGCTGATTCTCGTCACCGCCATCACCCCGACCCCCGCGGGCGAGGGCAAGACCACCACCACCGTCGGGCTGGCCGACGCACTCCGGCGCACCGGGCGCAGGGCTGTGGCGGCGCTTCGCGAGCCGTCGCTGGGCCCGGTGTTCGGCGTCAAGGGCGGCGCCGCGGGCGGCGGCTACGCGCAGGTGATCCCCATGGAGGACATCAACCTGCACTTTACCGGCGACTTTCACGCCATCGGCGCGGCCAATAACCTTTTGGCCGCGATGCTGGACAACCACATCTATCAGGGCAACGCGCTGAGGATTGATCCGCGGCGCATCGCCTGGCGCCGCTGCGTGGACATGAATGACCGCCAACTGAGAAGCGTGGTGGACGGCCTGGGCGGCCGCGTCAACGGCACGCCCAGGGAGGACGGCTATGACATCACCGTGGCCTCGGAGGTCATGGCGGCGCTGTGCCTGGCAGACGGCATGACGGACCTCAAGGCGCGGCTGGGCCGCATGATCGTGGGGTATACCTACGATGAGACGCCTGTCACCGCGGGCGATCTCAAGGCCGAGGGCGCGATGGCGGCGCTGCTTCGGGACGCCGTCAAGCCCAATCTGGTGCAGACGCTGGAGCATACGCCCGCCTTTGTGCACGGCGGCCCCTTCGCCAACATCGCCCACGGCTGCAACTCCGTGCTGGCCACCCGCATGGCGCTGAAGTGCGGCGACTACGTGGTGACCGAGGCGGGCTTCGGCGCGGATCTGGGCGCGGAGAAATTTCTGGACATCAAGTGCCGCGCGGCGGGCCTGAAGCCGGACGCGGCCGTGCTGGTGGCCACCGTGCGCGCCCTCAAGATGCACGGCGGCGTCCGGAAAGACGCCCTCGCGGCCGAGAACCTGGCGGCGCTGGAGGCGGGCTTTGAAAACCTCGCGCGCCACGCGGAAAACCTGCGGGGGGTGTTCGGCCTTCCCGTGGTGGTGGCCGTCAACTGCTTCCCGACGGACACGCCGGCGGAGCTTGAGCTTTTGATGGCAAAGTGCCGCGCGCTGGATTTGCCGGCGGCGCTCAGCGAGGTGTGGGAAAAGGGCGGCGCGGGCGGTGTGGCGCTGGCCGAGCTGGTGGCCGCGCAGACGGCCGGGCCGCTGGAATACTGCTATTCGCTGGATCAGTCCATCGAGGAAAAGATTGGCGCCGTCGTGCGGCGCGTGTACCGCGGCGCGCGGGCCGAGTTCAGCCCCGAGGCGAAAAAGCAGTTGAAGAAGCTGGATGAGATGGGCTTTTCCGGCCTGCCGGTATGTATGGCCAAGACGCAATACAGCTTTTCCGACAGGCCGGCGCTTCTGGGCGCGCCGGAAGGGTTTGAGGTTGCGGTGAAAGCCCTTCGAGTGTCGGCCGGCGCGGGCTTCATCGTCGTGCTCACCGGCGACATCATGACCATGCCTGGCCTGCCCAAGGCCCCGGCGGCCGAGCGCATCGACGTGGACGAGGACGGGCGGATCTCCGGCCTCTTCTGAAGCGGGGGCGCCCCTTTTCGACAGCCAAACGCCGGAACCGACGGGCGGTTCCGGCGTTTGTGCGTCCAAATGTGGATAATATTGTAAATTTACCCGTACAGGGCTGGAAGGAAGGGGCTTAAATGGGCTATAATAGACCATAACCGGCAATGATCCGCTATATTTCCGATCGGAATGAGGAAGGTTTTTATGTCTGACCGCAAGGCGGCCGGGCAGGCGGCCCGATCGCCCGAATCCCGCGTCGCGCGGCGCAAAAAGGCTCGTCAAAGTTGGTGGGCCGGTCCTGTTTCGGCCGCGCTGGCCTGCGTGCTGGCGGTGGTGGGGCTGAACGTCGGGCAGCGGCTGGGCGCTTACCGGAGTTTTCTTGAAAAGCGCGCGCTGGTGGACCGGGCGACCTTCTACCCGGGGCTGACCATCGACGGCGTGGACGTCAGCGACATGGACTACGCCACCGCCCTGGCCTATTTCCAGGCGCTGGACGAGCAGCACCGCAGCGCCTATTTTGTGGAGCTCACCTTCGGCGACAAGAAGTGGACGCTGGAATCGGACGCCTTCGGCTATTCGAGCGATTACAGAAAGATTCTGGACAGCGCCTGGGCCGTGGGCCGCTACGGTTCCTTTGAGGAGCGCTATGTGGCGGCGTCCCGCGCCTCGGGCGAGTGGTCGCGGGACTATGTGATCAGCCGCACCATCGACGAGGGCAGGCTGCTCGGGGTTCTGACACCCATCGCCACCGAGCTCACCCAACCGGGGACCAACGCCCGGGTGACGGATTTTTCGATCACCAAGCTCAAGTTCACCTTCGAGGACGGAACGGTGGGCTACGTGGTGGACGCAGACAGGCTGATGCGCCAGGTGCTGGACAAGGTGGATTCGGGCGGCGGACAGATGGAGATCGTCCGCGACGAGATCGATCCGCCGCTGACCGCGGAGGAGCTGTCCAGGCAGTTCGGCAAGATTGCCTCCGCCACCACCAACGCCTCGTTCTCCAACAGCAACCGGCTGACCAACATCAAGGTCGCCTGCAAGACGGTGACGGGCACCGTCGTGCAGCCGGGCGAAACCTTCTCCTTCAACAAGGCGCTGGGGGAGCGCACCACGAAAAAGGGCTACAAGCCCGCGGGCGCGCTGGAAAACGGCATGCACACGCAGCAGGTGGGGGGCGGCATCTGCCAGGTGTCCACGACGCTCTTTAACGCCGTCGCCAAGGCGGATCTTGAGATCGTCGAGCGGTCCCCCCATTCGATTCCCTCGGTGTACGTGGACCTGGGCAAGGATGCGGCGGTCAACTGGCCGAACCAGGACTTCAAGTTCAAAAACAACGGCCTCTACCCGGTCTACATCGTCGCCACGCTGGGCAAGGACAAAAAGGTGACCTTCAGCATCTACGGAAAGGTGCTGGACGATGGAGTCACCGTCAAGGTGGTTTCCAAAAAGACCGGAACCTACAACCCGAAAGCGGACAAGATCATCGTGGATTCGTCGCTGGCGCCGGGCGAGCGGGTGGTGGTGGAGTCTGCCCGCAAGGGCTACACGGCGGATACCTATCGGGTTTACTACGATGCGAACGGCAAGGAGATCAGCCGCAAGCGCCTGTTCAAAAGCACGTACAGGTCAGCCGGTGCGGTCATCCGGGTCGGAGAATAGGAGGAAGACCATGCCCGTCAGAATTCCCGACAACCTGCCCGCGGTGCAGGTGCTCCGCGATGAGAATATATTTGTCATGACGGAGGAGCGCGCCTCCACCCAGGACATCCGCCCCCTCCGGGTGGCGATCCTCAACCTGATGCCCAACAAGGAAGTCACCGAAACCCAGCTCTTCCGCGTGATCGGCAACACGCCGCTGCAGGTGGAGGTGACGCTTCTGCACACCGCCACCCACGAGAGCGTCAATACGTCCAAGCTGCATCTGGACGCCTTTTATAAGACATTTGACGACGTCAAGGATGAAAAATTTGACGGTCTGGTCATCACCGGCGCGCCGGTGGAGATGATGCGCTTTGAAGATGTGGACTATTGGGAAGAGCTGACCCGCATCCTGCGCTGGGCGGAAAAGCACGTGTTTTCCACGCTCTACATCTGCTGGGCGGCGCAGGCGGGGCTGTACTATCACTACGGCATTCCCAAGTATCCGCTGGGCATGAAGTGCTCCGGCGTGTTCCCTCACAAGGTGCTGGCGCCGGGACACCCGCTGATGCGCGGGTTTGATTCCGTGTTTTACGCGCCCCACTCCCGGCACACCGAGGTGCGGGCGGAGGATATTCTGGCCGTGCCGGAGCTGACGCTCCTGTCCGTCAGCGACGAGGCGGGCGTGTACATCGCGTCGTCGCCGCTGGGCAAGCGCGTGTTTGTGACCGGCCATTCCGAGTACGATCCCAACACGCTGCGCACGGAGTACGAGCGGGATCTCAAGCGGGGCATGAAAAACGTGCCCGTGCCCTGCAACTACTTTCCGGAGGACGACCCCGCCAGGGAGCCGGTGGTGGTATGGCGCGCCCATTCGAACCTCCTGTTCCAGAACTGGCTCAACTACTGCGTCTACCAGGAAACCCCCTACGACGCGGAGAAGATCGGCAGCTGAATCCGCCGGGATCCGCGCGGGCTGAAAACATGGTAAATTTTCAGATAGGGGTGTTGACGAAGGCCCTCGGGTTTGGTATAATAATCTGCGTCGCCCGAGCGGGCTTGGACGAACCCCAGCGGGGTGTAGCGCAGTTCGGTAGCGCACGTGCTTTGGGAGCATGGGGTCGCAGGTTCAAATCCTGTCACCCCGACCATCTTCAAGCCTGCGCGATTGTGGCCTCTTGGTCAAGCGGTTAAGACACCGCCCTTTCACGGCGGTAACAGGGGTTCGAGTCCCCTAGAGGTCACCATGGACGCACCGGCGTTGTTGGCAATGTCGGTGCGTCGTTCCTGAAAGCGCGGGCCTTTAGCTCAGCCGGTTAGAGCAGTCGGCTCATAACCGATCGGTCCGGGGTTCAAGTCCCTGAAGGCCCACCAATTTCTCGGGCCGATTCTGGCCCACATGGTCCGGTAGTTCAGTTGGTTAGAATGCCAGCCTGTCACGCTGGAGGTCGAGGGTTCGAGCCCCTTCCGGATCGCCAAAGGAAAGCGCCCATCGCAGGATGGGCGCTTTCCTTTACAAGCCGCCCGCGCGGCGATATAATAGGGCACATCAACCACGGGGAGGAACGCCATGCCGCGCGTCGAAGGAGTCGTGGAGGAGATCGTGTTCCGAAACGATGTAAACGGGTTTTCCGTGCTCTCGGTCAAGTCCGGCCGGGAGCGCTTTGCCGCGGTGGGCGCGCTGGCCTATGTGGTGGCGGGGGAGCGGGTGATCCTGGAGGGGGACTGGGTGGACCATCCGGAGTACGGCCGCCAGCTAAAGATCGTCTCCTGCGAAAACGTGGAGCCGGAAACGGTGGGCGGCATCGAGCGATATCTGGGCTCCGGGCTGATCCGGGGCGTCGGACCGGTCACCGCCAAGCAGATTGTGAAGCATTTCGGCGAGGACGCGCTGGCGGTGCTCGACGCAAATCCGGAGCGGCTGGGCGAGATCCCCGGCATCGGCCCCAAGCGGGCGCGGACGATCGCCCGGTCCTACGCGGAGCAGCGCGCCGCGCGGCAGGCGCTGGTGTTTTTGCAGGGCTACGGCATCAGCCCCGCGCTGTCGATGAAGATCTTCCGCGCCTTTGGCGAGCACACCCAGGCCGCGGTGCGGCAAAACCCCTACCAACTGGTGGAGCGGGTGGAGGGCATCGGCTTCAAGACCGCCGACGCCATCGCGCATTCTCTGGGCATCGAGCCGGAATCGCCGGAGCGGCTGGGCTGCGCGCTTTCCTATGTGCTGGAGGAGGCGGCCGGCGTGGCCGGCCACATGTACCTGCCCGGGGACGCGCTGCTTTGGCAGACCGCGCTTCTCACCGGCGCGCCGGAGGCGCTGATCGAGCCCCGGCTGCGGTCCCTGGCGCTTCAGGGCCGGCTGGTGATGGCGCCCGCCGGCGGGCGGGATGTGGTATACCTGGCCAGGCTCTACGACGCGGAGGCGGAGGTCGCCCGGCGGCTGGCGCTGCTTCTGAAAATGGCGCCGCCGCCGGCGGAGGCGGAGGGCATCGATCGGTACGAGCGCGCGTCCGGCGTCACGCTGGGCGCGGAGCAGCGGCAGGCGGTGGCGCTGGCGGTTTCGGGTGCGGTGACGGTGATCACCGGCGGGCCGGGCACCGGCAAGACCACGGGCATCCGCTGCATCATTGAGATTTTGTCGCGGCGCGGCTCCGTGGCCCTCGCGGCCCCCACCGGGCGGGCCGCCAAGCGCATGACCGAGGCCACCGGCGTCAGCGCCAGCACCCTTCACCGCCTGCTGGAGTACGGCGGCGAGGAGGGCGTTTTTCAGCGGGATCAGGACAACCCCGTGGACGCGGACGCGGTGATCGTGGACGAGGTCAGCATGGTGGATACGCTTTTGATGCGCTCGCTTTTGAGGGCGCTCAGGCTCGGCACGCGGCTGATCCTGGTGGGCGACGCGGACCAGCTCCCCTCCGTGGGCGCGGGCAACGTGCTGGGCGACCTGATCGAGAGCGGCGTGGTGCCCCTCGCGCGGCTGACCGAGATCTTCCGCCAGGCGCAGGAGAGCATGATCGTCGTCAACGCCCACCGCATCAACAGCGGCGAAATGCCCCTGACCAACGGAAGGGACAGCGACTTCTTTTTTGAGCGCGTCGACGGTGCCGACAGGATCGCTCAGACGGTGCTGGCGCTGGTGTCCAGGCGGCTGCCCGGCTATCTGGGGGTCGATCCGGTGCGCGCCATCCAGGTGATGGCGCCGATGAAGAAGGGCGAGGCGGGCGTCTACCGGCTGAACCGGCTTTTGCAGGACGCGCTGAACCCCGAGCGCCGCGGCATGGGCTGCCTCGTCCGGGGCGACGCGGTGTTTCGCCCGGGCGACAAGGTGATGCAGATCAAAAACGACTACCAGATCGCCTGGACGCGGGACGGCGAGGAAGGTCAGGGGGCCTTCAACGGCGACATCGGCTATGTGGAATCCGTGGACCCGGAGGAGCGTGCGCTGACCGTGCGCTTTGACGACGACCGGGTGATCGAATACGGCGAGTCGGATCTCGACGCGCTGGAGCTCTCCTACTGCATCAGCGTGCACAAGAGCCAGGGCAGCGAATTTGACGCGGTGGTGTTGCCGCTGATGGCGGGGCCGCCGGTGCTTCTGACCAGGAACCTTCTCTACACCGCGGTCACCCGTGCAAAGCGCCTGGTGGTGGTGGTGGGGCGGGAGGACGTAATGCGCAGGATGGTGGAGAACCGGCAGGTTTCGAGGCGTTACAGCGCGCTGGCGGAGCGGCTGCGGGCGCTGTCGGGGGATCGGTGATGGGCTGGGCGAAGCTGGCCCTGGCGCTGATGCTCGAGGCGCTCTACCCCTCCCGCGCCAACTGCATGGGCTGCGGAAGCCCCGCGGGGGCGGACGTGGAATGGCTGTGCGCGGACTGCGCGCGGCTTGTGAGGCCTGTGGCCGATTTTCCCGGCCTCCACTGTCCGCGCTGCGGGCGTCCCCTTGCCGCGGGGCGCGGGCCGCGCGCCTGCCTGACCTGCGGCGATTGGCCGGAGGGGGTGCTCTCCGCCGCCCGCTTTACGTACCCCTACCGCCGCCCGGTGAGCGGCATGATCCGCCGCATGAAGTACGGGGGCGTCGCCCGCATGGCGGACTGGATGGGCCGGGCGATGGAGCAGACGGTCCGGCGGGAGCTGCCCCCCGGGGCCGTGGACGCGGTGGTGCCGGTGCCGATGCACCCGGCGCGCCTTCGGGTGCGGGGCGTCAACCAGGCCGCGGTCCTGGCCCGCGCGCTGGCCGGGCGGTTGGGTGTGCCGGCGGTTGAGGCGCTTCGGCGCACTCGGGACGCCGCCCAGCAGGCGCGGCTGACCGGTGCCGCGCGGCGCCTCAACCTGGACGGCGCCTTTGCCGCGTCGGCCGACGTCCGGGGCCGGCGCCTGCTGTTGGTGGACGATGTGCTGACCACCGGCGCCACCGCCCTCGCCTGCGCCCGGGCGCTTCGCGCGGCCGGCGCGGCGGACGTGTGGTTCATCGCGCTGGCCGGGTCCGTCGACCGGGCGCCGCGGCGGAAAAAGTAAAAAAATGGGGCAATGCCGTAAAAATGTGGTTAAAGAAACGCTTGCTTTTGCCCGTGGAATGCAGTATAATGTTTGACGGTTGCCGATAGGCAGGTCTGTGGTTGAGAATCGATGCCAGTCGCAGGCAAAACGATCCACGTAACCCGGGCAAAGTCCCGGTGAGCATGGTGCGGCTTAGAGGTAAGTCCGGCCAGCGTCAACGCTGAGAGGATCAGTAGTGGGGGGCGTCACCGCCCATGAGCGAGCATCCCGGCCGGCGGGTGTGGGGGCAAAGACCAGGTCAGCTGTCCTTGGCAACCAACATATTGATCACAGGGGGAAATTCCAATGTACGAGGACAAGACGCTGGTTTGCCGGGATTGTGGGAATGAGTTCGTGTTTACCGCCGGAGAGCAGGCCTTCTACGCGGAAAAGGGCTTCCAGAATGAGCCTACCCGTTGCAAGTCCTGCCGCGACTCCCGCAAGGCCAGCCGTGGGACGCAGGGCGAGCCCCGCGAGATGTTCGAGACCGTTTGCGCAGAGTGCGGCAAGCCCACCCGCGTTCCGTTCGTTCCCAAGAGCGACCGACCGATCTATTGCAGCGAGTGCTTCGCCGCCCGCCGTCAGTAGTTAATCATTCAAACGGCCGCCGCATTTCGCGGCGGCCGTTTTTATGCCAAAAAACCGCTCCTTCGCGTGGAAGAGCGGTTGATACCAATCCCAAACAATTATGCATCGTTGCGGCGGTCCTTTTCGCGCGGGGCGGTGTCACGCTCCGCGCAACGCAGCTGCGCTTCGCTCTGGCTCCTTGCCCTGCATCGAAAAATCCCTGCCGCTCTTGCAATAATATTTCGTATAGGTATGAGAGGGCTTGGATCTCCCGGAGGGTCAGCGATAGCTGCGGTAGCGGGAGTAGGCCATCTGCTGACGGCGGCGCAGCTCGCGGTAGCGCCGCTTGCGCCGGATCGCGTGTTGGATGCGCAGCAGCACGATCAAAAGCACCACCAGGCCGAATAGTCCCAGCAGGATCCAGATCAGGCTGTAATCCACGGTGTCCGCCCAGGGGACGATCTCACCCAGCGCGGACACCGGCTTGATCTCCTGGACATCCCGGCTGGCGATGACCGTACCGGAAAACGCGCTGCCGTCATCCGCCGTGTAGGAGATGCTGCCCAAGATGTCTCCCTCGCGGATGGGGGCGACGAGGGCAGAAGTGTACTGCACGGAAACCTTGCTCATGATGTCCCGGGAGGTTTCGGCAAGGTCATCCGGCAGGCAGGTGACGCTGTAATTGCCGATAGAGCCGCCGGGAACCACCGTCAATTCCACAAGGCCTGAACCCGCGTCCTCGCTGTCGGCGTTTTTGATGGTGGCGTACAGCGGATTGGCATCGTAGATCTTGTTGAAGGCGTAGGTCTTGTATTGGGCGAAGCCGTACTCCATCAACCGCTTGGTGTCGGTCCACTTGCCGTTTTTGGTGGTCTTGAGCGTGACCGAGATCAGCGACGCGCCGTTTTTCTTGGCCGCGCCGACGAAGCAGTGCGCCGCCTTTGAGTGATAGCCCGTCTTGACGCCGACCTCGTACTCGTAGTAGTAGGGCGAGGTTTTGACGAACATCGCGTTGCTGGTTGCCAGCTTGAGCTTCTCGCGCTTCTCCGTGGCGGACATGGTGTAGCTTTTGGCCGACACGATTTCGCGGAAGGTGGCGTTTTTCATCGCCTCCCGGGTGATGAGGGCCAGATCTCTGGCGGTGGTATAATGGGTCTCGTCCTGATAGCCGTGGGGGTTTGCGAAGTGGGTGTTCTCACAGCCCAGTTCCCGCGCCCGCTGGTTCATCATGGCGACGAAATTGTCCACCGAACCCGCGACGATCACGGCCACGGCCACCGCGCCATCGTTGCCGGAGCGCATCATCAGGCCGTACAGAAGGTCGATGAAGGGCATCTTTTCGCCGGGGGTCACCGGCACCAGCGAAGAGTCCTTGGGGACCTTGGACGCTTCCTTCGGGATGGTGACGGTTTCGTTCAGGCGGCCGGACTCCAGCGCCAGAAGACAGGTCATCACCTTGGTGGTGCTGGCGGGATAGAGCTTTTCGTCGGCGTTTTTTTCAAACAATACCCGCCCGGTCTTGTAGTCCATGACCACCGCGGCTTCGCCCTCGATGTCGTCGGCGTTCAGGTTTCCGGGGTTGTTTGCGTCGTAGGTGTCTACCTTTTTGGCGGCGGTCGTCTCGGCCCGCGCCGGCTCAAGAAATACGGCGCTCAACGCGACGGCGGTCGAGAGCCACAGGGCGAGAAGGATCAGTAAGAGATTTGGACGCCTGGTCAATGCGCGAACACCCTTTCCGGCATGCCCGCGAAAAGGCGCGGGCACACATCAGTCAGTATATCACTTATGACGAAATTTGTACAGATATAGTTGGATGTAAAATCCTAACATCCCCCTGTGCGCACTTGTTTTTTTTCGAAAAGCTGGGTATAATTGAATTGTTGTAAAGGCAATCTGCCCTCTGATAAACAGGCGGGGCGGCGAACCGGCGGCATGGGGCCGGGCCTGCTGTCCCCCGGAGAGGATGACGACCCGATGGCAAAGCGAATTTTGATTGTTGACGATGAGCCACTCATCGTCAAAGGTTTAAAATACAGCTTGGAGCAGGACGGCTATGAGACCGCCTCCGCGGCGGACGGCGAGGAGGCCGTACAGACTTTTTTCGCGGGGCAATACGATCTGGTGCTGCTGGACGTCATGCTGCCCAAATTCAGCGGCATCGAAGTCTGCCAGCGCATCCGCGAAAAGAGCAACGTGCCCATCATCATGCTGACCGCCAAGGGTGAGGACATGGACAAGATCCTGGGCCTTGAGTATGGCGCGGACGATTATATGACCAAGCCCTTTAATATTTTGGAGGTCAAGGCCCGCATCAAGACCATCCTGCGCCGCACCGGCCAGATGTCCCGGGGTATCGACGCGCGCACAATCACCGTCCGCGACATGGTCATCAACCTCAACAACCGCTCCGTGGTTGTCGGAGACCGGGATGTCAATCTGACCGCCAAGGAGTTCGATCTTCTGCAGCTCTTCGCCACCAACCGCGGCAAGGTGTTCAGCCGCGAGGCGCTGCTGGAGACCATCTGGAAGTACGACTATCTGGGCGATCTGCGCACGGTGGACGTGCACATCCGCCGCCTGCGCGAAAAAATCGAAAAAAATCCCGCCCAGCCGGAATTTATCTTTACCAAATGGGGCGTGGGCTACTACTTTACCGACAAGGACTAGCGCGCCGCGCCAGGGGCCGTGCGGCCCGCGGGGCGCGTTTTGCCAGCGCGACTGACGCGCAAACGGGGAGTGGGCTATCATTTTGTCGACGAGGGCCAGAACCTTCCTATACTCCATCCGGTGGAGAATTGTGCTCGCCTACCTGCTCATCATCTGCGTCGCGTTCCTGGTGGTCGCGGCCAGCTTGATCCGCATGGTGGGCGAATATCTGTTTGAACAGAAAGTACGCGAGGAGCAGCGCGACACCGATAACATGGCGCAGCAGCTGGCAGGCTTTCTGGCCGCGGACGATGCCGACAACCTGTATAAGGCGGTTTATGCCGCATCCCAGAACGCCGCCCGCGTGATGGTGGTGGATCTTCTGGGCGTGGTGCAGGCGGACGGCTATTCGGAGTATAACGGCAGGCGGCTCAACCTGGGCGAGGTGGCCGCAAGTCTCGCCGGGCAAGGATCGGCCTACGGCTATTACGAGGCCAGCGCGCAGAGCGCCGGCTGGCTGGGTCGGGATCAGGACGCGGACGGGCAGATGGTGGGCGTGTACACCGCACCGATGCTGTCCGGCGGCAAGTTGGCGGGCGCGGTGGTCTATTCCTCGATGGCCCAGGACGTGTACCAGAGCCTGACGCAGATGCAGCGCCAGATGACGCTGTGGCTTCTGCTGGTGGCCCTCTCGGTTCTGATCCTGAGCCTCATGGTGTCCCGCATCTTCACCCGGCCCATCGACGAGCTTAGCCAGGGCATATCCCGCATGACGCAGGGCGACCTGACCAGCCGCGTCACCGTACAGGGGCGCAACGAATTCGCGCAGCTGGCTTCGGCGTTCAACATGATGTGCGAGCGGCTGGAACGGCTGGACCAGACCCGAAACCAGTTCGTATCCAACGCGTCCCACGAGCTGAAAACCCCCCTTTCCACGATGAAAATTCTCAGCGAGACGCTGCTGTATCAGGAGCAGTGCGATCTCGACATGCAAAAGGAATTCCTGTCCGACATCAACAAGGAGATCGACCGGCTTAATTCCATTATCAACGATCTTTTGACGCTGGTGCACATGGACGACCGCGGTGTGACCAAGCTTCAGCCGCAGCTTCTCTCGCTGGATAAGCTGGTGCAGGACGCCGCCCGGCGGTTACGGCCGCTGGCGGAGGGCCGCCAGATCGCGCTGGATGTGGCCGTCCGCGACCAGATCGACACCATGGGCGATCCGATGAAGCTGGAGCAGGTGTTCTACAACCTGATCGACAACGCCATCAAGTATACGCCAAGCGGCGGCAAGGTCCGGGTGGAGATTGCCCGCGCGGGCAAGAAGGCGGTGGTCAAGGTGATTGACAATGGCATCGGCATCCCCAAGGCCGACCAGCTGC